>JBGPDX010000057.1:0-12840 GCA_041482475.1 Candidatus Limnocylindria bacterium | reverse complement strand
CCCGATCTACGCCGAGACGTGCCAGCGGATCGCCGAGCTGACCCCGATCGCCGGCGGCCGGGCACGCGCCTATCTCGGCAACTCCGGGGCGGAGGTCGTCGAGGCCTCGATCAAGCTTGCCCGCTTCGCGACGAAGCGGCCGTATGTCGTCGCCTTCCTCGGGGCGTTTCACGGCAGGACGTACGGGGCCATCTCGCTGACGGCCTCGAAAGCGAAGTACCACGCCGGGTTCGGGCCCTTGCTGCCGGGCGTGTTCCACGCCCCGTACGGCCGGGTCGAGGATCTCCGCTGGTTCGACGACGTCCTGTTCGACAGGCTCGCGCCCGCGAACGAGATCGCGGCGATCATCGTCGAGCCGATCCAGGGCGAGGGCGGCTACATCGTCCCGGAGGACGGCTTCCTCCAGGGCCTCCGATCGATCTGCGACAAGCACGGGATCCTCCTGATCGCCGACGAGATCCAGTCGGGCGCCGGCCGGACCGGATCGATGTGGGCGATCGAGCAATGGGGCATTAGGCCGGACATCCTCCTGACCGCCAAGGGCATCGCGAGTGGCATGCCCCTCGGGGCGATGGTCGCCCGGGCGGACCTGCTCGAGGCCTGGGGGCCCGGCGCTCACGGCTCGACCTACGGCGGCAACCCGGTTGCCTGCGCGGCCGCCCTGGCGACGATCGACCTCCTCGAGGGCGGTCTCGTCGCCAACGCCCGCGTCCGCGGTGAGCAGGCGCTCGCCGGGCTGGCGCTCCTTCGCGACCGCTATCCGTCGCTCGTCCGCGATATCCGCGGCCGAGGCCTGATGCTCGGCGTCGAGTTCGACACGGCCGAACACGCCGAGGAGGTCCAGTGGGCCGCCTTCCAGCGCGGCCTCCTCGTCCTCGAATGCGGCAAGACGTCGGTCCGGATGTCGCCGGCGCTCGTGGTCTCGGAAGCGGAGATGGCGACGGCGCTCCGGATCTTTGCCGAGTCGGTCGCCGCGATCGCCGGCGAGACCGCCGACCGCCCGATCCTCCACGCGGCCGAGGCCGCCCACGCGATCACCGGGGTCGAGGCCGCCGGCTGAGCTCCGGCGCGCACCACCAACGCGCCGTGGTCGGTCGGCACGAGCGAATGCGGGAAGATTGCGATCGACCGACCTGCGGTCACATCGTCAGGACGACCTTGCCGAACGGCCGATCCTCGATGAGGTGGCGCGTTGCCTCGGCCGCCTCTTCGAGACGGAACGTCCGGTCGATGGCGGGCTTGACCGTTCCCTCTGCGAGCAGCGGCAGCACCGTGGACCACGCTGCCGCATACGCCTCCGGCGGCTGGAAATAGATGTTGAAGCCCTCCACGCTCGTCGACCCACCGGCACCGAGAGCGCTCCAGATCAGCGTGAGCGCGTTCACGGTGAGCTCTGTGCCAGCCGGGTAGCCCATCTGCACGACCCGGCCGCCCGGCGCCACCGACTTCAGCGCTTCACCCGTGATGGAACCCCCGATCGAATCGAGGGCGACGTCCACGCCCTTGCCATCCGTCAGGCGCATGACCCCCTCGCTGAGGGACTCCTTCGCGAGATCGACGACGTCGGTATACCCCAGGCTCTGGGCCTTGTCCGCCTTCTCCGTGCGCCCGGCTGACGTGATCACCCGGCCCGCGCCCTGGGCCTTCGCGAGCTGGATCGCGGCATTCCCCACGGATCCTCCAACGCCGGGGATCAGCAGCGTCATCCCCGGCGTGAATCGGACGCCGCGCGTCAGTGCCAGCTGCGCGGCGATGTAGGCAACGGGGACGGCGGCGGCTTCGACGTCAGTGAGATTGGCCGGGACCCTCGTCGCTTCGCCAGGTGCCGCCGTCACGTACTCCTGCCACGTGCCGGATCGGGCGAAGCCGTACGCCCCCATGAGCATCACCCTGGTGCCTGGCGGAAGCGACTCGGACCCCACCCCGACGATCACGCCGGCGCCTTCATTGCCCTGGATGAGACCCGCCGCGACCTGGGGGACCCAGCCACGTCGGACCGTGTTGTCGAACGGATTCACCGCGGCGGCCGCCATCTTGACGACCACGTCGCCCGCTGCTGGATCGGGCTCAGGGACGTCGACCACGCGAAGGACGTCGTAGTCGCCGTACTCGTCAAAGCGGATCGCTCGCATCGCAGTCTCCTCCTGAGGTCGCAGCCGGGCGGGTCGGGATCGACCGCCGCCACGTCACCCGTCGCTCGCACGGCGAACCCGTCGGCGACGCTCGGATCGGCTCGATCATAGGTGGCAGCGTCAACCAGATGTCCAGGTCAACCCGCCGCTCCAAAACCGGAGCGTCGCCGTTCGGAACCGAACGAAACGGGGCTCTCGCTCCGCGGCCGGCGCCGGGACGCGGAGCGCGAGCATCAACGACTGCAGGAACCGAGTGGCGGCTGAGGCCGCCGGCGCTGACCCTTCAGCTAGGCGTCCTGGGTCGCCGGTACGTCCCTCGGCTGGTAGAAGGCACCGAGGTGGAACCCGTAGACGATGTGCCAGAGGTAGACCGCGATCACCCATTTCCACTGATCGGCGCCGAGGTTGGACATGAAGATTCCAGCGTCCTTGCCGGGGCCGGCGAGATTCGGGAAGAGGTTGATCCACCACACGGCGCTGAGCGTGCCGAGGATCAGCCCCCAGATGATCGCCTTCGCGAAGTTGCCCAGGAGCGTGTTGGCAATCGGAAGCAACGGGAAGATCCCGAATGCATAGATGAGGGCGAACGAGACGCCCATGGCGTAATGGGCCACGCCTCCGAAGAGCGTCAACATCACCGGGTCGGACATCCCCTTCGGGTCCATCCCCGCGTTCCCGAACACGAGCAGCCCGTTGAGGTAATTGAAGTTCAGGTCCGGCAGCCCGAGGCCGTGGTACCACATGCCCGTGTTCGTGGCGACGTGGGTGGCCACGATGCCGCCCACGATGGCCGCGACCAGCCGGTGTCGCGTGACGTAGCTGCGCCAGTCGTCGATGAACGTCGTCCCCACGTGCCGCCTCCCTCTTCCTCGAACCAGATCGCAGGCTCCCGACCGGCTGTACGCGATCCGTACAACATGACGCGATGCGAACGAAAGGGCGCTCTGCGAACAGACAGGCGCATGGTAGACCTTTGCGTCAACTGCGTTCGGGGGATTCGGCGGACCGCCGGGTCAGGTGATCCGGAGGATCGCCTCACCGAGTTGACGCAGGTTGCGGACCTCGAACACCGCGTCGAGCGACGAGCGATAGACGTCGACGATCGAATCGGTCGTGTTCCAGTCCGCGTCCGGCTCCGGGTTCAGGAGGTAGACGCGGCGAGCTCGATCGTGCATTCGACGTAGTGCGGCCGCCTGCGGCTCGCGGTGGTTGGAGCGTGCATCGCCCGTCACGATGATCGTCGAGCGCGAGTCCAGGGCGTGACCGTGCTTCTCCCAGAAGCGGTCGAAGACCGCGCCGTAGTCGGAGTGGCCGTCGTCGGCGATGACGTCGGCGCGGTAGAGGACGTGGCGAACCTCGAGGAAGGACGCGACATCACGGAGGTGATCGGTCACCTCGTCGATCCCGTCGACGAACGCGAACGATCGCATCCGGCTGAACTCGGCGCTCATCGCCTGGAGGAGGGTCAGGGTGAACGACGCGAACTCGGCGACCGAACCAGAGACATCGCATAGGAGATAGAGATCGGGCCTCGCGATCTTGGGTCGGCGGTAGCTCGGGTCGAGCGGAACCCCGCCGGACGACAGCGAGCGCCGGACGGTCCGCCGGACGTCGAGCCGGCCGCGATCGCGCCGTCGCCGGCGACGAGCCATCTTCGTCGCCAGGACCCTGGCGAGCGGCCGGATCGCCTCGCGCATCGCGGCCAGCTGGCGGGGCGAGGCGCCCAGGAAGTCGATCTCGTCGGTCGCGACCAGGTCCATCGAACGGATCGTCTCGTCGATTCCTCGCGACGCCGCCAGCCGATCCCGGAGCTGGCTGGCCAGGAGCTGTTTGAAGGCCTCGATTCGCTCGGCCAGCTCGCCTCGCAGCGCCCGCTCGTCGAGCAGTTCGTCGCCGGCCTCGGCGCGTGCGGCGGCGAGCATCTGGCTCATCAGCTTCGACAGCTCGAGGGACCGCAGGATCCGGTACAGGAAGTAGCGCTCGGTCGCATCCGGCTGGCCGTCGACGCCTCCAAACTGAGCGATGGCCATCTCGGCCAGGGCGCTCAGAGCGTCAGGATCACCGCGCCGGATCGCATCCATGATCCTGGCGAGAAGATCGCTCGCGCCAGCCTCGTCCCGGTCGCTGTCTGCCTGCCGGTCCAGGCTGGTCGAGATGTCGCGACCCGCGACCCGGGTCCCCGGCGGGAGGGCAGCACCGTCGAGCACCGCAAGACCCGCGCCCGACCGAACCGGGAACCGGAGATCGAAGAGAACATCGAACGTCCGAAGGTCGTCGGCGTTCTTGACCAGCGTCGTCGCGAACGCGGCATGGAGCGCCCGGCGCTCCCCGACCGGGATGGTCCGGAGCGCTCGCGTCGCGTCGATCACCTCCGACGCGGAGACCCCGACGCCGGCGCCCCGGAGATTCGCGACGAGGGCCAGCAATGGTCGTAGCAGGACCGCGCCGCCCTCGGTGTCGGCAACGGATTGCGGGCTCATCGTCTGTGACTGTACGGTAGGCGAACAAGCCGGCGCATGGCGAGCAGAGGAACGAGCGGTCGTGAACGTCGCAATGCATGCCTTCGATCCGACCCGACCGCCTCCTCGCCGCCTGGTCCGGCTGGGCGTCGTGTTCGACGGCCGGACGGCCGTCGGTGCGCTGCCATCGCTGGCCCGGATGTGCGAGCGCGCGGGGATCGACATCATCTGGGTTGCGGATCCGGTCGCCGGCACGGCCCTTCTCGGCGACGCGGATGCCTGGCCACTCGCAGCGGGCCTGCCCGGAGGACTGCGGACGGCCGCGGTCGGCGCGATGGTCGACGGCCGGCGCGACGTCTCGGACCTCGTCGCGCTCGTCGAGGCGCAGGTGAAGCATTGGCCGGTCGAGACCCGCCTCGAGCTGGGAATCGTCGGCGGCGCCCAGGCCGACGATGCCAACGATGCCGAGAGCCTTCGGCGATTGCGCGCCGGGCTATGGGCCGTCGGCATCGACATCCGCCTGTCTGCAGGCGTCCCGGCCAGCCGGCACCTGGCGACCCTCCTCGCGGTTGCGGACGACATCGTCCTGTCCGCGTGGCACACCCCCGACCTGGAGACGGCGGCGGACGAGGCACGCGCGGCGGCCGTGCTCGCCGGTCGCGACCCAGGCTCCCTGGGCGTGGCTGCGCTCGTCCCGGTCTCGGTCGGCAGGACAGACGCCGAGGCGGCGGCGCGAGCCGAGATGGATCCGGATTTCTCGCGCTTCGGTCATCCCGCCGACATCGGCATCTTCGGAACCCTCGAGGAGTGTCAGGACCGCGTCATCGCCCTGGCCCATGCCGGGATCACGGACCTCCGCTGCGTGCTCCCGGCAACTCCTGACATCCACGACGTCATCGCCCAGCTCACCGCCATGACGATCGGCACAGTCGACGTGCTGTTGCCGGGATCGCTACGGTCGCCCGCGCCACCCCCGCCGGAAGGCTGGGGCGGCCGGCCAGATCAGCCGCCTTCGCGAGGCGTAAGCGCGGGGTCGCGGCGACGGCGCTGACCCAGTCCGCCGGCCCCGCAACGCCGGTCGACTCAACCCCGAACGGTGAGGGCGCTGACGCGGCGGGCCGTCTCGACGACGAGTGGGACGAAGTCCGATCGGAGCGTGGCACCGTCGACCCGTCCGGCGTGGGCGCACAGGCTGAGCGCCGCGCTCGCTCGACCGGTCGCGTCGATGATCGGCGCCGCCACCGACGACAGGCCTTCCTCGAGTTGCTGGTCGACCACGGCGAAGCCCTCGCGCCGCACCGCAGCCAGGATGTCGCGAAGCTCGGCCTCGTCGACGACGGTCTGATCGGTGTAGCGGGCCATGGCCCGGCGGGCGAAGTAGGCCTCCAGCTCCGGCTCCGGCAGGAACGCCAGCAGGACCCGACCCTTCGACGTCGCGTGAGCCGGAAGGCGCGAGCCGACCGTGACCGCGAGGGTCATGAGCCGTCGCGTCTGGCTTCGGGCGACATACAGGATCTCCGCGTCGTCGAGGATCGCGATCGAGGCCGACTCACCGGTCCGTTCCGTGAGCGACTCGAGATACGGCCGGGCAAAGCTCCACGGGTCGCGCTCGACCGAGAATGGCTTGGCCAGCTCGAGGACCGCCCTCGTCAACGTGAACGCGCGTCGTTCGACATCGACATACCCGAGGTCGGCAAGGGTCAGCAGGATGCGCCTTGCGGTCGCCCGGGTCAGGCCCGTTCGCTCCGCGACCTCACTGATCGTGAGGGCTGGATGATCGGGCGCGAACGAGCTCAGCACGGCAAGACCCCGCTCGAGCGACTGCAATCTCTCGCTCCGCGCGGTCGCGATCCCGTCCTCGCTCCGTCTTGACATCGTTTCGACCCCGAGCCGATACTTCGTACGCTAGCCGCACGGCTGTTCGCTGGGCGTACAACAGTCAGGCTGCGTCCATCGTACCTGATTGCGGTCGGAATCTGAACCGCCCTGAAGAACCTGGAGAGACGGTCGATGACGAAGACGTACACGACCCGGTTCGGGTCCCTGGCGGATTTCCAGAAGGGCACGATCGACATCATCGATGACGACCCGAAGCGGTACGCCTTCTCGAACGTATTCGAGGTCGCAGCGGCGGCGCGGGCCTACGAAAAGGTCGCCGTCGGCAAGAACCGCCAGTACGTCATCGAGGCGATCCGCGCCGAGGGATCATCGGAGTGGCGGACGGCTCCGCATGACGAGTTCGCGCTGGTGATGGACGGCGAGGTGGAGATCCACCTCCAGAAGCTGGGCCCTGACGATCTCGGTCCGACGAGCCAGCATGGCTCGAACGCCCTGACCGGCAATCCCAGCGGCCCGCCGATGGGCCGCGTCGTCGCCCACCGCGGTCACATGACCCTGCTCCCTGTCGGCGCGGCGTACCGGTTCCATGCCGAGCGCCCGGCGGTCATCCTGCTCCAGACCCAGGAGGGTCCGGACACGATCTACCGCTGGGCCGACATCATCCAGACCAACCCCTGATCCGGCAGGGAACCAGGAGACCACGATGAGCATCAGCGCTCCAACCGACGTCAAGTCGGGCGACGCGAATATCGACGGCTATCGCTCGTTCCGCCTCGGCGAATTCAAGTTCAGCCGCGACGAGTACTTCGTCTACGTCGAATGGCCGACCGGCAAGCACGTCATGTCGGCAGACGCATTCCTCAAGGCGCTCCAGCGCGACGTCGCGTGGCAGTTCTTCTATGGCATCGTCAACTTCGATGGCGTCGTCGGGACGGTCAACCACTACGGCACGGTCGACCTGTTCGCCGGTCGGTACAACGACGTCTATCGCAAGGCCGAGCTCGATCACCTCGAGAACTTCGACACGTCGCTGATCAAGGCCACCTTCGAGCAGATGCTCGATGACTGGACGAACGCAGGCTTCGATCCCTTCGCTGCGCCGAGCGAAACGGGATCCGCCTTCGGGATCAAGAACGGCGACAACCGCCCGGCGATCACCCGTCACCGCGTCACCGCCCAGAGAATGGTCAGCGTGCCCGGTGACGAGGCCCTTCGGAACGACGGCAACGGCCATCCGGTCAACCGCCACTTCCTCGATGTTCCCCAGGACGAGCCCGAGACGCATCCGGAGCCTGGCTTCGAGAGCGAGGTCAACTCGTTCAACCTGTTCGCGTACCTGTCGCGATCGCAGGTCACCTGGAATCCATCCGTGGTCTCGGTCTGCGGCGACAGCCTCTACTGCCCGACGACGGAGGAGTACATCCTTCCGATCATCCACGGCAACGACCGCGTCGAGTGGTTCATCCAGCTGTCGGACGAGCTGATCTGGCAGGTCGAGGACCGTGATTCCGGATCGGCGCGGGCGAAGGTCACCATGCGTGCAGGCGACGTCGCGGCGATGCCCGCGGACATCCGACACCAGGGCTACGCACCGAAGCGGGCAATGTTGCTCGTCTGGGAAAACGCCGATCCCGCCCTCCCGGGCCTGATCTCGAGCGGTCAGCTGCCGTCCGTGCCGGTCGAGCTCTGATCGGCCCTGGCGGCGGCCCATGACGCAGAGGGCCCGATGACGCTGACGGAGGGCGGATCCGCCGTCGGCATCCGCGACCGCCTGTTCATCGGCGGGGCGTTCGTCGATGCCGTCGACGGGGCGACGTTCGAGACGATCAACCCGCACGATGGCTCCGTGATCGCGCGGGTCGCCCGAGCGGGTCCGGCCGATGTCGATCGGGCCGTCGTTGCCGCCGCCGCGGCGTTCCCGGCCTGGAGCCGGCTCGGCGCTGCCGCGCGCGGCCGGATCCTCCTCCGGCTTGCCGACCTGATCGAGGCGCACGCGGACGAGCTGGCCCGCCTCGAGAGCCTCGACACCGGACATCCGATCCGCGACAGCCGCACCCTCGACACCGGCCGCACGGCGGCCACCTTCCGCTACTTCGGCGGCATGGCGGACAAGCTCCAGGGCGACGTGATCCCGGTCGAACCGGGCTTCCTGAACTACGTCCTCCGCGAGCCGCTCGGGGTCGTCGGGGCGATCGTGCCGTGGAACTTCCCATTGATGTTCTGCAGCTGGAAGATGGGCCCGGCCCTCGCCGCCGGGAACACCGTCGTTCTCAAGCCGGCCGAGCTGACGCCGCTCAGCGCTCTCCGGATCGCCGAGCTGATGGCCGAGGCCGGCATCCCCGCCGGTGTCGTCAACATCGTTCCGGGGCCGGGCCGGACGGCCGGCGAGCATCTCGCGCGGCATCCGGACGTCCAGAAGATCGCCTTCACAGGCTCGACCACGGTGGGGCGGACGATCGTCGAAGCCTCCGCCGGCAACGTCAAGCGGGTCCAGCTCGAGCTCGGCGGCAAGGGGGCGAACATCGTCTTCGCGGATGCCGATCTGGAGGCCGCTGTCAACGGCTCGGCGTTCGCGATCTTCCACAACCAGGGCCAGGCCTGCATTGCGGGCTCGCGACTGATCCTCCACGAGTCCGTCGCCGACGATTTCCTGACGCGGTTCATCGAGCTCGCCGAATCGATCCGTCTCGGCGACCCGCTGGATCCGACGACCGAGATGGGCCCGCTGACGTCGGCGGGCCATCGTGACCGGGTCCTGTCCTACATCGATGTCGCCCGGGCCGAAGGGGGCGAGATCCTGACCGGCGGGACCAGCCCGACGGACCCGGCCCTGGATCGCGGCTTCTACCTGCGCCCGACCGTCGTCCGGGCCGAGCCCTCATCCCGGGTCTGCCGCGAGGAGGTCTTCGGTCCGTTCGTGACCGTGACGACGTTCCGCAGCGACGATGAGGCCGTCGCGATCGCCAATGACGTCGACTACGGCCTCGGCGGCGGACTCTGGACCCGCGATCTGTCACGAGCTCACTCGGTCGCCGCCCAGATCCGAGCGGGGATGGTCTGGGTCAACAGCTACAAGCGGGTGAACCCCGGATCGCCGTTCGGCGGGACTGGACTGTCGGGCTACGGTCGCGAGATGGGGTTCGAGGCGATGCGCGAGTACACCGAATCGAAGTCGATCTGGATCAACGTCGACGCGGCGATCCCGCCGTTCTATCCGAGGCCGTGAGAGGGAGGAGCGAGATGGCGATCGCGAGGCCGATGACGGACAACGAGCGCAAGGCGCTCGGTGTCGAGGGGTGGAGCGTCGGAGCGCATCGCGACCGGCCGTGGAAGGCGGGCGAACCGGAGCATCGCGCCGGGCGCCCGTGCGATGTGTTCGGGGTCCGCGACGGCAAGATCCAGCGCAGCTCTATCTACCTCGACCCCGATTACGCGGGCAGGGACACGGCTCGTTACCCGTGGCTCGCCGACGGAGCCTGAGCGCGCATGCAGTCGTGCGATCGGCGAACCTGAGCAGCCCGGCGATGGAGCCCTTCGTCTACGACGCGCTTCCCGGGCGGGTGGTCTTCGGCGAGGGCGCGTTCGACCGAATTCCCGATGAGGTCGACCGGCTGGGAGCCCGGCGAGTGCTGCTCATTGCCGATCGCTCGGGACGACCCTGGGCGCAGAAGCTCGTGGCCTGGCTGGGCGAGCGGATCGTCGGGCAGATCGATGACGTCAGGCCGCACGTGCCGATCGAGGACGCGGAACGCGCTCGCCGTCTTGCCACGTCCGCGGACGCCGATGCCGTTCTGACGATCGGTGGTGGGTCGGCCACCGGTCTTGGCAAGGCGATCGTCCTCCAGCGCCCGATCCCGATCCTCGCCGTTCCGACGACCTATGCCGGATCGGAGATGACGCCGATCTGGGGATTGACGAGCGGTGCCCGGAAGGAGACTGGCCGGGACCCGCTCGTTCAGCCGCGAACCGTGGTGTACGACCCCGTTCTGACCGTCAGTCTGCCGCCATCGATCACCGGGCCGTCGGGCATGAACGCTCTTGCCCATTGCGCCGAGGCCCTCTATGCGGACGGGGCAAACCCGATCACCTCCCTCATGGCGGAACAGGGCATCAGGATCCTCGCCCGCGGCCTGCCGATCGTCGTCGCGGACCCTGGCGACCTGGCGGGACGCGGCGACGTCCTCGCCGGAGCCTATCTTGCCGGCGCAGCGTTCGCGGTCGCCGGCGGCGGCATCCACCACAAGATCTGCCACGTGCTCGGCGGCGCCTACGACCTCCCGCACGCCGAGATGCACTCGGTCGTGCTGCCGTACGCGCTCGCTCACGTCCAGCCGTCGCAGCCAGCGGCGATCGGCCGGATGGCGGTCGCGCTCGGCAGCCCCGACGTCCCCGGGGCGATCTTCGATCTGGGACGGGTGATGGGCGCGCCCGCCGGTCTCGGCGAGATCGGGATGCCGATCGAACGCCTTGACGAAGCCGCCGGCCTGATCGCCGCGGCGGCGGCGGGGACCCGGTTCGAGATCTCCGAGCAGGACGTTCGGGCACTGCTCGATCACGCGTTTGCGGGGCGCCGCCCCGAGACGCGCCTGGCCGCCGCGCGGTCGGTCATCGCGTAACCCGGCCTGCTGGACGGGCGCGGCGTCCGCCCGGCTGGCGGACGATCGGGGCGATCGACCTCAGCCCGGTCGACCCGGGCACGCCGTCGACCACGAGCACCCTGGCAGAGAGGGACAATGACGAACAGGATGACGACAGGTGACGTTGGAGCCGGGCCGCGACCGATCGAGGATCGGCCTACGGGGTTTGCCTCGCCGGACGAAGTCGTGACGAGGCTGCGCGAGGAGGCGTACCTCGCCGACGGGCGCATCGGGATGACCGTCTTCCTCGCCGATCGCCTCCAGAAGCCGGTCCTCGTCGAGGGCCCCGCCGGCGTCGGAAAGACCGAGCTCGCCCGGTCGGTCGCGCTCGCGACCGGTGCTCGCCTGATCCGCCTCCAGTGCTACGAGGGCCTCGACGAATCGAAGGCGCTGTACGAATGGAACTACAAGAAGCAGCTTCTCCGGATCCAGGCGGACAACCGGCGCGAGGCGTGGTCCGAGCTCGAGGAGGACATCTTCTCCGAGGAATTCCTCCTGGATCGCCCACTCCTGGCTGCCATCCGCTCCGCCGAGCCGGTCGTCCTTCTGATCGACGAGATCGACCGCGTCGAGGTCGAGGCGGAAGCCCTGATGCTTGAGGTCCTGTCGGACTTCCAGGTCACGATCCCCGAGCTCGGAACCGTGACCGCGACGCGGCGGCCGATGGTCTTCCTCACATCGAACGGTACGCGTGACCTGTCCGAGGCCCTCAAGCGGCGCTGCCTCTACCTCCACCTGGGTTACCCGTCGGTCGAACGTGAGCGCGATATCCTTCTCGCCCGGGTCCCGGACCTCTCCCAGGCGCTTGCCGAGCAGGTCGCCCGACTTGTCCGCACGATCCGCGACCTCGACCTCAAGAAGCGCCCATCGATCTCGGAGGCGATCGACTGGGCCCGAACCCTGATCGTCCTCGGGATCGCTTCGATTCGACCAAACGAGGCGCCGGAAACGCTCAACGTCCTCCTCAAGTACGAGGCCGACATCGAGAAGGCGCGACGCGCGCTGCTGGGGCTCGCGCCGGTCGAGGATGCCGGCGGCCCAATCCATAGCGACCTGTTCCGACAGCGCGAGGTGCGACCCAAGTGACGACCATCCATCCATCGCCGGACGCGACGATCGGGAGCGATCGCGTCATCCCGGTGATGCGCCGGGTCGTCGCGGCGCCTCGTGAAATCGCAGCCGAACGGGGCGGGACGTCCGCGTTGTCCGCCGGGTCTTCCGCCTCGTCTGCCCCGTCCGTATCGTGAGCTCGAAGGTGGCGTCGATGGCCGACGCCGTGAGGGAGCTCGTCCGTGACGGCGACACCGTGGCGATCGAGGGCTTCACCCACCTGATCTCGTTCGCCGCGGGCCACGAGATCATCCGCCAGGGCAAGCGCGACCTGACCCTCGCCCGGATGACGCCGGACCTGATCTACGACCAGATGATCGCGGCCGGGGTCGCCCGGAAGCTCGTGTTCTCGTGGCTGGGCAACCCCGGGGTCGGCGGGCTCAATGCGATCCGCCGCCGGATCGAGGCCAATCCGCCGCAGCTCGAGATCGAGGAGTACAGCCACTTCGGGATGGTCGCCCGCTACACCGCCGGTGCCGCCCGCCTCCCGTTCTTCCCCCTCCGCTCGTATTTCGAGACCGACCTCCCGAAAGCCAACCCCTTGATCCGGCCGATCGAGTCGCCGTACGGCGACGGGATGGTCTACGCCGTTCCGCCGCTCCGCCCGGACGTCACGATCGTCCATGCCCAGCGAGCCTCGGCCGGCGGCGACACCCAGGTCTG
>JBGPDX010000056.1:0-12846 GCA_041482475.1 Candidatus Limnocylindria bacterium | reverse complement strand
GATCAGCTGCTCGAACGCAAGCCGCTCGGCGTCGAGGGTGAACGTGCCGCCGGCATCGCGGGACCAGAAGGCGCGGAAGGCGCCGTCCGTGTCGAGGATTCCGAAGAGGTAGTCGAGCCCGTCCTCGAGGGCGTACGGATCGCCTTCGATGTCGAAGAACAGGTCGCCGGGAGACGGCGGCGGCAGCGTCGTGAGGCCGCGCTCGAGATCGACGGGCTGGCCCGCGGCGGGCGACAGGAGCTCGTACTTCAGCCGTCGTTCGAGCCGGCCTTCGAGCTGGATCCGCGCCTGGTCGCGGACCCGCTGCAGGGCCTGCTCGCTGACGCCGTCCAGCCGGGGCTCGAGCGGGAGTGCCAGCCGGCCAAGGTCGGCGAGCGTCGCGACGGACCGCTCCCCGAGCGCCCGACGCTGCCGGGACGAGATGCCGGCGACCAGGCTGAGGTGATCGTCGGCACGACGGCGGGCCGCGCATTCCATCGCCCAGCGGCACACGTCGCAATGGTCGACCGGCTCCGGGTAGGTGTCGACCGGCGGGAAAGCCGGAGCCCCGATCGTGGCGGCCAGGAAACGGTCGCGCGACGCTCGGTAGTAGGCCATGAAGTCGTCGACCCGGAGTCGCTCGACGGCATGGGCGCTGCCGCCGAGCGCCACGTACATCCACTCGGGACGGACCCGCTGGATACGCTCGAGCTGGTCGACGTAGCTGCACAGCTGGAGCACCGCGCTCGCCTTGACGTGGCGGGCCAGCTTCGTGTCGGCGACCTCGTAGTGGTACGGGCCCCACGTCGATGGTCGCTCCGGGTTATCGACCCGCAGCAGGAAGTCGGCGTGGCCGCGCCAGGTGCCGTCGAAGAACGTCGCCTGGAAGATGACGTCCGGGCCCTGCGCCATGGCGGCCTCGGTCGCCGCCGCCGCGGCGCGCAGCTGCTCGCCGCGATCCTCGATCGAGCCGTCGAGGGCGATCTCGACGATCCGTTTGCCCTTCGCGCGAAGATCGCCGAGGAAGCGTTGCTCGTGCTGGAGGCCGCGCCGGCGGATGACGTCCAGCTCGGGATCGACGCGCTCCGGACGTGCCGTCAGGCCGGCCATCGCCGCCCGCTCGAGATTCGTCAGGTGCTCGCAGGCCAGGTAGCCGACGAGATCCGTGGCCGCATAGACGGGGCGGCCGTCGATGAGCTGCATGGCCGTCCCACGATACCCGTGGGCCGTGTCAGCTTGCCTGACACGCCCCGGAGCGACGTCAGCGCGTCAGGCGGGCCGCAACGACCGCCACATGTCGATGGCCCATTCCCAGTCGTCCGCGTCGTGGATGACGATCCGGATGGCCGCGCCGCTGCCCCTGATCGCGGAGTAGCCCTCGAGGACGGCCACCTCCACGACCGACGTCGGGTCGACGGCGAGCCTGGCTCGGCCGACGACGTCGCCGTCGCGATGATGGAGGACGTCCTTGCCCAGGTGCCCGGCGACGCGGTCGAGGAAGACGTCGGCCGGCATCGGTCCCGCATCGGTGCCCGTCGGCGATGCCGCGAGGGTGATGGTTCGGCCGCGCTCGCTGGCCCACAGCTCGTCGTCCGTCCGTCGGGTTGCGAACGAGCCGGGGATCGTCACCTGCCAGCCCGCCTGCTCGACGCGCACCGGCTGCCGGCGATAGCCGACGAGCGGCCCCTCAGGCGCCGCGGCGGCCTCGCGGTCGACCCGCTCGCGCATGGGATCTGGATCGCCGGAGATGTCCAGCAGCTCCTTCCATTCGCGCCACGGGTAGGGCAGCGACGGCTCGAGGGGGAAGGCCCGCCGGAGGAGTCGGAGGACCTCGTCGACGAGCTCGGGCTCACCCTCCTCGATGGCCGGTCGCCAGCGGACGTCGGTCCACATCAGGCACAGCGCGCGGTTCAGCAGGTAGCGGGCATCCATCGCATCGGCGAACCACGGCCAGATCTCGACCGCGACCCGGGGGTTGGTGACGGCGGCGGATAGCCAGGCGTCATCGCGCGGGCCCAGTGGCGTGGCGATCGCGCCGTCGAACGTGAAGTGGTCGCCGTTCAGCACCATGAGCTGGATCGGCTCACCGTGGAGCGCTCGCTGGTCGCAGGCGCGCTGGAGGGCGTCGCGGAGCCAGGACAGCAGCGGCCCCTCGGCGTCCTCGCGGTGGCCGGACTCGAAGAACCCGGTCAGGTCGCCTGTGCCGGCCGCCTCGTCGATCGGGGCCCAGACCACGCCCTGTTCCGTGCCGAGGCGCCGGAGGAGGTGGGCCAGGTACGTGTGATAGCCCGGTCCGACCTCGGCAGTCGCGCCGACCGCGGTGACCCGCCCGCCCTCCTCCGCGGCGATCTCGATCTCGCCGCCGGCAGGATGGAGACGGATCCGGATGGCGGCGGTGTCGGCGCCGGCCGGAAGGCGGCGGATGGCGACGAGCATGTCCCCGGCGTCCTCGCGGAGCCAGGTCTCGATGTCGTCGATGAGGACGCCCGGGCCGGGGATGCGACCTCTCACGCCGCGCTTGGAGGCCTGCCCGACGAGGCGGATTCCGATGCTCAGCGTGGCCTCCCGCACGACGGCGACCGACTCAATGGACGGGCCGTCACGATAGCGTCCGAAGCCGTCGCCTCGAGAGAGGGACAGGCGGGCCCTTTCGTACCGGGGGCGCCGCGCCAACAGTCCCAGCCGGGTTCGCCGAGCCGGCGCTAGCCGAAGAGCGCCTCCGCCGCGCCGTCGAACAGCGCCGTGTGACGGTCGACGTCGGCCTCGGTCGTCGCCGGCGACATGAGCGCCATGTTGTGGAACGGGGTGAGGAGCACGCCGCGGTTGAGCGCCCACAGGTGGAGCAGCCGCTCGAGCTCGAAGTCCGCATGGGCCGCCTGCTCGGCACCCGTCCGTGGCGGCCGCGGCATGAAGTGGTACTCGGCCCGCGCGCCGAGCCGGGTGACGTGCCACGGCAGCCGGCGGCGGGCGATGACCTCTTCGACGCCGGAGGCCCAGCGTTCACCGAGCGGCAGCATCCGGGCGAAGGCCGCCTCCGTCAGGACTTCCTGGAGGGTCGCCCGGACGGCCGCCATCGACAGCGCGTAGCCGGCGAGGGTGCCGCCGATCCCGCCGACGTCGGCGTCCTCGACCGGGATCGCCTCGGCCACGCGCGCCCCGACGGCCTCGCTCATGCCGTAGGCGCCGGCCGGGATTCCGCCGCCGATCGTCTTGCCGATGACGAGCATGTCCGGATCGAGCCCCCAGGCACCCGTGGCGCCCGAGGGGCCGGCGCAGATCGTGTGGGTCTCGTCGACGATCAGCAGCGTCCCCGTCCGCCGGGTGATGTCGCGGACCGCGTCGAGGTAGCCCGGCTCGGGCAGGACGATGCCGACGTTGGTCAGGGCCGGCTCGATGAGGAGGGCGGCGACCTGTCGGTCGGCCAGGGCTCGCTCGAGGCCGTCGACGTCGTTGAACTCGACGACCCGCGTCGTGCGCGACGGGTCGACCGGCGGCCCGACGTTGCCGAGGCTGGCCACGACCCGACCGCGGTCGTCGAGCGTGGCGAACGTCTCGTCGACGGAGCCGTGGTAGCAGTGATCGTGGACGGCGATGTATGGCCGTCCGGTGATCCGGCGGGCGAGGCGGATCGAGAACCGGTTGGCGTCCGTGGCGGTGATCGTGAACTGCCACCAGCGAAGGCCGAACCGGCGCCGAAGCTCCTCGCCGGCCGCGATGGCGTCCTCGACGGGCAGCATGTGGGTGATCCCGCGGTGGAGCTGCGTCTCGACCGCGCGGATCGTCGCGGCTGGCCCGTGTCCGGCCATCGCCCCGGTGTCACCCAGGCAGAAGTCGACGTAGTCGTGGCCGTCCACGTCGGTGAGATGGGACCCGACGGCCCGGTCGACGAAGATCGGGAAGGGGCCGGGCCACTTGACCATCCAGTTCATCGGCACGCCGGCCAGCAGCGAGCTGGTCGCTCGCTCGGTCAGGGCGGCCGAAGCGGGATGGCGAGCCACGAAGTCGCGCCGCTCAGCCTCCATCAGGGGGCCAAGGCGCGTGCGGTCGAGGGTCAGGCGCGCAGCGCCCATGGCGGTCGCTCCCAGCGGTGATCAGGCGCGGCGATCATCGCCACGACGGATCGCAGCCGGCAGCCGATCCTGCCCGCCGGGACGGCCCGCCGGGCACAACAATCAGTGGAGTCGCCGGCGGTAGCCGCAGATCGGACAGCTCGCCAGTCCGGTCGTCGCGTCGATGAGTAGATAGCTGGTGCAGCCGTTCGTGCCGCAGTAGGGCCGCTGGGCGGCGGACGCGCGGCGTCGAAGCCGCCGCATCGAGCTCGCTCGCCCGGCGACGGCGGTGGGCATGGTTCGGGTGGTCATGGTTCGGTTTCTTTCCTGCCGGCTGGCCGGGACTCAAGGTCCCGCTCCGCGGCTACTTGGCGCTCGACACCCCGAAATCGGGGGTGGAGCGTGTGATCAAAGCCCGGGCGGCGCGTGTAGGAGCGGGATAGGCTCCGATGGGCGCCGGCACTGCGGGCAGCTCAAATCATGCCTGCAGCTCGACGATCCGTCAACCGGACCATCGGCCAGCGAGCGCAGATTCGCCCGCTCTCGTAGATTCAGAACTCGCAACTTACCGTTCACCGGTCCTTGGTTGACCCGCGCCGTCGCGCGGTGGACAGTCCGGCCCGGAGCCCGCGGCAGAGGGAAGGCGCACGCGCGCTCGCGGGACACAACGTCGAACGGCCGCGGGACGACCCGGCCGTCGCCAGGAGGAGACGTGTGGCGATCGCGATGATCGGCCGGTCGAATGGCCGCGGCTCGAGGCACGGGCGGGCGGCATGGCCGTTGGGGGTATCGCTCTTCGCGGCGCTTGCCCTGCTCGCCGGCGCCGCCGCACCGGCGACCCTGGCGGCCGGGACCATCCAGCTGACGACGCCCTATCCGGCGGTGGCCGTGCAGCCCGGCAAGACGGCCTCGTTCGACCTCAGCATCACCTCCTCGGTCCAGCAGCGCATCGACCTCGCCGTCGTCACCGTACCCGCGGGCTGGACCGCGACGCTCCACGGCGGCGGGTTCGTCGTCGACGGCGTCGTCGCCGGACCGAGCCTCAAGCCGGACGTCAAGCTCGACGTCGGGGTGCCGGATGGCACGAAGGAAGGCAAGTTCAGCATCGCCGTGCGCGCCACCGCCGGGTCGCTGGCGACGACCCTCACCCTCGACCTGCGGGTCGCGACGACCGCCGGTGGGACGGTCTCGTTGACGACCGACAACCCCGCCCTGCGCGACACCGCCGACGCGACCTTCAACTACAGCCTCAGCCTGAAGAACGACACGCCGCAGGACCTGACCTTCAGCCTGTCGAGCCAGGGGCCGAGCGGCTGGGACGTCAAGGCGACGCCGTCCGGCCAGGCCCAGGCGGCGAGCTTCGTCGTCAGCGCCGGCTCGAATACGACCGTCAGCGTTGCCGTCAAGCCTTCGCCGGATGCCGCGGCGGGTCAATACCCGATCAAGGTGACGGCCGCTGCCGGAGACCAGGCGGCGTCGATCGACCTCCAGACGGAGATTGTCGGCAAGGTCAGCATGGAGCTGGCCACCCCGGACCAGCGTCTCAGCGCCAACGCCAACGCGGGCAGCACCAAGGACCTCCAGCTCGTCATCAACAACAAGGGCTCTGCGCCGCTGACCGCGGTCACGGTCAGCTCCAGCGCGCCGCAGGGCTGGGATGTCAAGCTCGACCCGGCGACCATCGCCACGGTGGCGCCCGGTCAGTCCCAGACGGTGACGGCCCACCTCACGCCGTCCGGCAGCGCGATCGCCGGTGACTACGTCGTGACGTTCTCGGCCAAGACGGCCGACGGCGGCAGTCAGGACATCAACATGCGGATCACGGTCGACACGGCGCTGTCGTGGGGCCTGATCGGCATCGCCCTGATCCTCCTGACGCTGGTCGGCCTGGGCTGGGTGTTCCAGCGCTACGGCCGGCGGTAGCGCTCGTGGCGACACCCTCGGCGGACGACCGGCGGCCGTCGGTTCGCGGAATCCGGGCCAAGCGCGACGTCCGGCGGCGAGTGGCCGGCGCAACCCAACCGGCCGCCCGGGTGGGTGCCTTGCCGGCCGATCCCCGCGCCGTCATCGTCGCCCGGGGGTTGACCAAGCGCTACGGCGACTTCACCGCCGTCGATCACCTCGACCTCGACATCCGATCGGGCGAGGTGTTCGGCCTGCTCGGGCCGAACGGCGCCGGCAAGACGACGACGGTGCTCATGCTGCTCGGCTTGTCCGAACCGACCTCGGGCACCGCCCGGGTCGTCGGCCTCGACCCCGCGCGCCAGCCGCTCGAGGTCAAGAGCCGGGTCGGTTACCTGCCGGACAACGTCGGCTTCTACGGCAACCTGACCGGGCGCGACAACATGCGCTACACCGCCCGGCTGAACGGCCTGCCGCGGGACGTGGCGGAGCGGCGGATCGATCAGCTGCTGGCCGACGTCCGGCTGTCGGAGGCCGCCGATCGCCACGTCGAGACCTACTCGCGGGGGATGCGGCAGCGGCTCGGGATCGCCGACGCGCTGGTCAAGGAACCGTCCATCCTGATCCTCGACGAGCCGACGATCGCCATCGACCCCTCCGGCGTCGACGAGATCCTGGGCCTGCTCCGGCGCCTGGTCGACGAGCGCAAGCTGACGATCCTGCTGTCGTCCCACATCCTTGGCCAGGTCCAGTCGATCTGCGACCGGGTGGGCTTCTTTTCCGCGGGCCGGCTCATCGCCCAGGGTCGCCTCGACGAGCTCGCCGGCCTGGCCGGTGGGGGGCAGCTCACGTTCGAGGTCGGAGCGGAGGGCGACCCGGCCGACGTGGAGCGCGTCCTCGGCGAGGTGAGCGGGGTCAAGCGCGTCGAGCGCGAGACGGCAGACCCACGGAAGTGGCTGGTCGTCGCGCGAACCGACGTCGCCGCCGCCCTGACCGGCGCCCTGGCCTCGGCCGGCCATCCCGTCTTCCACCTCCGCCGGCGCGGCGAGGACCTGCTCGAGATCTACCGCAACCTCGTCCCGGAGGAAGTCGATGGCCGCCGGATCGCCTGATCGCCTCGCCGCGGTGCGGCGCGGCTGGGATCGGCTCTTCCCGCCGCGCGCCGCGGACGACGACCGGAAGACCCGCCACGCTCCGGGTTGGCGCGTCATCGCCGCGAAGGAGCTGACCGATCACGTCACCAGCATCCGGTTCCTCGTCCTGCTCGTGATCCTGGCGCTTGCCGCGGCGGTGCCGCTGTACTTCGCGTCGGGCCAGATCCGCGCGGCGGCTCAGCAGGTGTCGGGCGGCCAGGCCGTCTTCCTCGCCCTGTTCACCCTGGGCTCGGACCAGTTCACCTTCCTCCGTGCCGACACGTTCGTCGCCCTCCTGGCGCCGCTCCTCGGCATCGCCTTCGGATTCGACGCCATCAACGTCGAGCGGAGCGAGGGCACGCTGCCCAGGCTGGTCTCCCAGCCGATCCATCGCGACGACGTGATCAACGGCAAGTTCCTCGCCGGCCTTGGCGTCATCGCCCTGACCCTGGCGGCGATGGTCACGCTCGTGACGGGATTCGGGATGCTCCGCCTGGGCATCGTTCCCGACATCAGCGAGATCTTCCGGATCGTCCTGTGGCTGGCCCTGACCGTCCTCTACGTCGGCCTCTGGCTCGCCTTCGGGATGCTCCTGTCGGTCCTCCTGCGGCGAGCGGCATCGGCGGCCCTGATCGGCTTCGGGACGTGGCTGGCGATCGTCATCTTCGGCTCACTCCTGATCACCCTTGCGGCCAACCTCATCGCGCCACTGCCCGCCACCGTCACCACACTGGCCGACCAGCAGCAGGACCTCGCCGCCCGGCAGACGCAGCAGCTCATCACCCGGCTTTCCCCGCACACGCTGTATGTCGAGGCAACGTCCGCGCTGCTCACCCCGGTCGACCCGGTCACGGCGCAGGGCGGGGCGGCCAACTATCCCGCCCGGTCGATCGACGAGCTGATCCAGGCCGCCGACCAGCGGCGCATTCCGTCGCTGCTGTCGGTCGACCAGAGCCTGCTGCTCATCTGGCCGCACGTCGTGGCGCTGGTGGCGATGACGGTGCTCTGTTTCGCGGCCGCCTATGTCGCTTTCATGCGCCAGGAGGTCCGGGCCTAGCCCGTCCTGGGCGGCCGCGGTCGCAAGTCGGCCGGATGCAGGCCGGCGCCGGAAGCCGGAACATGCCCGCATGACACGCAGGAGCAAGCGTCGCGACGAGCCCCCGACCGGCGACCGGAGTGGGCGGCTGGCCAGGCTTGTTCCGACGTCGGAGCCGGTCATCCGCGCCGCGTCCGCGCTGGAGGACGTCGTCGGCGCGGCCGTGGATGCCGCGACCCGTCGCTGGGTGGAGCGACCCGGCGCCCGGGTCAGGCGCGTCCGCCGCCTCGCGCGCGAGCCCCTGCCGTATCTCTACGACGTCCATCCGGAGGCGCGCCAGGCGACGCCCCGGGACCTGGGCGTCCGGACGATCGACGTCGACCAGATCGTCGGATCCGCCGTCGGACCGGCGGCCCAGCGCGGGCGTGACTTCCTGCCGCTCCGCCCGTTCCGCAGCCAGAACTGGGCGGCCCGCTGGCAGCGCATGCGGGCGGCCGTCGACGCACTCGCGGTGCTGCCGCCGATCGACGCCATCCTGTATGCGGGCGGCTACTGGGTGCTCGACGGGCACAATCGGGTGGCCGCGGCGCTGTACGCCGGACAGATCCAGATCGACGCCAACGTCACCGAGCTCGTCCCGCCCGGCGCGGTGTCGACCGAGCGGCCCGGGTCGCTCGCCTCGACGGTCATCGACGGGCGGGTCGTACGGACGGCCGGGGCAGGCCGTCCCATCGGCGTGGAGCTCGAGCCGGAGCCGCCGCCGCGGGTCCGCGACGAGTCGCCGTGATCCGCCGGCTGCGCATCGAGTGGCCGGACCGGACGCCGTTCGCCGGGCGCGGCGATCGACCCATCCGCTTCCTTGCCGCATCCGACGAAATGGACCGTGCGCTCGAGCACGAGGCCAACCGGGTGGGCCTGGGTCGGCTCGACGGCGTGATCGGCTGCGGCGACCTGTCGCCCGAGTGGCTGGCCTTCCTCGCCGACGCCTTCGAGGCCCCCCTGGTCTACGTCCGTGGCAATCACGACCGGGGCGGCGGCTGGGAGGAGGAGCAGCGCCTGGCTCCGCGGCCACTCCGGAGCGGCGGCTTGACGCGACTCGCCGGCATCCCGATCGCCGGCCTCGAATGGCCGGGCGTCGAGCAGCGTGGCAACGAGCGCCACGCGGGCCTCGCCTGGCGCGACGCGCTCAGGATCGCCTGGCGCCGGCTGCCGCCACGCCTGGTCGGCCGGGCGCAGCCGCTGGTCGTGATCAGCCACGCGCCCCCCGCGGGGGCAGGCGATACTCCGGCCGACCCCTACCACGTCGGATTCGGGGCCTACCGCTGGCTGCTCGACCGGCTCCAGCCTCCCATCTGGCTGCACGGCCACACGACGACCGCGTCGGTCCCGACGTTGCACGTGCGCGACGGGCCGACGACGCTCGTCAACGTGACCGGCGCCGTGCTGCTCGAGCTCGTCCCGCCCGGCTCGAACGGGGCGGCGCCGCCGGCTTGATACGTTGCGAGCCGCGGGTCGATCAGAACGGCGGCCAGGGCACGGCCGGCCAGCTGGGCGACGGCCTCGGGAAGCGCCCGGTCTCGAGCAGGCGGTCGACGCGCCGGACGGTCGCGGCGACCTCGACCGGATGGATCAGCCTGGCGAGCCCGGCGCCCAGCTCCCCGTCGAGCTGCGTCCGGATCCGCCCGACGACCTCCAGCTCGGCGTCGTCGAGCCGGTCGCCGCGCCAGCCCCAGAGGACCGTTCGGAGCTTCGGCACCGCGGAGAAGCAGACGCCGTGGTCGACCCCGAAGACGTGGCCGCCGCGGATTGGCAGGAGGTGGCCACCCTTTCGGTCGGTGTTGTTGACGATCGCGTCGAAGACGGCGATCGGGCGTAGCCGCGGGTCGTCCTCGACGACCATCGCCACGACGTCGACGCTGTCGTCGACGTCGATCCAGAGCTGCACCGCGCCCTCGCCGAAGGGACCCTCGCGGAGGACGGTCGGTGGGGCCACCTGCCAGCCCGTCGCGTCCGACACGAGCCAGGCCGCCACCTCGCGCCTGGCCAGCGTCCCGTCCGGGAAGTCGTCGAGCGGCCTTTCGCCGGCGACCGGCTTGTAGACCGCGTCGACCGTCTCCGCGGGCTCGGGCTCCGGGCAGCGTCTGGTCACCCGGCAGTACATCGCGTGGTTGGTCGAGGCGATGAGGCGACCCACGATCTCGACGTCCCCATCGCGAAGGACGTCGAGAATGGACGCCGGGTCGAACGGCAGCGTCGGCGGACGGCCGGGCGGCTGGTCAGTTGACGTAGTGGCCGTTCCGTCGGGGGCAGATGTGTCCCTGGGGATCGAGCGGCTGGCCGCACAGCGGGCACGGCGACCGCCCGGACGCGATGATCCGCACGGCGCGGTCGACGAAGGCGCGTGCTGCGGGCGCCGTCAACAGGACCCGGAAGACGTCGGGGCCGTCCTCCGCGTCGTCGTCGGTCAGAGCTTCGGCTTCGGCGGCCTCCGCGTCGTCCTGCGTCTGGGAGCGCGCCTCGACCAGGATCCGGTCCGCCGAGCCATCCCAGCCGAGGGTCAGGGTTCCGGCACGGAAGGCTTCGACGATCGGCTCGTCGAGCGGTTCGACGTCGGCCGCAAGCTCGCCCGCCTCGGCGGCCGCCGGCGTCATGACGCCGCGGTGCACGAGCTCGTCGAGCAGCGCGTTCAGCCGATCGGCGAGGACCGCCACCTGGACCTTCTCGAGGACCACGCTGACGACCCGTCCACCATCACGGGCCTGGAGAAAGAACGTCCGCTCCCCCGGCTGCCCAAGGGCACCGGCGACGAAACGCTCCGGCGGGTCGAAGACATATCGACGACGAGGCATGGCTCGACTCTAGCTGAGAAACCTCAGACGGATGGCGTCGGAGACCTTCGCCTCCGTCCTCGGTGCGCGAAAACCCGTTCACCGGGGAGGGTGCCACGATCGCGCGATTTACGACACTGACACCGCGATCGTGTGGAAGCCGCGGGCGCCGTCGGGGGCGGGCGGGGTGGGAAGGTAGGCCTGGACGTCGCCCCGGCCGTCGGTGGCGCGCACCGAGATCGTGTGGTCCCCCGGCGTTGCATCCCAGTCCGTTCGCCACTGCAGCCACGTCGCCGGGGAGATGGGATTGGACAGCGTCGCGTCCCGCCACCTCTCGTCGACCGCGACCTCGACCCGCGAGATGCCCCGATCCGGCGCCCAGGCGACGCCCGCGATGGCCGTTCGCCCGGCGGCAATCCTGGCCCCGGAACGCGGCACGTCGATCCGCGACTGGGTCAGGATCGGCGCCTGCTTGGCCCAGCCGAGGGGCACCCAGTAGGCGTCGAAGGCGTCGAGCGTCGTCAGCTCGAGCTCCGTGACCCATTTGGTGGCCGAGACGTAGCCGTACAGGCCGGGCACGATCAGTCGCGCCGGGAACCCGTGGGCGACCGGCAGCGGCTCGTCGTTCATGGCCACCGCGATCATCGGTTCGCGGGACTTGTCCATGACCCAGTCCGTCGGCATGCCTGCGGTCCAGCCGTCGACGGAACGACCGACGAGCTGGCTTGCCTCCGGCCGAACGCCCGCCATGTCCAGCACCGTCCGCAGCGGGACGCCCGTCCACTTGGCGTTGCCGACGAGGTTGCCGCCCACCGTGTTCGAGACGCAGGCGATCGTGACGTACTGCTCGAATGTCCCGAGTGCGACCAGCTCGTCGAACGTCAGCGTCGTCTCGCGGTCGACCAGGCCGTGGACCCGCAGCCGCCAGGTCGCGAGGTCGACCCTCGGGACCAGGAGGGCCGTGTCGATCCGGTAGAAACGCTCGTTGGGGACGACGATCGGTGTCAGGCCGTCGACCGCGAGCGCGGCCCCCGCGGGCGGCGCCGCGGTGCGCCCGGGGCGCGGCAGCTTCGTCATCGCGAGGTCCGTCGAGCGCCGCTGGCCGTCGATCATCGACCGGCCGATGGCGCCCGCGGCGACCGCGCCGACGATGAGCGCCGTCGAGCGGGTGAGGAAACCCCGCCTCGACCAGTCGGGCATGCCCCCCTGCAACGAGCCCGCCGCGGTCGCCGCGGGGACCAGGGTCGCCAGCAGCCACGACATCGCCTGGATCCCGGCCGCCGTCGCGGCGGTCGAGGTCACGAGGGCGAGGACGACGTCCGTTCGCGGATCGCGGATCGCGGACGCCGCGCCGGCGACGCCGGCGATGACGAAGCCGACGACCGCGGCGCGGAACGATCGCCGGGCGAGCACGCCGAGCCCGGCAGCGAGGACGACGGCGACGGCAACGATCAGGACCTCGAGGGCCAGTTTGTCGTTCTGGCCGAACACGCCCACCACGATGTCCTTGGCGCCGGGTGGCTGGAGGTCGATGACCGTCTGGCCGACGGACGCGAGCAGCGACGGCGCCCCCGGGACGAGCCCGGCGACGAGCTCAGAGAAGCCGATCGAGACGCCGGCGGCGATGGCCCCGGCGAGGGCGGCCAGGAGCGTGCGGCGATCGGGAGGGTTCATCGCGCGGATCGTCGCACAACTTCGATGAAGGGCCGACAACGGCTGGTTCGCGGTCGGGTCAGCCGGCGGCGGGCCTCGCGCGGTCCGCGTCGGTCGCGTTGACGACGACCGGAGGCCGGCCCTTGATCGTGAGAGCCTGTCGGACCCGCTTGCGCAGGCCCATCGCGACCCGGGCGAGGCGCCCCAGCTCCTCATCGGTCATGCGCATCAGGGTCGGCGCATCGGACCGGGCGTCGGCGACGAGG
>JBGPDX010000055.1:0-13236 GCA_041482475.1 Candidatus Limnocylindria bacterium | reverse complement strand
TGCATCCCGATGAAGCCGCCGCGGCGCGCCGGTGAGACGGCCTCGGCCAGGCGGTCGATGGAGATCGAGCTCGTGTTGGTGGCGAAGATGGCCGACGCCGGCGCGAGCGCGTCGAGCTGTCGCCACAGGTCCGTCTTGACGCCAAGGTCCTCGAAGACCGCCTCGACGGCGAGGTCCGCCTCGCCGATGCGCGCCGGATCGTCCGTCGCGTCGATCCGTGCCAGCACCTCGTCGCGCTCCTCCGCCGCGAGCCGCCGCTTCGCCACTGCCCGCGCCAGGTTGTCGGCGACCCGCTCTCGTCCGGCTCGGGCGCGGGCCAGGTCGGGCTCGTACAGGACAACCCGTTTGCCGATCGCCGCGAGGACCTGGGCGATGCCGTGGCCCATCAGCCCGGCGCCGGCGACGAAGACCCGCTCGATCGTCACCTCGACTTCCTGCCGACGATCGATCCAAGCAGCCGATCCGCGGCCGCGTACGGATCCAGCCGGTGGTCGGCGACGTCCGCGAGGGTGGCATCGGTCGTCGCGGCCCGGCGCTGTTCGCGGAGCGACCCGCGCAGCCGGTCGGCGAGGATGGCCCAGACCTGGGCCTCCGCCCGGGCCAGTCGCGCCGCCGGCGTTCGGCCATTGCGGCCGGCGGCGCGATGGCGATCGAGCGCGGCCAGCAGCTCGGGTACGCCGGCGCCCGTGGAGGCGGTCGTGATGAGGATCTCCGGGCGCTTCGGCATTGGACGATCGGCTGCTCCCGGACCTGGCCGCGGCCCGGCCGCCACGAGCATCGCCCGCAGCTGGGCGGCCGTTCGCTGGGCGCCGGGCCGGTCGCCCTTGTTGACGACGACCAGATCCGCCACCTCGAGCAGGCCCGCCTTGATGGCCTGGACCTCGTCGCCCATCTCGGGTGCCTCGAGCACGACCGTCGTATCGGCGGCCGCGGCGACCTCGACCTCGCTCTGGCCGGTGCCGACGGTCTCGATGAGGATGAGATCGAAGCCGGCCGCGTCGAACAGCGCGGCGGCGGCGCCGGACGTCGACGCCAGGCCCCCGGCGTGGCCTCGTGCGGCCATCGATCGGATGAAGACGTCCCGGTCGCCGGCGTAGGCCTGCATCCGGACCCGGTCGCCGAGCAGTGCGCCGCCGGTGATCGGCGACGACGGGTCGACGGCGATGACGGCCACCGAACGGCCGGCCCTGCGGACTTCCGCGATGAGCGCTGCCACGAGGGTCGACTTGCCAGAGCCGGGCGGCCCGGTGATGCCGACGAGGTGAGCCCGACCGGCGCTCGGGTAGAGACGACGGAGCGCGGCCTCCGCCACCGGCGTGTGGTTCTCGACGGCCGTCATCAGCCTCGCCAGGGCGCGCCGGTCGCCGGCCAGCGCGGCGTCGGCAAGTCTGCCCGCGCGGTCGGTCGGGTCGAGATGCGCCGGCCGAGCGCGATCCGTCACCCCGCGTCGCGGGATCGGGCGTTGGCCCTGAGGTAGTCGGCCACCTCCGCGATCGTCGTCCCCGGGCCGAAGACCGCCGCCACGCCGGCGTCCTTGAGCGCCGGAACGTCGTCGTCCGGGATGATCCCGCCGGCCGTCACGAGCACGTCAGTGAGGCCCTGCTCGCGGAGCATTCGGCAGATCTTCGGCAGCAGCGTCATGTGCGCCCCGGACAGGATCGACAGGCCGACGACGTCGACGTCCTCCTGGAGCGCGGCGGTCGCCACCATCTCCGGCGTCTGGCGAAGTCCGGTGTAGACGACCTCGAAGCCCTCGTCGCGCAGCCCGCGGGCCAGCACCTTCGCGCCTCGGTCGTGCCCGTCGAGGCCGGGCTTGGCGATCAGGACCTTGATCGGGCGGGACTGCATCGATCCATCTTACGAATCGGGGAGGCGGCCGATACGTCTCGGCCGCCTCCCCGCGTCACGACCGACGAGGCGGCCGTTGACGGTGACACTCCGCCCGGGTTACGGGGAGTGGCATCGACCAACGTGTTGCTCGGCCGCGGTGTCGTGACAGTTCAGCCCTTCAGCCGCTCGACGGTCTGCGCCGCCCGGCGATGGCGCGTCTCCTCGCGCTTCGCTCCCGCGACGTAGTCGATGTATTCCCGGCGGTGCGACGGCGCCAGGCGGTCGAACACGCCCTGCGCTCCGGCGTCCCTCGCCAGCGCCTCGACGAGCTCGGCCGGAACGGCGACGCCGCTCGACCGCGATCTCGTGTCGCGCGCCAGCACGAACTCGACGCTGTCGCCGGCGCGCTTGCCGACCGACGTCCGGACGGCCCGGTTGACGACCATGACCACCCGGCGGCCCACGCCGTCGAAGGTGTAGGGCATCACCTGGTTCGAGAACGGCTGCCCATCGATCGTGCCGGTGACCGAGGTGCGGCCGGTCGCACCCAGCGCGGCGACGACGTCACGCGGGATGACGACGTAGGTGCCGGCGTCGGCCGGTTCGAGCACCGCCGAGAAGCGGACCTCCACGCCCATCCCGGTCAGGCTCCGGGCCCCGGTCGCTCGAGGTGGGCGAAGAACTCGGCGCGCGTTCGGTCGCGGGTCCGGAACAGGCCAAGGACCGCGCTGGTGGTCATCAACGTCCCCGGCTTGCGGACGCCTCGCATGACCGCGCACAGGTGGGTCGCCTCGACGACCACGCCGACACCCTGCGGCTCGAGGCGGGTCTGGAGAAAGTCGGCGATCTGCTGGGTCAGTCGCTCCTGGACCTGCAGCCGGCGGGCGTACATCTCGACCACCCGCGGGATCTTCGACAGCCCGATGACCCGGCCGCGCGGGATGTAGGCCACCGCGGCCGCCCCGAAGAACGGCAGGAGATGGTGCTCGCACAGCGAATAGAACGGGATGTCCTTGACGAGCACCATCTCGGAGTAGTCGACGTCGAAGATCGCACCGTTCACGACGCGCTCGGGGTCGACCTGGTAGCCCGCCGTCAGCTCCGTGTACATCCGGTGGACGCGCTCCGGGGTACCGACGAGTCCCTGGCGGTCCGGGTCCTCTCCGATCTCGACGAGGATCTGGCGGACGGCCGCCTCGACCCGCCCGTTGGCGTCGTCGGGATGGCGACTCGCGCCACCCTCGATGAAGGCGGCGGGGCCGCCATCCTCGCCGATCTCCGTCTCGATCTCGGCGACGATCTGGCGGACGTTGTCGGGCAGGTTCGTGCGGGAGGGTCTGGACATCTGTCGCGCGGTCTCCGGTAGGCGCGGCGATGGTACGCCGTTCGGCGCGTGGCCTCAGCCGGCCGTTCCGCGGCTGGTGAATCCGCCGGCCGGGATGGGATCGTGGTCGCGACCCCCGGCGCCGCGCAGCCAGGCCCGGGCGTTCTCGCCGAGCGCCGGCCGGTAGTAGCCGCCTTCCTGGAGGATCACCATTCGCCGCCCGAGCGCCGCGACGCGTCGGCCCACCTCGTGGTAGACAGCAGTCGTCAGGGCGAAGTCGCCGATCGGGTCCTGGCCATAGGTGTCGAAGCCCAGCGAGACGACGACGGTCGAACCGGCCGTGCCCGCGATGGCCTCGAGCCCACGGTCGACGGCGGCAAGGTAGTCGCCGTCGGTCGTCCCCGCCGGCAGCGGCAGGTTGAGGTTGGCCCCTTTGCCGCGACCCTCGCCGGTCTCATCGGCCCGGCCCAGGAAGTACGGGTACTGGCGATCCGGGTCGGCGTGGAGCGAGACGTACAGGACATCGCCGCGGCGCCAGAAGATCTGCTGGGTTCCGTTGCCGTGGTGGTAGTCGACGTCGAGCACGGCGACGGCCTCGCCCGTGACGCGGACGATGGCCTCGGCGGCGATCGCGGCGTTGTTGAAGAAGCAGTACCCGCCGTACATCGCCCGGGCCGCGTGATGGCCGGGCGGCCGGCACAGGCCGTAGGCGACCCGCTCCCCGCCCAGGACCAGGTCCACCGTGGTCAGGGCGACGTCGACCGCGGCCCTCGCCGCGCCGTACGTGCCCTGGACGAGTGGACTGGCCGTGTCGAGGCCCCACCATCCGGCTCGACCGCCGACGGCCTTCGGCTCGCGCAGCCGGCGGACGGCCTGGCTGCTCATCCCCTCGAACATGGCGGGATTCGGGTACGTGTCGGCGACCAGGTACGACCGGGGCAGCTGCTGGCGGCGGAGCTCCGCCCAGGCGACCTCGAGGAAGTCGACCAGGCCCCTGTCATGAACGGCCAGGATCGGTTCGAGCCCGTGCTCCGTGGGTCCGACGATCTCGAAGCCCCCGTCGGCCTCGAGCGCGGCGCGGATGCGCTCGGCGCGTTCGGCGACCTCGTTGGCGGGGATCGCCTGGCCCAGGTACGTCTCGAGCGTGACGTCGTGGGCGAGGTGCGCCTGCGTGTAAACGGCCTTCACGGGGCGATCGTAGACGCGGGGGCGACCGGCGCGTCAGGCGGTCAGGCCGTCGCGACACCCAGAATCGCCGCCGTCACCTCCGCCGGCCGATAGCGAGGCAGGTTGTGGCCGTCGCCTGGAAAGCGCGCGATACGGATCCGCGGTCCGTCCGCGGCAGCCACGGCCCGGACGACCTCGTCCAGTGCCTGCCCTCGGCCGCCCGCCTCGTCCTCGGCAGCCATCAGGACGGCGACGGGGGCGTCGATCGCGGACAGGACCTCGATCGGGCGGTAGTCGAACATCGCCCACACGGATCCGGCCACGGCATGTGGTCGCGACGACGGCACCACCCGACCGGCCGGGAGCTCGACGACGGCCGCTCGCGCGGCTCGCTCCTGGTCCAAATCCCAGGTTCGGGGGTCGAAGGCCTCGCGGTCCCGCAGGTATGTGGCCATCGACCGGAGGATCTCCGGCGGCTCGTCGAGCGACCGGACGAACTCGTCCGGCTCGAGCCCGGTGGAGGCCCGCAGGTCCTCCCAGCCGCCGTCGACGAGCACCAGCCCGGCGCAGCGCCCGCCGATCGCCCTCGCCGTCCAGGCGGCGACGATGGCACCGAAGCCGTGGCCGGCGAGGACGATGGGCCCGCGGTCCAGGAGGCCGGATCCGTCGGCCACCGCGACGACGTCGTCGGCCAGGGTCGTCGCGTCGTAGCCGTGCGTTGGCGCGTCGGACAGCCCATGCCCGCGCAGGTCGAGCGCGACCGTCCTCGCAACGGCCCGCAGTCGGCGGGCGACGGGCGCCCAGGCCCAGGCCGTCCCCGACAGGCCGTGGAGCAACACGACGCCCGGTCGCGCGTGGCTCGCGCCGGGTCCGCCCCAGTCGAGGAAGTGGATCCGGTCGCTCGGCTCGACGACGACGACGAAGCCCGTCGGCTCCGCGCCGGGATCGGGCGGCGGAGCCGCTGCCGGGTCGAGCTCCAGCTCGCCGGCGAGGGACGTCACGCTGGCTAGGATAGGTCCGCCATGCCGAAGCGCCGCCGGGGTAGCCGCCGCGCCCCCCGCCCCGTCGACATCGCCCGTCGCCACGACCGCTTCGAGCGGCTTGTCGAGCGGGCCCTGGCCGCGATTCCGTCACCCTTCCGCGAGAGCCTCCGCGAGGTCGCGATCGTCATCGAGGACGAGCCGAACGCGACGCAGCTCGACGCTGACGAGCTGGGCGGCGAAGGGCTGTACGGCCTCTACGAGGGGACCCCGCGCACCGAATGGGCGGCCGACATGGTCGCCGCGCCGAACAAGATCACCCTCTTCCGCCTCGCCCTCGAGGATGACTTCCCAAACCCCGACGAGCTGGCCGACGAGGTGCGGCTGACCGTCATCCACGAGCTGGCGCATCACCTGGGCATTGACGACGAACGGCTCGAGGAGCTGGGCATCGACTGACCGGAACCTGACGCCTCAGCGGTTGACCCTTCAGCGGTTGAGCGAGACCAGGCCGACGACGGTTACCAGCAATCCCAGCGCCATCGCCCCGCGCATCGGGACGGTCAGCCATCGGAACCCGCGCACGCCACGCGACGCCGCGCGCCCCGGCGCCGGAACCTCGCCCGCGGCCAGGTCGCCACGCACCCGGGCGAGACCCGGGCTCGCATGCGTCAGGGCCAGGAACATGACGACCTGCGGCGCGGCGGCGATGGCCGCAACGGTGAACAGCAGGGACCCGATGGCGAACACGACCGCCAGGATGACGACCGTGACGATCGCCACGGCGACGTCGCCGGACGCCGGCCCGATGGCGAGCGAATCGAACACCCGGGCGATGAGATCGAGGCCGGCGAGCGCACCGAACAGCGTCAGGTACTGGGCGGCCAGGGCGAACAGTGAGACGACCACGGCCGACCGCCGGCGCGCCGAGAAGAGGCGGACCGAGCGCCGCACGGACTCGATCGGCCCCACGTCGCCAAGGACGATCCCGCACAGGACGTAGGCGACCGGCGACGCCGCGATCGCGACGAGGATCGCCGGCGTGAGGGTGGTGACCTCCGACGCCCCGTGGAACACCCCCGCGAGCCAGTCGCCGATCAGCTTCTGGGCGATGAGGACCGGGGCGTTGACGATCGCGATCCCGGCGACGACCCGCCAGAAGACCGTCCGCGACCGTTGCACCGCATCGCGCAGCCCGAATGGACGGCCTTCCAGTCGAGCACCCAGGAGGGACATCGCCACGCCGCGACTCTCGACGAAGGCGACGATGAGACCGCCGAGAGCGAGCCACTCCCCGACGACGAGCCACTCCCCAACCCGCCCCGAGACCAATGCCCCGAGGACGTCGGCGCTCCGCACCTCGGACGCCACCTCGACCCCCCACAGCAGCACGACCACGGGCCCGATGGTGCCGAGCGCGATCAGGCCGACGTAGAACGAACCGCGCCGAACGTCGGCGCTCGCCCGGGTCAGCAAATCGAATGCCGTGACGAGGACCGAGCCCGGGTTCGTTCGCAGCCGGGCGAATGGCGAGGCAGGCGCGGCCGGCAGCGCGGCCGGCGGCACGACCGTCGCATCGGCGGCCGGCGGCGTGGGTGTGGCATCGCCGAGCGGCGAGCCGATCGAGGGCGCCCGAACGGCCTCCGGCGTCGGGTCCGCCGGCCCGGTCATCGGGCCACGGCCAGCGGCGCCGGCAGCGGTGCGGCGGCGGCGAGCAGGTCGCCGAGGCGCCCCATCTCGACGTTGCCCCCGCAGCCGATGACGCAGACGCGCTCCCCCGAGGCGATGTCGATCCGCCCGAACAGGACGGCCGCGAGCGCCGCCGCGCCCGCCGGCTCGAGGACCTGTTTCATCCGCTCGGCGGCGAACCGGACGCCGGCCAGGATCGTCGGGTCATCGAGCAGGACGACGCCATCGACGTAGCGCTGGGCCATCGCCAGCGTCCACTCGCCGGCGAACGGCGATCCCAGACCGTCGGCGACGCTCATCGGCGTGATTTGCACGATCGCGCCGGCCGCCAGGGCCAGGCTCAGGGCGTTCGACCGCTCGGGCTCGACCCCGTACACCCGAACCGACGGCCGCGATTCCTTGAGCGCCGCCGCGACGCCCGAGATCAGACCTCCGCCGCCGACGGCGACGACGACGACGTCCACGGCCGGCAGGTCGTCGAGGATCTCGAGGCCGACCGACCCGTCGCCGGCGATGACGTCGGGGTCGTCGAACGGGTGGCAGTAGACGACGCCGCGCTCGGCGACGAGTTGCTGGACCTTGTCCCACGTCTGCCCGATGTTCTCGCCGTGCAGGACGACCTCCGCGCCGTAGCCAAGGCAGGCGTCGACCTTCGACCGAACGGCGGCGGCGGGCATGACGACCGTCGCACGGACGCCGGCCTCGCGCGCCGCCCACGCGTAGGCCTGCCCGGCATTGCCGGCTGACAGGGTGACGATCCCGGCCGCTCGCTGGGACTGGTCCAGGGCTGCCACCTTCGTCCAGGTCGCCCGTGGCTTGAACGAGCCCGTCTTCTGGAGGTGCTCGGCCTTCAGGTAGAGCCGGTCGTCGGCGAGGCGCGGTCCCCCGGCCGCGGCGAGGAGCGCCGCGGCCGTGGTCGAACCGAGGATGGGCGTCCGCTTGACCCGGCCCTCGAGCGCGGCCCGTGCCGAGACGATCCGCTGGAGGGGCACGATCCGGTCGACCACGGCGGCAGTATCGCAGGCGGCCAATCCTCGGCACCCCGTCTCGACGTCGGACCCACTTGCGTGCTTGCGCAAGCAATGAGAAGATACGCTCGATGTTGGAGCAACTGGCCTCGAGCGACGTCGAGCGGCAGCGCTATGCCGCCGTGGGGCGCGCCCTGGCCGATCCCAAGCGGCTGTGCGTCCTCGAGTCGCTGGCCGTCGGAGAGCTGTCCGTTCGGGATCTGTCCGTGCGGGTCGGCTGCCAGGTTCCCAACATGTCCCAGCACCTGGCGGTGCTGCGGAGCGCGGGCCTCGTGACGACCCGCCGGACGGGCAGCACCGTCTATTACCGCCTCGCGGACCCGCGGGTCCTCGAGGCCTACCGACTCATCCAGACGATCGCCCGGTAGGGCGAGCCCAATCCAGGTACCCGCTCGGCGGGTAGAAAGGACGCTTTCATGGCGGACATCAAGGTAGCGACCGACACGAACTTCGAGGAGCTCGTGCTGAAGAACGACAGGCCCGTCGTCGTCGACTTCTGGGCGACGTGGTGCGGCCCGTGCAAGATGGTCGCCCCCGAGATGGAGAAGCTGGCCGAGAAGTACGCCGGCGCGGTCGACGTGGTCAAGGTCGACGTCGACGCCAACCCGCGTCTGTCTCAAACGTTCAACATCATGAGCATCCCGACCATCGCGTTCTTCCGGCCCGGCCAGCAGCCGATGGGCGTGATCGGCTTCCGCCCGCTCGAGCAGCTCGAGCAGCAGTTCAGCCTGCCGCAGTACGCCGCCGCCAAGAACGACCCGACGCCGGCCTGACCTCCGCTCCCCGCACGGCCCCGGTCATCGACCGGGGCCGGGTGATTCCTGGCCTCCGACGCGAGGCTGGGCGGCGGCGCGGCGGTAGGCGCTTCCGAACCAGGCCGCGGCCCGGTCGATGGCGAAACGGTCGAGCTGCGCCGGGCCGAAGGCGACCCAGTCGGGGCCTCGACTCGATGGGCCGGCGTCGGGCGTGGCGAGGGCGGCACGGCCGACGACCGGGTCGAGCCGGAACTCCGCCGTATCACCGCCGACGGCGGCGAAGACGGCGCCCCCGGTCGCCCATTCGGTGCCGCCGCTCACGGTCCGCCGCTCGACACCCTTCAGCCCCGAGGCGGCGGCCTCGAGCGCCTCCCCGATCGTCACTGCGCCGCGGCCAGGATCGCCTCGAGATCCGCGCGGTGGTCGTCGTAGTGCTCGAGCGTTTCGGACACGAATGTCTCGAGGTGCGTTGGGTGCTTGATCCAGCGGCTCTCCGGCACGACGGTCAGGTAGCCGCGGAGTTCGCCGGCGACGGACCGGAGGCGATCCCGCACTTCTGTCGACGAGAGGCCGCGCCAGGCGACGATCATCTCGTCATTCATCGCGTCGCCGCGCGCCTTCCACTCGGCATCGACGCGGGCGATCTCCGGGCTGGTCTCGGCGAGGGCGAGGTCCTTGGCAACGGTCAGCGCGAACTGCTGCCAGCCCACCATGTGGGCGATGAGGTCGCGGGCCGACCAACCGTGGGCGGCCTCGACCGGACGGTCCAGCCGCTCGTCCGGGATGTCGGCGAGCGCCTCGTACGGTCGCCAGGCGTCGCGCTCGTCCTCGAGGAACGACAGGGCATCGAGGTACATGGTGGCATGGTACCCAGCCCATGACGCGAAACCGCATCGCCTCGACGCGACCCCCTGAGCCAGTCATACTTGACCATCCGATCATGGCCCGAACGGCGACCACTCCGGCCCCCTCGCCCGGCCTGCGCCGCTCCGCCGGGCTGACCGGCGGGGCGGGGAATCGGCGTGGCGACGGAGCCGCAGCGGCGGTGCGGCGCCGCCAGCGGACCCCCGGTATCGAGCTCAACTGCGGTGCCGGCCCGGACATTCGTCATGTCGGCATCGCGTTCGTCCACGGCATCGGGTCGCAGCAACCGGCGGAGACGCTGCTCGACTGGGGTGGGGCGATCATCCGGCTGCTGCTCGACATCCGCGTCGGTCACAAGGCCGCCGGCGACCCCGTCATCGACTGCCAGCTGGACCCCGGGCCGTCGGAGAGCCGATACATCGAGCTCCAGCTGCCGGCCACGTCAAGCGGCGGCAAGACCATCGCCGAAGAGCACTGGGTCATGACCGAGGCGTGGTGGGCCCAACGAGTCCGACCGCCCTCGTTCGGCCAGATGGCCGAATGGCTCGGGCCACGCGGCGCGATCCGCCGCATCCTCCTCGCCATCCTGCCCCGACCGCGAGGCGAGCACGATCCCCGATTGCGTCCGTGGGCGGTGCAGCACCACCTTCGGCGCGACAAGCACGGCGTCGAGGAGGCCGCCCAGCATGGGCACGTCGCCGGGATGGCGGATGAGGGCGACTCCGCGGACGAGGAGCAGCCGTCGTGGTCGTCGGCCTCGATGGAAGGCCGCCGCCGAATCGTGCGACGCGCCGCCCGCAGCGGCCTCGAGCAGGTGGCGCGGGTCAGCGCCGCGCTCTACCTGCAGGCCATCTCGGCCCTGATCCTGGTCGTTTACGGGGCGCTCCGATCCATCGAGAAGCTGATCCCTGTGGGACCGCTCAAGGACGGCGCGCTCACCCGGCCGATCGACGATTTCGTGCTGAACTGGTTCGGCGACGTCTACGTCCTGCTCGGCGATCCGGCGCAGGCGGCAAGCGTCCGCGGCCAACTGGTCGACGCGCTAAGCGACCTTCACGCGGTCAGGTGCGACTCGGTCGTCGTGGTGGCCCACTCCGGTGGGGCGATCGTCAGCTATATGACCCTGGCCGACGAGGCCAACCGCGATCTGCGCGTCGACCGCCTCATCACGCTGGGAGAAGGGCTGAATCTGGCCTGGCTCCTGACCGCCGGTGACGACGAGAAGCCGGACCTCGACGCGCTCGAGCGGTACGCCCGGCTCTACACCGACGTCTTCGCCGGCCGGCCGGACCTGACCTGGCACGACTTCTGGGGATCGCAGGATCCGGCCCCGGTGGGCGTCGTGAAATTCCCTCGTCTCGACCATCCCGCCGCCGAGGATCGCGCGACACTGGCCAGGATCGAGAGTCACGCGATCTGGAATCGCCTGTCGTTCGCCGAGGATCACGGCTCGTATTGGGAGAACGACGAGGAGTTCGTGCTGCCGCTCCTGCGCCTGCTCGATGAGCGAGGTCGGGCGGCGGGTCACTTCGGTGGCGACGAGGTCGACCATGAGCGATCGAATCGCCGACGACGGAGGCTGTCGATCCTGTCCCTGTGGCGTCAGCTGTCGTTCGTCGGGCCGACCGCGGCGGTCGTCGTCGCGTTCGGTCTCGGGTCGGCCTTCGTCCAGCGCGCCGGCGATGCGGTTGCCGCGGCCTGGAGCGCCATCCCGGGCTCGAACGTCGTCAGCGGCCCGCTGACCACCCTTCGCGATCTGGACATCGCCCGCGCACCGCTCGGAACGGTCCTCGCCGAGACAGGCGTCTGGGTGGTGGCCGTGCTCATCGGGCTCTTCGCGATCTTCGCCCTGATCGCGCCTCCCGAGCGACCGGTCCCCTGGGCGGTCGGCGGCCGGCCCTGGGTGAGCAGGCTGCTGCGGCTCCTGCCCTGGATCCTCGCCGGCCCGATCCTGGCGGCGGTGGTCTACGGGGCCATCCGGTTCGTTTCTGGCGCGACGCTCGACGCCGTCGGCGTCGGCCGCCTCGTCCTGACCCTGGTCGGAGGGATCGGCGTCCTGGCCGTCCTTGTCATCGCCGTGTTCGGATCGCCGTGGGCGACCGCCGGCCCCAACCGGAGCGTCATCCGGGACGGCCTCGAGCTGGCCTTCACGATGCTCGTCATGATCCTCGCCACGTTCGTCGCGATCGCACCGTTCGTGGCGATCGTCGCCTTCGTAGAGGTCGGCCGAACGGTGCTCGGCACGGTGACCGTCGTCGCCGCGTTCCAGATCGTGGCCCGGATCGGCGGCTGGCGCTGGAACGTCTGGGACGCTCGTGAGCGGGGCGTCGCCCGGACCGGCGCACGCCGTTACCCGGGCCTCCGCCGAGTCGTCGCCCAGGGTTCGCTCCTGTTTGCCACCAGCGTCTGCCTGTTCCTGGCCGTAGTCCTCGATCAGGACGTGCTGCTCGCGATCGCGGCCGCCGGTGCTGGCCTGGCCGTTCTGCTCGGGGTATCCGTCGACGTGTTCGACGCCTCGCGCCAGGAACGGACGACGCCGGCCGACACGCTCCTCCGCTTCGCCCGCGCGATGAAGTAGGGCTAGCGCCGATCCGGCGGCAACCCCCGGGCATCGGTCTTAGACGGCGACCGGCTCGCGGTACTCCCCGAACACCCCGCGCAGCACCCCACACATCTCGCCGAGCGTGACATAGGCGGCGGCGCAGCGGATGAACTGGGGCATGAGGTTCGACTGGCTTGAGCCCGGCCGCGCGGCGGCCTCGCGCAGCCCTCGAAGCGCGGTTTCCACGGCGGACGCGTCTCGCTCGCGGCGAGTCCGCTCGAGCCGGGCAAGGTGCCGTTCGAGCGACCCCGGCGGCACCTGCAGGACCGGGACGGTCGTCTGTTCCGACTCGTCGACGTTGACGTTGACGCCGACTGTCCGTCGCTCACCCGCCTCGAACTCTCGCTGGAAGCGATAGGCCGCGTCGGCGATCTCCCGCTGCGGATAGCCCTCGGTGATGGCGTTGACCATGCCGCCGCGGCGATCGATCTCGTCGAGATAGCGCCAGACCTGGCGTTCGGTCTCGTTGGTCAGCGCCTCGACGAACCACGATCCGCCGAGCGGATCGACCGTGTTCGCGACGCCCGTCTCCTCGGCGACGATCTGCTGCTGGCGAAGGGCGAGCAGGGCCGCCTCCGCGGTCGGGACCGCCAGCGCCTCATCGTAGGCGTCGGTGTGGAGCGACTGGGTTCCGCCCAGCACCGCCGCCAGCGCCTGGAGCGCGACCCGGGTCAGGTTGTTGAGCGGCTGCTGCGACGTCAGCGACACGCCGGCGGTCTGGGTGTGGAACCGCATCCACGCCGAGCGCCCGTTCTCGGCGCGGTAACGCTCGGTCATGAGCTTCCACCAGATCCGCCGCGAGGCGCGGAACTTGGCGATCTCCTCGAAGAAGTCGTTGTGGCTGTTGAAGAAGAAGCTGAGACGAGGCGCGAAGTCGTCGACGCGCAGCCCGCGCGCGAGCCCGGCCTCGACGTAGGCCATCCCGTCGGCAATCGTGAAGGCCAGCTCCTGGACCGCCGTCGAGCCGGCCTCGCGGATGTGATAGCCGCTGATCGAG
>JBGPDX010000054.1:0-13308 GCA_041482475.1 Candidatus Limnocylindria bacterium | reverse complement strand
GTCATCGTCGCCGGCGCCGGCGGCGCGGCGCACCTGCCGGGGATGCTTGCGGCCAAGACGACGCTGCCGGTCATCGGCGTGCCGATCCCGACGCAACATCTGGGCGGCCTCGATTCACTCCTGAGCATCGTCCAGATGCCGCGCGGCATCCCGGTCGCGACCGTGGCGATCGGCAACGCGGAGAACGCGGCGCTGCTGGCGATCGCGATCCTCGCGCTGTCGGACAAGGCGCTCGCGAAGCGCCTCGCCGAGTGGCGCGCGCGTCAGACCCAGGCGGTCCTGGACGACCCCTCGAACGCCTGACCTGCGCCCGTCACGTGCCGGCGCCCGCGCCGGCTAAACCAGCTCGACCGGCGTCAGCCCCAGCTCGACCACCCGGTTGTCGCGCGCCACGCGGACGCCTACCCGCCGCCCCACGGCCTCGCCGTCGAGCAGCCGCTGAAGATCGCCGACGCCCTCGACCGGCCGGCCGTCGAGATCGAGGATCAGGTCGCCGGGGCGAACCCCCGCGGCGGCCGCGGGACTGCCCTCGAGCAACTGCACGACCTCCAGCGCCTGGCGGCGACCCAGCTCCCCGGCGAGACGCGGCGGCAACGGGCGCGAGCCACCGACGACGCCGAGGAAGGCCCGCCGAACCCGACCGTCGCGCATGAGCGCGCCCAGGATCCGTCGGGTCGCGTCGTCGATCGGGATGGCCAGCCCCAGCCCGATGCCGGCGACGGCGGTGTTGATCCCGACGACGCGGCCGCGTGAATCGGCCAGCGCGCCGCCCGAGTTGCCCGGATTCAGGGCGGCGTCGGTCTGGATGACGTTCTCGACGAGCCGACTCGTCCGCCCGTCGCGAGTGCCGAGCGAGCGCCCCAGCGCGCTGACGACGCCGGCGGTGACCGTGCCGGCGAAGCCCAACGGGTTGCCGATCGCGACGACCAGCTGGCCGACGCGGAGCCTCGCGGCATCGCCAAAGCGCGCCGGGCGCAGGCCGCCGTCGGAGATGCGGACGACCGCAAGGTCCGACAGCGGATCCCGGCCGACGACGCGGAATTCCCGTTCCGTGCCGTCGACGAAGGCCGCGCTGCCGCCCTCGGCGCCGGCGACCACGTGGGCCGAGGTGACCAGGTAGCCGTCGGGGGTGAAGGCGACGGCCGAACCGGACCCGCCCCCCGACCAGCCGCCCATGCTTCGGGTGATGCGCAGGCTGGCGACCGACGGGATCAACGCCTCGGCGACCCCGCTGACGGCCATCGAATAGGCATCGAGCAGGGCGGTGTCGTCCTCGTCGACCTCAGGGGTCGCGGATGACGCCGCGTTGGCCGGCGTTTCGAGCTCGACCACCGATCAGGCCTCCCCGGCCACCGCGGTGCCGCCGACGCTGACCGTCCGCTCCTCGTTGCCGCGCACGACGCGAACCTCGAACGGCAGCTTGGCCGACGACAGCGTCTCGAACAGGGCGTCAGCGTCGGTCACCGGCCGGCCGGCGGCCTCGACGATGAGGTCGCCCTCCTGGATGCCGGCCTTGGCCGCGAGGCTGCCGTCCTCGACGCCGCGGACCAGCAGGCCGTCACGCTCCGGCAGGCCGACGGACGCCCGAAGCCGGGCGGCCACGTGCGACGGCGCGACGGCAACCCCCAGCCGCGGCCGGCTGACCGACTCGCCGCGACCCAGCGCGTCGACTCGCTCACGGAGCGACGCGTCCGCCGGGAGCGCGAGGTAGAAGCCCTCGCCCAGGCGATTGGTGTTGATGCCGAGCAGGCGACCCTTCGCGTCGACGACCGGGCCGCCTGACGAGCCGGGGGCGAGGGGCGCGGTGTGCTCGAGGCTGCCGGCGATGCGGCGGCCGCCGGGCCCGCGGAACGCGCGGGCGACCGCCGAAACCGTGCCCAGCGTCACCCGCGCGGCGCCATCCGGAGCGGCCGCGGCGCCGAAGACGATCGTTCCCGGCGTGACCGCCGAGCCGTCGCCCCAGTCGAGCGGCTTCGTCCCGGACGTGTCGACGTTGACGACCGCGAGGTCGCCGTCGACGTCGATCCCGGCCACCCGGCCACGGGTGGTTCGGCCGCCGGCGAAGGCGACCGTCACCTCGTCGCCGCGGACGTTGTGGGCGTTCGTCAGGACCTTGCCGTCGGCGAGGACGATGCCCGAGCCGCGGAGGCGCGACCCGATCCCGACAACGGACGGGCCGACGCGAGTGGCGACACTGGTGATGGCTGACTGGAGTTCGTCGAGGGCGGTCATCGGGGGAGTGCTCCGTTCGGGGGTTTCGGGCCGGGGGGTAGACTTGCGACTTGCAAGTTACTACTGACAGGCGACCGAATGCAAGCCCCGCCCTCACCTACCATGGAATTCATGACCGAACGGCGACCGCCGAGCCCGCTGGAGGCCGCCCTCGACCGGGTCGGCGACCGCTGGAGCCTGCTGCTCGTCGAGGCGCTGCTCGACGGCTCGCGGCGGTTCGGCGAGCTGCACGCGGCGATGCCCGGGATCGCCCCGAACATCCTGACCGACCGGCTTCGGCGTCTGGATCGTGAGGGGATCGTCCACGCCCGTCCGTACCAGGCCCGGCCGCCGCGGATGGAGTACGCCCTGACGGCCGACGGCCGCGACCTCGCCAGCGCGCTTCGGCTGCTGGCCGACTGGGGCAGCCGCCGATCCGATCGCGCCGAGCCCCTCCGCCATGCCCGCTGCGGGACGCCCCTCGAGGCGCGCTGGTACTGCCCGACGTGTGGTCTGCCGGTGTCGGAGTCCGAAGCACCCCGGGAGGAGGTGTTCTAGGAGGCACGGCCGAGCGATGACTTTCATGGACGAGGCCGTCCGTGTTTCGCTCCGCTTCGGCGCGACGGTCCTGATCGGAGCAGGCGTGGGCGGGTTCGCGGCGATCGTTGGAGCGCGCGAGTTGTCGCTCTTGATCGGGGTGGTGTTCGTCGGGATCGGCGGACTATTCGTCGCCGTGACGTGGCAGGCATGGAATTTCGGGATGATTCGGCGTTGGGCGAAACCGCTCGATCCCGGCCTCATCGAAGCGCAGAAGGCGCTGCTGAGTCCGGGGCTGTTTCGCTGGATCACGCTCGGGCTGTTCGGCGTCGGCGCAGGCGTCGGCGCGTTGGTTCCACTCAGTTGGTACGTCGCGATGCTGGCCCTGGCGACCGGCCTGATCGCGTGGGCGCTTACGAGCGACCCGCGGGCCGGATGATCGCCACCCAGGCCACCGTCGCCAGCCTTCATGCGCCCTCGCATCCTCGAGGCGAAAGGTGACTTGGGCGGCGCGCTCGTACACTCGGCCTAATGAACGATCAGCGCTGGGAACCCGGGATGCCGGTGCTGGAGCGGCAGCATTCGCGCCTGCCGCCGAGCCTAGCCGCGCTGCCGCCGCGGTCCGTGCCGGAGACAGCGCCGACCCCGCTGCAGAAGCAGTTCGTGCCGTTGTCCGCAATTGCGCTGATTGCCGGCGCCATCGCGATCACCGCGCTCGAGCTCGGGACGCCGCTCGGTAGTCCGCTGGTCAAGCTCTGCGTCCTCGTCGCCGCGCCCATCCTCCTCGCGACAACGGCGGATGCCGCCGTCCGCATCTGGCGTTCGGCACGTGCCTGGATGCCCGTCAACCGCGGGCGCGCGCTGTTCCGCGTCGCGTGGCTCATCGTCGCCGGGGTGTTCATCGTGGCGATCGTCACCGCGGCTTTCCTCGTGCTAACCGCGTGACCGACGACGCCGGCGAGGCCGCCCTCCGTCGCGGCCCGGACGCTCGGTCGACCGAGATCCCCTCCGGTCGCGGCGTTCCGACGTGGCTGGCCGAAGGCCTGAACTTCTGCTCGCGGTGCGGCGGCGCGCTTCGCTTCGGCGTCGTCGACGGCGAGGATCGCGAGCGGCTGGTCTGCGCGGCCTGCGGATCCATCTCCTACGTCAATCCGCGCCTCGTCGTATCGACGATCCCGGTCACCGACGACGGCCGTGTCGTTCTCCTCCGGCGCGGCATCGAACCGGGCAGGGGCTCGTGGGCCCAGCCAGGCGGCTTTCTCGAGGTCGATGAGACGGTGACCGAGGCGGCCATTCGCGAGACCTTCGAGGAGACCGGACTCGTTGTTCGGCTGGGCGAGATAATCGGCTTCTACAGCCGACTCGAGGCCGCGGTCGTCGTGGTCGCCTTCGAGGCCGCGGTCACCGGCGGCGAGTTCCGCACCAACCCGGAGGCGCTCGAGATCGAGGCGTTCGCCCCGGAGGCCATTCCGTGGCCGCGGATCGCTTTCTCGACGACGATGTGGGCCCTGCGCGACTGGGTCAGCCGACGGAGACCGGACCTGGGCTAGCTGACGTCGACGTAGACATTCTTGAGCTCGGTGTAGAGCTCGACGGCGTGCATCCCCAGCTCGCGCCCGATGCCCGACATCTTGTAGCCGCCGAACGGCGCCTCGGTGTGGACCGAGTTGTTCGAGTTGACGCTGAGGACGCCGGCCTGGACCCCGCGGGCGGTACGGAGGGCCCGACCGATGTCGCGGCTCCAGATCGAGCCGGACAATCCGTACGGCGTCTCGTTCGCCAGGCGAATCGCATCGGCCTCGTTGTCGAACGGGATGATCGAGACGACCGGTCCGAAGATCTCCTCGCGCGCGATCCGCATGTCGTTGCGGACGTTGTCGAAGATCGCCGGCATGAGGTAGGCGCCATCGGCCAGGTCGGGATCGTCCGGGATCGTGCCGCCGGCGACGAGATCGGCGCCTTCGGCCTTGCCGGCCTCGACATAGCCCATCACCCGGTCGCGCTGCTTGAAGCTGACGAGCGTCCCGACCTCGGTCGCCTCGTCGGCCGGGTCGCCGACCTTGACGTTCTTCGTCGCCGCGGCGAACAGCTCGACGACCCTGTCGTGGGCCGAGCGCTCGACGAGGATGCGGCTCCGGGCGCAGCAGTCCTGGCCGCAGTTGTCGAAGACCGAATACGGCGACTCGCGGGCGAACTTCTCGAGGTCGGCGTCGGCGTAGACGATGTTGGCGCTCTTGCCGCCGAGCTCGAGGCTGATCTTCTTCACGTTGTTCGCCGCCAGCCGCATGATCTCCTGGCCGGTCGTCGTCTCGCCGGTGAAGGCGACCTTGCCGATCCCCGGGTGAGCGGCGATCGCCGCGCCGGCGGTCCCGCCGGGCCCGGTCACGACGTTGACGATGCCGGCCGGAAAGCCCGCCTCGAGGGCCAGCTCGCCGAGCCGGATCGCCGTCAGCGGGGAGTAGCTGGCCGGCTTGAGGATGCAGGCGTTGCCGGCGGCGAGGGCCGGCCCCAGCTTCCAGCTGGCCATGTTCATCGGGAAGTTCCAGGGGACGATGAGGCCGACGACGCCGATCGGCTCGCGCAGGGTGAAGTCGAGGCCTGGCGCGCTGGTCGGGATCGTCTCGCCGAAGATCTTGTTGGCCGCGCCGGCGTAGTACTCGAAGACGAGGCTGACGGCGAGAGCCTCGCCCCGGGCGCTCTTGATCGGCTTGCCGACGTTGCGGCTCTCGAGCTGGGCCAGCTCCTCCAGCTGCTGCTTGACCAGGCCGCTGTACTTCTGCAGCGTCCGCCCGCGCTTCGATGCCGACCAGCTCGACCAGCCCTTCGGATAATCGAGCGCCTTGCGGGCGGCGGCGACGGCCCTGTCGACGTCCACCTTGCCGCCCAGCGGCGCGGTGGCGATGACCTTGCCGGTGGCCGGGTTGACGACGTCGAACGTCTGGCCGTCGGCGGCGTCGACCTGCTCGCCGCCGATGACCATCTTCGCCCGGAGGATCTCGTCCGCGACGCCTTTGGCCGCCTTCGGAGGCTTCTGCTGGATCGTCACGTCGGGGTCCTCCGCGGAGTGGCTCGAGCGGCCGGGGAATGGAGCCGATGATACGCCGGGCGCGGCGCTCGGCCGGTTGGGCTGCACCCCCACGGGCCGTTCAGGCCGTCGCCCCACGCCGTCAGCGGCCGGGCTCGTGGGCCATTCCGGCGCCCCATGCCGTCAGTGGCCGTTGATGGGGTAGTACGAGCGTCGCTTCAGACTGAAGCCGCGCCGCCTCCGCTGCTGCCTTGGTTCTATCCATCCACGCGCCGTAACCGCGGTGAGCCTCTGCGCAGCAGGCATCTGGGGGGTGTGCCGCGAGCCAAACTAGGTCGGCCACCGCGATCAGGTGCAGCTGACGTCCGTACTGTTGGAAGGACTCCGGGTTGAGGTCCGCGCGCGTCTCCGCGATGACCTTCTCCATCTCCTGGGCCGTCGCCCCGAGGTGAGCTTGAAGCTCCTCAAATCTGGCCCCGGACGTGCAGGCGGCAATAACCAGCGCGACGACAGCGAGCAGGGCCCTCCGAGTCGGTCCGCAGGTTCCGTTCTTCACCAGGAACCATCGTATGGCCGAGGGGATGGTGGGCCGCTGCGGGCAGGATGGTGTTTCACTCGCAATAGCCCATGGTCGGAAGGGAGTTCGTCACCGCCCGACCAAGCGTCTCACCACCGGTCCGTCGGAACGTGTCTCGGCAGGGCCTGCCGGGCTCGTTGACACCCGGCCGCCGGTCCCTATCGTTCGTCAACGGTCCTTTCTGATCGGGAGGGAGTCGACGATGGCCTCTGGCGACCCGGTTAGTCGCCTCCCGCGCGGCTGGCTTGCGGCGTCGGGCGAGCACGTCGTCGCGAGGGCGGCATTCCGCTTCTCCGTCGTGGTCTTCCTGTCGACAAAGCCTGTCCTTACCGATCGCCGCCTCGCGGTTGACCGACCCAACACGCTGCTCGGGATCATCCCCCTGGGTGGGCAGCAATTTAGCGTGCCCGTTAGCAACATCGCGTGGATCGCGCCCTAGCTCAAAAGTTCGCGCAAACGGCCATGGCCCAGGCCCCCCGTGCTTAGGTCGAGAAACCTCGCCGCTGGGGTTTCGCTCCGGAGAAAGCACCCGCGAGGTAAGGCGCTTCGGCGCGGACTGCCAGGGACCATGCCCTCAGTGAGGCGGCGGAACGTCCTTGAGGCGGATCCCGTATAGATACAGCGTGGGCTGCCAATCGTTGTACCAGACCAGCCATCCGTTCCCAACGCTGGACAGCAGCATCCCGGCGGTGGGTTCCAGCTGAACAGGCCCGCGGGCTGCGCTCCAGAGCACGAGGTGGTCGCCGTTCGGGTCCGGATGCTTCGGCGGTGAGTCTTGATTGTCGGTCCAGGTCACGAACCCGTCACCCGCGGCCGGCCACGCCGACCCGACGATCGGGTCGCCATTTGGCGGCGGGCTGATCGGTCCAGGAACGAAATCCGGTCCGGTGGCCTGAAATATCCGTGGTGCCACAGCCGCAGGCGATGGGGCTTGGCTCGCCGCCCGATCATCCACCCAGACAACGCGGTTGGCGTCGACGGCCACTTCAAAGGAATCATGCGCGAGCTCGTGGGCGGTCTTGTCGGATGCCAACGCGATCATGAGCCTCGTGTCGTATACAAAATTCGCCTTCGCGTCCCTCTTGCCGACCGTGAAGGCGACGGCCTTATCTGAGCCTGCAACGCTGTATACCCATTCATCTGACTCAATCGCCCTGATCAGGTTCCCGCTCGGCCTTGCGAGGACGTCGATCTCCCAGCGTTGCCGATTGGTTGGGCTTGGTGACGGAGCCGCAAGGATCAGCGTTTGATCCGTCAGAGCCAACAGCGGGATCCCGCCGGGACCGTCGACGACTGGGCTGATTCCCGAGCGGACTGTCGTCGTCACTTTTGTTCCTAGATCCTTGAGTCTGATACGCCAGGTAAGGGCGCCCGTGAGTGCGGTGTTGTCAGCGTAATGCCACTCGACCCAAGCGACGGCATCGCCTCGAGTGACTGGCATCCAAGCGGCGTCCCCACCTTCGCTCGTCGCGACCTTGGTTAACGTTTGGGTCTCGAGGTCGCCAAGCCAGATGGTTTGGCCCTGGCGGAGGTCACCCCCATAGCCGACTTCATCGAAGGCGACCCTCGGCCCAAACCCCGACAAGCGGTGTATCTGTGGTGACCCTGGGCTTAGCGAGATTGCGTTGATCGCGAAACCGCCGATCGATATCACGGGGTAGGGAGCGTGGGCAACCACGCCTCCGGATAGCCCAGGGGACACCGTCGCTGGTGGCAGCGTTGGGACAGCCGAGGGAGTAGGTGCCGGTGAGTTGGACGCCGGGAGGGGCCCGCAGCCAACGACGACGACGGCAAGAGCGCCGGCGATCGATGTCGCGCGGCCGCGCCAGTTAGTCACGGCCGCGCCAAGTAGCCTCGCGAGCTACCACCACATTGGATCCTCGCCACCTCGGACGACATCCTTGGCGAGGAAATACTTGTGTGTTGAATAGTTGACCCAGTTGCATGACTGATCGTTCGTCGATGAGTACGGCGTTGCGACGCACGTGGATCCTGACAGGTGCGTGAACGGGTCATCAATCGTGGTGTTAGACCCGGAGTTGGAATAGGCGACCGCGGCCGTGGCGTGTTGGGCCGGCGTGGCCTGGTGCCACGCATAGTTGGCATTCGTGAGGTCGACACGCACATACGTCGCGTTGTCAAGGTTCCAGATCTCGTCCTCGATCCTGCTCTTGAAGGATCCCTCGTCCGTGAAGTTCGCATGCACGTAGAACCACGACGACCCCTGGGCAGCGTACTGGCCGTTCACGTAGGCAAGTGCGTTGTAATCATCCGTTCCCGTGGTCGTTGTGTGCATGCCCTTCGCGATGGTTCCCGCCTGCTGGGCGGCGGTGCCTTGCTTGGCCGCGACCGTTGGTGCGGTATAGCCGGCCGCGGGAAAGTCACTGCCGAGCATGCTCTGACCGACGGCCGGGAGGCAGTTGTAGGTCGTTTTCTGGTGGTAGCTGTGCCACCACGCCAAAAGGCTCCCGGAGGTTGGAATCAACGGAGCCGCGTCGGGATTTGCGACGGCTATCGCGGAGCGCCCCGGGAGCGCGGTCGAGTCAGTCCTGGCATCGAGCACTCCCCGTGCGGTCACCCGAAGACTCGCCGCGCGCACCTTATCGGCGGCCATCGCGTCGCTGTAGCCGAGTGCCTCAGCGCTTCGTGGCGTCCTAGGGTCGATGTTGATCCCGGTCCCCGCCGTCCCACCCTCTGACTGTGGGCTGGCGGCGAGAGCACTCGGCGCCAGCCACAGAGAGATCGATAGCACTCCGATGGCCAGTCGCACGCTGCTGGATCGCGTCACCCGCTTGATGAGGATCATCGCTCCACCTCCATACGGACTCCCAGCCCTGCTGCCCCGAGCCCCAAGGCTTCATTTCCGGGGAAAGCCCCCCGCGAACCTCACCGAGCAGGCAATTGTCCCACCGCGCGTCGGGGAGTCAATAGCGAATTGACCATCACGACCCATGAAAGGCGCGCACGATGGACGCGGTCGACGGCAACTTCGGAGCGGCCTAACTACTACCCCCATTGGCCGTTATATCGCGCCGATCGATGGCCCGTGCGGAGACGTGGCCGTAGGCACGCCGCGGCGAGCACATACCGAGCTGGCTATCGATGGGTGCGATGCCGCAGGGCGATTTCGGCGATAAGGCCGCGGCTCCGCCCGACGCGTCGCTCTTACCCGATCCCTTCCCCTTCGGCCATCGACGGAGACGATGCGGGGTCGAAGTGACCGGCGTCGCGTTCGACGGCGGCCATCGCGGCCCCGACGGTCCCCGCGTCGTTGCGGAGCGTGGCCGGGACGATCGGCGGTCGGATCGTCAGCAGCGGGACGAACCGATCCGCGTCGCGGCTGACGCCGCCGCCCAGGATGATCAGGCTTGGCCACAGGATCCGGTCGATCGCGGTCAGGTGCTCGTCGAGATGGGCGGCCCACGCCTGCCACGACTCACGGTCGCGCACCCGGGCGATCGCCGCGGACCGCTTCTCGGCGTCACGGCCGCGGATCTCCATATGGCCCAGCTCGGTGTTCGGGACGAGGCGGCCGTCGACGAAGAGGGCCGACCCGACGCCCGTCCCCAGGGTCAGGACGAGGACGACGCCGAGCTTGCCCTTGCCCGCCCCGAACCGCATCTCCGCCAGCCCGGCCGCGTCGGCGTCGTTGAGGACCGTGACCCGGCGCCGAAGGACGGGCGTCAGGGCGGCCTCGGCATCGAACCCTACCCACCCGGCGTCAATGTTCGCGGCCGTCCACGTCACCCCGTCGATGACGACGCAGGGGACCCCGACGCCGACGGGCGCATCGGCCGGGGCCTGGGCCGCGGCCTGGTCGACGAGGCCCGCCATCGCCTCGACGACCGCGGACGGGGTCGACGGCTGCGGGGTCGGGACCCGAAGGCGCGGGCCGATGAGTCGCCCCGCCTCGACGTCGACGGCGCCGGCCTTGATGGCGCTGCCGCCGAGGTCGATCCCGATCGCGACGCGGCGATCCGCCACCGCCCCTCCCTGTCGTGTCGCGGCCGCCGTCTGTCGGGCGGTCCGCCGCGATTCTAGACCGCGCTGGTGGCCTCCTCGGGCACCGCGAGCTCCGCGCCGGCCTCGATCGCCTCCTCGCAGAATCGAGCCAGCGCCTCGGGATCGCGGGCAGCGGCGCGGACGAGCGTCATCACCCGGGAGACGCCGGCGTCACGGTACCCGGCGAGGCGATGACTCAGGCGCGGGTGACGACCCGTCGCTCGTCGTCGTCGCCGAGGATGAACGTCTCCTCGACCGTGGCGCCCGTGATCGAGGGGTTCCAGGCGAAGGCCATCCCGGGCTCGATGACCGTCGGGTCGTCGGGCCTGGCGACGCGCTCGCGGCCGCGGTAGGCGATCGTGCCGCCCTGGTGGTGGAGCTGCCACTCGTTCGGATAGCCGACCTCCGCGTACGCTGCCTGGCCCGCCGCGAAGACCTCGCCGAGGGTCGCGCTGGCTCGCGTCGCGTCGTGGAGGACCTCCTGGACCCTGGCCACCGCCGCGAATCGCGCCTCGAGATCGCTGTCCCGCGGCTCGAGGTCGCGGAACCGCGTGACCGCCACGTGGAGACCCCAGCGCTCCGCGACGAGCACCAGCATGACCCGCCTCCGGATGGGATTGTCGCCGGGCAGCGGATGGCGGTACCTGGCGATCCGATCGTCCGCGGCAGCGAGCAGGACCGGCGCACGGATGTCACCGAGCGCGGCCAGCAGCGCGGCGCACAACTCGACTTCGGTCGTCATCGGCCTGACCGTCGCGAGGGCCGCATCGACGGCACGCGTCGCCTCGCCGCCAAGGATCGTGAGCCGTTCGGCGTCGAACGCCGACAGCCGGCTGCGCAGGATCACGAGGTCCGGCTCGAGGTCGCCGTCGCTGACGAGGCCCGCCCGGCCGCGTCGCGAGGCCTCGCCGATGACGCCCTGCTGGCGCCACCAGTCGACGGCGACGACGTCGAGGCCCGTGCCGGCCAGCTCCTCGTCGGCCAGGCGTTGTGCCTCGATGTTCGGCGCGAGGACAACGGCCTCGTCGGCGGTCACGAACACGCCGGCCTCGCCGGTCTCGCTCTCCAGGAGGACGTGATTCGAGCCGCCGGCGGTCAGCCAGGCGAAGTTGCGCCGGGCGATGAGGAACACGCTCCGGGCGCCGTGCCGCTCGAGCGACGCGCGCAGCGCGGCGAGGCGGGTGTCGACCTCGGCCGAGCGGGCGGACGAGCTCATGTTCATGCCACCAATCCTGCGCCGTCCGCCGGCTCGACGACGAACACGCGCGGCCGGAGGCCGGTCCGGGCCGCGTAGTCGCGTTCCACCGCACGTCGCAGCGCCGGGACGGCGCCGCGCTCGACGAGATTGACCGTGCAGCCGCCGAAGCCCGCCCCGGTCATCCGCGCCGCGACGACACCGGGGACCGAGATGGCGACCTCGACGAGCGCGTCGAGCTCGGGCGAGCTGACCTCGAACAGGTCGCGCAGCGAGGCGTGGCTCTCGGCGAACAAGCGGCCGACGGTCTCGAGGTCGCCGCGGTCGAAGGCGGCCACTGCCGCTTCGACCCGGGCGTTCTCGCGGATGACGTGCTCGCAGCGCCGCGCCGTCTGCGGGTCGATCTCGCCGCCGGCCCGGGCGCGACGGATTCCCTCGAGGTCGACGTCCCGCAGCGCCCGGACCGACGGATCGCGACGCGCGATGACCGCCACGGCGCGCTCGCATTGGGCCCGCCGGTCGTTGTACTCGGACGTGCCGAGCCGGCGCGGCGAGCCGGAGTCGCAGACGACCAGCGCGTGGCGTTGGAGTGGCAACGGTACGGGCCGGTACCCCAGCGAACGGCAGTCCAGGAGCATCGCCGCGCCGGCCCGGCCGAGCGACGACGCGAACTGGTCCATCAACCCGCAGCGCACGCCGACGTAGTCGTTCTCGGCCCGCTGGGCCAGCTGGGCCAGGCGCATCCGGTCCGCGCCATGCGACGCCGGGTCCGGCGGGTCGAGCAGCGCCCAGGTCGCCGCCAGCTCGAGCGCGGCGGACGACGACAACCCGGCCGACACCGGCAGGCTGCTGGCGAGCACGCCACGATAGCCGCGCATCGCGATGCCGGCGTCGGCGAGCGACCAGGCGACGCCGGCGACGTAGTCGATCCACGATCCGGACGGCGGAGGCAGCGCGTCGAGGTCGAAGCCGCGCCGCTCAGCGGTGGACAGCAGCGTGATCTCGACCCGGCGATCGTCGGTCGGCAGGACGGCCAGCCGGATCTCGAGATCGATCGCGGCCGGCAGGACGAGGCCCTCGTTGTAGTCGGTGTGCTCGCCGATCAGGTTGACCCGTCCGGGCGCCCGAACCAGCCGGATGGCGGCCGGGTTCGCGGCGGCTGCCGGCTCCGTTTCTGCCAGCGCGGCACGCAACCTGGCCGGCGGGATGGCGCCCGCGTCCGCAGCGTCTGTGTCGCCGGCGACGCGGGTCACGCCAGCTCCGATCCGGGCCCAGTCTCCATTGCGCCCGATGGTACGGGGGGTGGGCGCGCAGTGGGGCCCAGCCGGTGCGGCGACCGCCCTAGAAGTAGTTGATGGTGATCCCGCCGTCGACGACGAGCGACGCGCCGTTCGTCCAGCGCGACTCGTCGGAGGCGAGATAGACGGCCAGGTGGACGATCTCCTCCGGCTTGCCGAAGCGACCGGTGGGATTTCGGGCCAGCCGGATCCTCCTGGCCTCGGCGTCCTTGACCAGCCAGTCCATGAGCATCGGCGTCTCGACCGGACCAGGGCAGATCGCGTTCGTCCGCACCCCCTTCGGCCCGAACTGCACGGCCAGGCTCCGGGTGAGCGACAGCAGCGCGCCCTTGGAGGCGGTGTAGGCGTCCTGTGGCACGGAGCAGCCCACGAGCGCGACGAAGCTGGCGATGTTGATGATCGATCCGCCGCCGCCCTCGATCATCCGTGGGATGGCGTGCTTGCAGCCCAGGAACACGCCGCG
>JBGPDX010000053.1:0-13586 GCA_041482475.1 Candidatus Limnocylindria bacterium | reverse complement strand
GCGGCCAGCGTGTCGTTGATGATCGAGCCCGCCGCGGCCGGCGGGATGGCGAGGTCAGTCGGGCCACCAGGGTTGGAGCCACCGACGGTCACGTCGACCTGACGCGCGGCATCGTTGGTCGCCACCCAGTTGAGGAAGAAAGCCGCGCAATCTGCGTTCTTGGCCTTCGCCGCAATACCATAAGTGAGTGGCGCGGACATAGCGGCGACCGAACCGCTGTCGGTAGCGGACGGGAAGACGAAGAAGCCGACGTTTCCCGCGAAGTCCTTGTCATACGCCGCATCCTGCCAGTCACCATTGAACATGAACACGCCCTCGCCCTTACCGAATCGGGCATTGGCGTCCGTGTACTCGATCGCGTTGGCATCCTTGGGGAAGTACCCGGAACTGGTCCACTGCTGCAGATGCTGGGCGGCGGTCAAGTTGGTCGGTGTGTCGATCGTCGCACCGGACTTCTGGAAGATCCAGTCGTTGATCGGCTGCGTCGGACCATAAGCTGCCATGAGCTGCTGGAGGGGGAAGGCAAGCCCGCCGCCGCTGGCCGAGGCGTTCCACGCCATGATTGGCTGGAGCTTGGCGGCCTTCGCCTTGGCGAGGAGGTCCTCGAACGCGGCAACGGTATTCGGCGGCTGTGTCATGCCGATCTGAGCCGCCAACTTCTTGTTATAGAAGACGCCTGTCAGGCTGTAATTCAGGCCAGCCGCGTACAGGGACCCGGAGCCACGGGTGCCGTCCGATCCAACCCGATTCTGGGCGAGTTGTGCCGCTGGCCACTTGTCCCAGCCGAACGCCGTCACATAGTCATCGAGGTTCTTGAGGAGCTTGTCCTTCACGAGAGAGACCATGGTCGGCAGCCGGATTAGGTCTGGTGGGTTGTCGCCCGCGAGGAGCCGCGGCGTGGAGGTCATAAGGTTGCTGAATTGGTCCTGGCTGATGTTCCAGGTGACGTTCGGAAATTGCTTGGTGAACTCGGCGGAGAGCTTGAAAGGCAGATCAAATCCAGTTTCAAAGTAGGCGTTCAGAACGACTGGGCCGGTCCCGCAGGTCGGGCCAGCGGCAGTCGCACTGCCGGACGGTCCGGCCGGTTGGCTGGCCCCGGACGTCGCACCCGGGGTAGAGGCTGCCGTCGATGTCGTAGGCGCGACGCTAGCGCCCGGCGCACAGGCGCCGACGACCAATGCAAGCAACGTGAGGCTCAAAACCAGAATGCCTGGGCCACGAACAACCTGACGTTGGCTCAGGTTCCCTTTACGGCTGGCGCGGAACATCTCAGTTCTCCTCCTGTCATTGTGGCCTGGCGACTAGATCAATCCCGTCACCGCTGACTCACGGCCCTCACTTCCGCGGTCCAGTCGTGCGTCGCCGCACGATCTCGGGCTGGATGACCACCGAACGTGGGATCGGCTCACGTCGGACGATCTCGGACATGAGCAGCTGCGCTCCCTGACGGCCAGACTCGAACAGGTGCTGCCGGACGGTCGTCAGGCCAACGAAGTCGCACGCCTCGATGTCGTCGTAGCCGACCACGGAGAGGTCGTCCGGGACGTGGAGGCCAAGGTCTTGCGCCGCGGCAAGAACGCCCAAGGCCTGGGTATCGCTGGCGGCGAAGATCGCGGTCGGACGGTCGGGGTTGGAAAGCATGTGCGAAGCGAGATCGCGGGCCTCGTATCGCCCGTGTGCCCCGAGCGCGACGTCCTCTTGGGCATGCTTACGTCCGGCCAGCGCCAGAGCCCGCTCGTACCCCTCGAAGCGGTCTCGGCTCGAGGTGAATCCGAAGGGATTGGCGAAGGCGTCGCCGACGAACCCAACGCGGCGATGCCCGAGCTCAAGCAGATGTTGGGTTGCGAGCTCGCCGCCTGCGACGTCGTCACCCAAGACCCGCGGTAGTCGTGTCGTGTTCTCGTAGGCGTCGACGAAGACGATCGGCACATCGGATCCCTGGAGCCGAAGCACATCCTCGTCGGGTGGCGGCAACGAGACCACGAGGAGGCCGTCTGTCCGCTGGCGTAGCGGGAGGGTCCGGAAGTACAGGTTCCGCTTCTCGACCGTCTCGACGTTGTAGATGACGAGGTCAAACTCGCTGTCGGCAAGGGCCGCGTCGATGCCACGGAGGCGTTCTGCCGCCTGCGGTCGGGTCAGGAACGAGACGACGACTGTGATGGTCTGGGTCTTGCCAAGGCTGAGCCGTCGGGCGGACAGGCTCGGAGCGAAGTCGAGCTCTTCGGCCACCTCGACGATCCGTCGCTTGGTGCCTTCCTTGACGAGCGGGCTGCCATTCAAGGCTCTTGAAACGGTCGCCAAGCTCACGCCGGCTCGCAAGGCAACATCGCGGATAGTGGCCCGCCTGGTCATCCATCCCTCCGATGTAACCGCTTTCATGTAACCGCTTGCAACAGCGTAATTAGGTTGTCAATGGGGTGCCAGCGGCGGTGACCACGCGTCCAACGCGTAAACGGAGTGACGACGGCTCGGGCCTGGTCGCATCGGCCCACCAATGGTCACCGGTTTGAGGCGAATCGCGTGACCCGCTAGACTCGGCTCGGTGCTATGTGGGCACCTGATTCAGCCGGTTCTGCGGATGGGCACCTGACTCATTTTCGGATGGGCACCTGACTCACCGAAAACCACGGGCGGTGGACCGCCGGATCATGTTCAACACGGCGGCGGCGAGGCCTGATTCGGGCAACAGACTCTGGATCAGGAGATCGAAGGTTCGAATCCTCCGTCGCCAGCCAACACCACCTGATGTTCGGGCGCATTGAGGGCCGACCGCAACATGTTGTGTCGGTGCCCGTTTTGTCATCGGGGCTGTCTGGACAGATCGCCGGTCACCGAAAATCAGGCGCACTCGTATTGAGCGTGAAACGGTCGTTTGTGCGCCTGACTCTTCCCGAGTTGTGCGCCTGACTCAGTTTGTGACAAGTGTTTCAATATCGGTAACAAAGAGTGTTTCGCATCGGCCGCCGAGCGGTATCCCAGCTCTGCCTTCGACCTCGATGGGTCCCCTGACTTCGTATCAGGCGATCGAATCCCAGGTCACGACCGAGCAGTTGTGGAGAAGCCGCGGCGGCGGCGGCTCCCTATGATCAGGGTCGACCCATCAAAATCTCGCAGACAGGAAACCTGCAATGAAGGACACGCAGAAGTCCGCCAAGACCACCACCGCGACCGGCAAGACGTCCAAGGGATTCACGGACGAGGAACGGGTCGCGATGAAGGACCGCGTCCAAGAGGTGAAAGCGGCCGCGCGCCGCGGCCCGCGCGCGGACAAGGCGGACGAGGAAAGCGCCGTGCTCGCGAAGATCGCCGAGATGCGGGAACCGGATCGCGCCATGGCCCAGCGGCTCCATGCCCTCATCAAAGCCAGCGCGCCAGCCCTCTCGCCAAAGCTCTGGTATGGCATGCCCGCCTATGCCAAGGACGGCAAGATCGTCTGCTTCTTCCAAACCGCGCAGAAGTTCAAGACGAGGTACGCGACGCTCGGCTTCAACGACTCGGCGAACCTCGACGAAGGCGCCATGTGGCCGACCGCCTTCGCCCTGACGGAGTTGACCGCCGCCGATGAGACAAGGATCGGCGCGCTCGTGAAGAAAGCGGTGAGCTGAGGACTGAGCTCGCCACTGGGCCCCGCCCTGGGCGGGACGGCCTGAGCGGTCCGGCCTGGCTTCTAGTACGACCAAATGGACATATCGTGAGTCCCCTGGTGGTGCAACCCTGCCGGACGGCGAGACCGCGACCCGCGGCACCGGACGCCCCCGCTCGCCGATTCGAGATGTGCCGCCGCCGCGTCGCGGCTAGCGCATCACGAACCGACAGATCGCACTGAGTGTCACCCTGTCGAGGTCCAGCGATGGGGCTCCTGCCCGCCTGACATTCGCGCTCGCCGAGCTATTCGACGGGGATCCAGCTCATCCTGGATTCAGGTTGAGCCGCGATACCCTGCTCAGGCCCAGGTTCCCGCCGGCCACGGAGGATCGAGTCTGCGCATTCTCATCGTCGAGGACGAGACGGCCATCGCCGAGGCGGTCAAGACCGCGCTTGTGGCAGATGGGCACGCCCTGGACATCGTGGCTGACGGCCGGGACGCGCTCGAGTGGACACGGATCTACCACTACGACCTGGTGATCCTCGACGTCATCCTGCCGGGGCTCGATGGCTTCTCGACCTGCTCCGCCCTCCGGGATCAGGGAGTGGCCGCTCCCGTGCTGATGCTGACGGCGCTCGACGGCGTCGCCGACCGCGTCACTGGTCTCGACCGGGGGGCCGACGACTATCTCGCGAAGCCCTTCGCCATGGAGGAATTGCGCGCCCGCGTGCGAGCCCTTGGGCGTCGTCGGCTCGAAGAGCGCATTCCACTGATCCGAGTCGGCGACCTGCGACTCGATCCTGCGACCCTGGGCGTCCGCCGCGGAGCCCGCGAGGTCCGGCTGACGGCACGGGAGTTCGCCCTCCTCGAGCTGCTCGCCCGCCACCCGGGCCAGGTCTTTCCCCGCGAGCGCCTCATCGATGCCCTCTGGGATGCCAACTTCGCCGCACAGTCGAACGTCGTCGAGGTCTACATCCGAAGCCTCCGACGGAAGGTCGACGAAGGTCGGCGCGACGGGCTCATCGAGACCGTGCGCGGGGCTGGCTACCGCCTTCGCGACGTGAACGCCGACTGATGTTCCGGCGCGCGCGGGCTCGGCTCACCCTCCTCTACATCGGGCTGTTCGCCGTCGTCATCGGCGCATTCAGCGTGGTCTTCTACGTCGCTCTGTCGACCGTTCTCGCGCCCAACTTCGACCTCGCGCCCGACCTCACCGGTGAGCAGGTCGCCGAACTGGCCTACCAGGCGGCGATCGAGCAGATCGGGATCGCCCTGCTCGTCGCCGACATCGTCGTCGTGGCGCTCGTCGGCATCGCCGCCTGGGTCCTGGCAGCGCGGACCCTCGCGCCGATCCGCGAGGCCCACACTCGCCAGCGTCGATTCGTGGCCGACGCCTCACACGAGATGCGCACCCCCCTGACCACGATCCGATCAACGGGTGAAAGTGCCCTCGTCGGATCGCTCGACGCGGAGGGACTTCGGGCGTCGGTCGCGACGATGGTCGACTCCGCCGAGCGCCTGACCCGACTCACGAACGACCTGCTCCTGCTCGCCCGGAGCGGCGAGGCGGCGATCGACCAGCGGAACGAGCCGCTGGACCTGTCCGTGCTCGTGGCCGAGACGGTCGAGGCCTTCGCCGCGGCGCACCCGGACCTGCCGTCAACGCGGATGGTCCTGGCGCCGGACGCCATGGTCTCGGCCGACCCGGACGAGATCGGGCGGATCATCGCCAACCTCCTGAACAATGCCTTCCGGTACGGTGGTGGCGCTGCAGGCGATCCGCCCCGGGTCGCGACCCGCCTGGGCGACCGTGATGTGGACGTCGAGGTGAGCGACCACGGCCCCGGGATCGCCGCTGTGGACCTCGACCGGATCTTCGAGCCCTTCTACCGCGTTCACGCCGATGCCGGGAGCCCCGATGGCACGGGCCTCGGACTCGCCATCGCGCGCGGCCTTGCCGAGCGCAACCGAGGTCGCCTCGAAGCGACAAGCCAGCCCGGAGCCGGCGCGACGTTCCGGCTCTCGTTGCCCCGGTTCAGGTGAGGTTCATCTTCGAGCCCGATAACTCGCGCTGACACGCTGGCGACCGGCCGGCGAGATCGTGCGAGGTTCCCCACATGCGCCGTCTTCATCGCGCCGGCTTGCCGACGTGGCTGTCCATCGTCCCGAGCGTCGGGCTCCTGGTCGTCGCGTGCGGCAGCGCGAACCTCACCACACCGTCGGCAAGCGCCTCGGGAGTTGGTGCCACCGCCTCGCCGACGAGCGGCTCGATCGATTCCACCTCGCCAGACGCGAACGCGAGCGGATCGCCAGCACCGGAGTCCGGCGGCGGCACCACGACCGGCGACATCCCCGACAACGCGGTGTTCCTGACCTATCGAGGCGGGACGCCCGCCTTCTCCATTCAATACGTCGAGGGCTGGCAGGTCACGCCCCAGTCGGACGGCGTCGTGGTCCGCGACAAGGACAGCAGCGAGACGGTCGCCATCGCGCCCGTGCCTGCGGACGTCGCAGCATGGATCGCCTCCGTGGACCTCCCCACCCTCCGGGCGCAGACCGGGTTCAGGCTCGTCAAGCAGGACCAGGTCAAGGTCGGTGGATCGCACTACGACCATCTCGTCTACCACCTGCCGGCGCCGCCCGACCCGGTAACCGGCAAGCAGGTGCCTTCGACCGTGGACCGCTTCTACGTGCCCGGGCCCGCCGGGCTCGCCGTCGTGAGCCTCTCGACTCCCGACGGGGTCGATAACGTCGACGCCTTCCGGCTGATGATCGAGAGCTTCCGATGGAAATGACGGCGGGTAGCGCGGTCGCCACGGCGGCGCACGGGCGGACGACCCCCGAGCCGATGATCGCCCTCACCGATGTCATCCGGGTGTATCGCGAGGTCGATGTGGAGACGATCGCCCTCCGCGGGATCGACCTCGACGTCGCACCCGGCGAGTTTGTCGCGATCATGGGTCGATCCGGATCGGGCAAGTCGACGCTCTTGCAGATGCTTGCCGGGTCCGACCGGCCGACTGCAGGTCGCGTCGTCGTCGATGGGATCGACCTCTCGCGAGCGGAGGAGGACGTTCGGGCGAGCGTCCGCGGCCGTCACGTCGGGTTCGTCTTCCAGAGTCAGAACCTGATCCCGTTCCTGTCGATCGAGGAGAACCTCCTGTTGGCCGCCGACCTTGCCGACCGGCCCCTGAGCCCAACTGCCGCCCGGGCGATCCTCACCAGGTTCGGCCTCGAAGCCCGTGGCTCGAACCGGCCGGCCCAGCTCTCTGGTGGCGAGCAGCAACGGGCTGCGCTCGCGATCGTCCTGGGCACACGGCCGCCGATCGTCCTGGCCGATGAGGTCACCGGTGAGCTCGACTCGACGAACGCCGCCCTGCTCATCGGACTCCTCGCGGAGATCCATGAGGCCGGGGGCGTCACGATCGTCCTCGCGACGCACGACCGGCAGGTCGCGAAACGGGCCGACCGGATCGTCGAGCTGCGCGACGGTCGAGTCGTCGCCGACCGGCGGCTCCAGTGAGCCTGATCCGTTGCCGCGATCTGACGCGCCGCTACCTCAGGACCGGGGTGGAGCCGGTCATTGCGGTCGACGGCGTCGATCTCGACGTGGAGCCCGGGACGTTCGTCGCGATCGAGGGACCGTCCGGGTCCGGCAAGACCACCCTCCTCGGACTGCTGGCCGGCCTCGAGGCCCCGGACCGTGGCGAGATCACCGTCCTCGGCCACGACCTGGCCCGCCTGTCCCCTGCCGAACGGGCCCGCCTGCGACGGCGCCGGGTCGGCATCGTCTTCCAGTCCTTCGGGCTGATCGCGAGCCTTCACGTGGGCGAGAACGTCGCGCTGCCGCTCATGCTGGCGGGCGTTCCCGACCGCGAGTCCCGCGAACGGGCCAGGGCAGCCCTCGAGGAAGTCGGCCTGGGCGAGGCCTTGGGAGCGCGCATCGATGAGCTCTCCGGTGGTGAGCGCCAACGCGTCGGCGTGGCTCGGGCCATCGTCATCGAACCCGCCCTCATCCTCGCGGACGAACCGACCGGCAGCCTCGACGAGGAGAACGCCCATGGCGTTCTCCGGCTGCTGTCGGACGCCGTTCGCCGGCGAGGGTCCAGCCTCGTCCTGGTCACCCACGATCCCGCGAGTGCCGCGCTCGCGGATCGGCGCCTCGGGATGCTCGACGGTCGCCTGACCGACGGAGTCCCGGCATGAAGCTCGTCGTTCACGCGCTTCGCCTCGTCGTCCGTGAACCCCGTCGGTCGCTGGCTGCGCTCGTCGGGGTCGCCATCGCCTCTGCCCTGATCAGCAGCGTCCTCCTGTTCGGGTCCGCGTCGGGCACGACCGTCACCCGTCGCGCGCTGGCCGACCTGCACGTCGACGGGCAGGTGGTCCTGGCGCAGGGGGCCGATGCGGTCGGCGCCCTGGCGACCCTGCAGGCCGATCCCGCGGTCCGTTCGGTGGGCCTGTTCGACGTCGCCCACTTCGACTCGGCCGCCGCGAGCAAGGCAGGAACCGCGACGCAGACCAGCGTCGGCGTGCTCCTCGGGATCGACCCCGCTTACACGTCGATGACCGGGCTGTTCGGGCTCTCATCGGGAGCGCTCGCTGTGGGCGAGATCGCGATCAGCCGGGATCTCGCCTCCAACCTCGGCGTGGTTCCCGGCGACTCGATCGCGTTCACCCTGCCCGGCGGGGCAGCCGTGACGTTCACGGTCAGCGGAATCGTCTCGATCGCCGACGCCGATCTCGTTCTCGGTCCGATCGATGCGGCCCATCGGGCAGCGGGCGCGAACCCGCCGGCCAACGTGGCGGTCATGAGCCGGTCGGACCTCGAACGCCTCGTCCTGCCCAGGATCCCGCCGACCGCGACGGCCGTCGATCCGGCGACGACCGGTCAGGGTGGGACCACCGGATCGACCCCGGTCTTCGTCGCCGACCCGGCGGTGCGGCGCGAGCTCCACGTCCGGCTCGACCACGCCCAACTGCCGGGTGACCCGGTCGCCGCGCAGGCATGGCTCGACACCGTCCGTCGGCGCGTCGAGCGCCAGGGGGCGGGCTCGTTCCAGTGGGTCGACGACGCGACCGCCTCGCTCGAGCCAATCGCCGCCGATCTCGCCTGGGGCCAGGTCCTGTTCATCTTCCTGGCGCTGCCCGGGATCGTCCTGGCCCTCGCCCTGTCGCGGCTCGCCGCCGACGCGACCGCCGACGCGACCCGCCGGCACGCGGCGCTGCTTCGTGCACGTGGCGCCACCCGGCGCGACCTCCGGGTCGTGTTCATGGGCGCCGTGGTCCTCACCGCCCTCGCGGGCTCCGTTGTTGGCGTGCTCATCGGCGGCGCGGTCGGTGTCGCGCTCTTCGGCGGAGACCTGGCGGCGGCGGGTCTCGCGGCTTCGCTCGCCGGGGCCGCGATCATCGCGATCGGGCTGACGACGATCCTGGCGAGCCTTGCTGCTGTCGTTCCGCTGCGGGCGCAGCTGCACGAGGAGATCGCGCTGGGCCGCCAGGAGCTGCAACGCGACCGCCCGCCGATCTGGAAGCGCCTCTACCTCGACGTACTTGCGCTCATCGCGGGCGTCGTGGTCTACGTGGTCGCGGGCGGCAACGGGATCCATCCCGTCCTCAACGCGGAGGGAAACCCGACGGTCACCCTCGCCCTCACCTCGTTCGTGGCGCCGCTCATGTTCTGGACCGGTGGCACTCTCCTGCTCCTGCGGGTCGTCGGGATCGCGTTGGGACGAGGTCGCGGACCCTCGGATCTCCTCGCCCGGATCCTCGGCCCGGGCGGCCGGCTCGCCGGCCAGTCACTGCGCGAGCGGGCGGCCGCGGCGTCTCGGGCGATCGTGGTCCTCGCCCTCGCGGTGGGCTTCGCCACGAGCGTCCTCGTCTTCGATGCGACCTACCGGCAACAGCAGCGCGTCGATGCCGAGCTGACGCTCGGCGCCGATCTGAAGGCCGTGCCGTCGACACCGGCAACGTCGGCCGACGTCGCCAGGCTCTCCGGGTCGGGGGTCACGGGCGCGACGCCGGTCGTCGACCGCGTCGTCTACGTCGGGCCGGAGGCCCAGGACCTGCTGGCGATCGATACGGCGACGCTGCCCGGCGTCGCGCCGCTGGCCGACTCGTTCTTCCAGGGCTCGACGGCGGCCGGTGCCATCGACGCACTCCGATCGCGTCCCGACGCGATCCTCGTCTCGGCCGAGACCGCCAGGGACTACAGCATCGTCCCGGGCGACCGGATCAGGGTCCGCGTCCCGGACGCGACCGGCAACCTAAGGACGGTCGATTTCACGATGGCCGGGATCGCCCTCGAGTTCCCGACCGCCCCGAAGGACGCGTTCCTCGTGGCGAACCTGCCGTATGTCGTCGCCCAGACGGGCAACGACCGGATCTCGTTCGTCCTCGCCCGGGCCGACGGCGACGTAGGGGGCGCATCCGTGAAGCTGTCACACCGCCTCGGGTCGGACTGGCAGGTCGCCGACCTCGGAACGACCACGGCGCGCCTGGCGAATGCGATCACCTCGGTCGACCTGTCGGGATTGGTGCTCCTCGACGTCGCGTTCGCGATGATCATCGCCGGGGTGGGAGTGACCCTCTTCCTCCTGGCCGGCCTCGCCGAGCGCCGACGGGAGATCGCGACGCTCATCGCCATCGGGGCCGAGCCGCGGCAGGTCCGTGCCTCCATGCTCGGTGAGACACTCGTCGTCGGCATCGCCGGGACCGTCACCGGTCTCCTGACCGGCGCGCTGGTCGGCGTGGTGCTGTTGCAGATCCTGGCCGGCGTCTTCGATCCCCCGGCCGACGTCCCGGCCGTCCCGTTGCTCCTCGTCGGGGTGACGATCGGGGCAGTCGCGTTGGCGCTCGGCCTGGGGCTCGCCATCGCCGATCGAGGGGTCGCCCGGCTAAGCGTGGTCGCGGCCCTCCGAGAGCGGTGATCGCCCCGATATCGACCGCTTGTCGGCATATTCACGCTCTCGAACGAATGGAGGTCAGGGCCAGACGCGGGCGGGAGGTCGCCCTTCGGTTGTCATCCTGCCGAAAGGGACGCGACCTACACTCTCGCGGCGATGACCCTGCCCGATGGATCGCCACATGCGGCTCCTGGTCGCTGAGGACGATCAGGCTCTCCGCTCCGTGCTGGTCCGCGGTCTCGAGCGGAACGGTTATTTCGTCGATGCCGTCGCGACCGGTGACGAGGCCCTCGACCATGTCCGCTTCTACGAGTACGCGGTGGTCATCCTCGACTGGCGGATGCCGATGACGTCGGGCCTCGAGGTCGTCGCCCGGATGCGGGCGGAGGGCAAGGGCACGGCCGTCCTGATGCTGACAGCGCGCGACGCGCCGGCCGACCGGGTGACGGGGCTCGATGCCGGTGCCGACGATTACCTGGTCAAACCGTTTGATTTCGATGAGCTCCTGGCCCGCGTTCGGGCGCTTCAACGGCGTCCCGGGAGCACCGACGGCCGAGTCCTGAAGCGCGGCCCCCTGGCGCTCGATCCGGCGACCCGCGACGTCCAGGCCGGGGAATTCCCGCTCAAACTGACCCGCACGGAGTTCCGGATCCTCGAGGTGCTCATGTTCCAGGCGCCCGCCGTTGTCAGTCGTGAGCTCATCGCCCAGCACGCCTGGAAGGACGAGACCGATCCAATCGGCTCGAATTCCATCGATGTCCAGATGGCCCGGTTGCGAGCGAAGCTGGCCGGCACGGGCGCGCAGATCCTCACGGTCCGCGGGGCCGGCTACCGGCTCGCGACGTGACGTGCAGAGCGGCGACGTGACACCCTCGACCCTCGGCGCGACTTCCCGATCGGCCGCCGGCTTCCGACACCTGCCGATCCGGGTGGCCGCGACGACCACGGTGATCGTGGCGGTCTTCTATCTCGCGGTCGCGTTCGTCGTCGTGGCCCTCGTTCAGCAGAATCTCGTGGCCGGCATCGACCGCCACCTTCAGGACGAGATCTCGGCGATGCAGACGCGAGGCGATCCGGCGCAGTTGTTCGCGAACGGCGGGCCGACGGCGGTGCTGACAGGAGACGACGATCGTGACGCGCGACGCTTCGAGGCACCTCTCCTGGTCTGGCTGATCGGGCCGGCAGGCGCCGTCACCGCGAGCGATCCGGCGGCGACGCTGCCGCCGGATCAACGTCGCGTTTCGACTCCCGTCAGCGCGACGATCGCCGGTTCGCAGGTCCGCCTCACGGGCGGAGCGTTCGGCGAGGGCTGGATCGAGATCGCCCAGTCGGCGACGGAGGTCACGAACGCCCGGAACACGGTCATCGTGGCCGAGGCCGGCATCGCGCCCCTCCTGCTCGCCCTGGTGTTCGTTGGGTCGTTGACGATCGGTCGTCGCGTCGCCGAGCCGATTGAGCGGGCCCGCCGCCGTCAGTTCGACTTCACGGCCGACGCGTCGCACGAGCTGCGCACCCCGCTCACGGTCATCGAAGCGGAAGCGTCGCTGGCGCTTCGGTCGCCGCGCGCCTCGGAGGTCGATCGGGGCGTCTTCGAGCGCGTGCTCGACGAGAGCCGCCATCTCCACCGGCTCGTCGACGACCTGCTCTGGCTTGCCCGCTTCGATGCCGCGCCCGCGCCGCCCGATGCCGTCCCGATCGACATGGGGGCCCTGGCGACGTCGGCGACCGAGCGTTTCCGGGCCGTCTGCGAACAGCGCGGCCTCGAGCTCAGGTTCCGGGTGACCGGAGCGGCGAGCCCGGTCGTGACGGCCCCGCCCGAATGGCTTGCCCGGCTCGTCGCGGTCCTCATCGACAACGGCGTCAAGTACTCGCCGCCGGGCGGGGCGGTGTCGGTCCACGTCTCGGCCGAGGCGGGTCGGGTCCGGCTCACCGTCGACGACACGGGGCCCGGCATCCCACCCGATCAGCGCGACCGGATCTTCGATCGATTCCATCGAGCCACCGACCACGCCGGCGGGGCCGGGCTTGGTCTGGCGATCGCCGACGCCATCGTCGGCGCGACCGGCGGCAAATGGGACATCGGCGAGGCACCCGGTGGCGGGGCGCGGATGTCGGCTTCCTGGACTCGGACGCCAGGGCCGGCCTTCGAGGGTCGCGGCCTGGAGCAGCCCGCCGAAATCGACGCGCCGGCCACGGTCGACGCCAACGCGCCGAACCTCCGACCGTCGCCAGCTACGTCGGCGCGATCAGGCCCTCGAACGCCTCCGTCCAGACAAGGCGTCGGTCGGTCGTGATGCAGCAGCCGGCGTAGCCGGGCAGTGACGCGATCCAGCGAAGTGCGCCGGGCCCCATGGCGAACGCGGCCGTCGCATACGCGTCGGCATAGGCAAGGCTCGGGCCCACGACCGTCACGCTGAGGACGCCTTCGGGCGGCCGCCCCGTGTGTGGATCGATCACGTGATCGCCGCGCTCGTAGGCGCCGGACGTCGCCAGCGCAAGATCTCGGATCGCGAGCACGGTGGCCACCCGGTCCGGGCGCTCCGGATGACGGACCCCCGCCCGCCATGGCCGGCCGGGCGCGGCCTCGCCATGGACGACGGCGTCGCCGCCGGCGTTGAGGTAGTAGTTCCGGGCCCCCGCCTCGTCGAGGATGCGGGCCGCGCCTTCGACCGCCCAGCCCTTGACCAGGCCTGACGGGTCGAGCCTGCCGTCGGCGCCGTGCCGGCCAATGTCGAAATAGCCGTCGCTCGCGAGACGCACCTCCTCGCACAGCGCGAGGACCTCCCGAAGCGCCGGGCTGGACTCGGCCTCCGTAATCTCGCCACGCCCGAGGCGGCTGACCTCGCTGTCGGGCTTGAACGTGCTGAACCGCGCGTCGACGCGGCTGAGGTGGTCGAAGACATCGTCGAGGGTGCGGGCCGCGACGTCGGCATCCCGGACGCTGACGCTGATGGCGGTGCCCATGATGTGCTCGACCCGGTGCATCAGGAACGCCTTCCAGCCGCGCGACAGCCGCTCGGGCGTCAGGCCCCGGCCTTGTCGAGCGCCGACTGGAGCGATTCGGCGTACGACTCGCTGGTGAACGTTGCGCCAGAGAT
>JBGPDX010000052.1:0-14236 GCA_041482475.1 Candidatus Limnocylindria bacterium | reverse complement strand
GACGCTTTCCGGGTACGACACGAGGATGTGGGTCACCGAGCACGGGCTGATTTTCGGCTACACCGCGGAGTCGCCCGAGGGGTTCGCGGTCATCCAGATGCAGCTCGGCACCGCTGTCGCGCCCTGACGACCACCGGCTCCCTGCGTGTCTGAACGACCGGGGTCGGGCCAAGCTGGTTCAAGAGCCGGAACAACTAGCCAGCCCGCAGCTCGCCCCGCGTAGATCAGCTGCTCGGTCATGAGGCCCGACCGCGCGCGGAGGTCGGCGCGATGTCGTTTCACGGTGCTGGGCCGGATCGCCAAGCTCGCCGCCGCTGCGCCAATCGAGCCGCCCGCCGCCACGTAGGCGGCGAGGACCGCGACTTGGCGTGGCGTCGCCTCCCGGCCCGGGGCGCCGAGCAACGAGCGCTCAGACATCCCAGTCCTTACCCGCCGCGGCGACCCACTCGTCGCGTCCGTCGATCGGGATCGTGTAGGTTGCTACTGCGCGTCCAACACCTGGACTCGAAGACGACGGTCGGCATTCCGCGCCTCAACTGCGCCGCGTCAGGACGGTCGCGGGGTCGCCGCTGAGGGGGCCGGACCACCGGGAAGAAGGTGCATCGTCGAGAGATAGCCTTCGAGGAGGCGCCTCGAACCGCCGTAAATCGACACACCCGGGTCGGAGTCGGGCCGCCAGACGGCGAGCACGTACATCCGGTTGTTGACCAGGATGAAGGCGTAGACGTCGTCGGAGAACGGCACGAGCAGACCGGCGTGCCCATCCATGCTCACCGCGACCGTCCGACCCTGGATCCCGATGCAGGGCGAAGCGCTCTTGGGGCAATACGCCGCGATCCACTCCTCGACTGTGACGCCGGGCTTGACGGCCACCGACCAGACGCTTACGCGGACGTCCCCGGCCGGTGCGGTGAAGCTCTCCCTGGCCGAGCTCTCGAAACTCGGCGTGTCCCTCGCAAGTGTCCAGACGTGGTCGGAGGGATCCTCACTCCAAACGGCAGGGTGGCGGATGCTGAAGCCATAGCGATTCGAGGTGTAGGTCGTCCACGTCGAGGTGTCGAGCAGGTTGGGCGAGGGCGTCGGGGCAGCCGTCGGTGAGGGAATGGGGCTTGAGGCCGTCGTCGGCGTTGGGCCGGCCGCCGACGACGGAGCGACCGCCGACGACGGAGCCACCGCAACCGGACCGCAGCTGATGCTGGCCACGACGACGGCCGCCGCAGCGAATGCCATCTTGAGCGTGCTGTTCACTGACCGAACCCTCCACGCCGACCACGTGGGGCGGCGCCATGTGGTCGAGGCAAGCTGGTATCCATGACCCCTTCCGCAGGAGCGCGGGCATGTCCGACGCTTCCATACGGCCTGAGTCCGGTTCACCCGCGGACGTTCCATCTTTCGCTGGGCGGTGCATCGCCATCGCAGCGCGCTGGAGATGGAACGACTCGCTTGCCGCCCGACTAATGATGGGTGAGCGCGGCCACCGGGCCGCCACGAGCCGGATGTCCGATGCAGCGAGACCTCGTCCTTCGCGCCAGGGATGGCGACCACGACGCCTTCACGGCGCTCGCGGCGGAGGCGTTCGACCGGCTGCACCGGACCGCGCGGCTGATCCTGCGCAGCGACGACCTGGCGGCCGATGCCGTCCAGGAAGCGCTCATGGCCGCCTGGCTGCACATCCGCGCCGTCCGCGACCCCGACCGCTTCGACGCCTGGCTCCATCGGCTGCTCGTCCACGCCTGCTATCGGGAGGCCCGGCGGGTCACGCGTCGCCGGGTCGTGGAGATCCACGTGCCCGCGCCTGACACGCGTGACGACGGCGACGCCCAGGACCAGACCGCCATGCGCGACCAGTTGGAGCGAGGCTTTCGTCGGCTGACCCCCGAGCAGCGCGCCGTGCTCGTCGCGCACCACTATCTCGGGCTGCCGGACGCCGAGGCGGCGGTCGTCCTCGATCTCGCGGTCGGCACCTTCAAGTCCCGGCTCAACCGAGCCTCCGCCGCCCTGCGCGCAGCACTCGAAGCCGACGAACGCACGCCGGCCGTCGCCAGGGAGTCCATCGCATGACCGGTCACGACGACTTCGACCGAACGCTCGCCGGCTGGTTCGAGGCCGACGCGCTGTCGCCCGCGCCCGCCGATGGGCTCGACCGGATCCTCGATGCCACTCGTCGCCGCAGGCCGCGACCCGCGTGGCTGGCCGGTCCCGGCAGCGACTGGGTCGGGGTGACGCCCGGTGCCGGTTCGAGCTCCGGCGCACGCTCGCTCGCGCGCCTGGGTGCGCGCTGGTCCACGGCCCTCATCCTGCTGTTGGTGATCGCGGCCATCGTCGGTGGGGCGATCCTGGTCGGGGCCGTCCTGCTCCGACCCTCGCCTCCGCCGACCGGTCGCCTCGGCCACCTCGCCTACGGCCTCGACGGCGACATCTACCTGGCCGACTGGGACGGCAGGAACCCGACACGCATCGCTCACGCCCCTCCCGACGGCCCAGCCGACTGCTATGGCTTCGGGGGAGAGGGACCGATGTGGTCGCCCGACGGGCGGCATCTCGCGTATCGATCGGGCGGGGCTTTTTGTCCTGGCGCGACCGTCCTCATCAGTGATCCGGCAGGCCACATTGTCGCGTCATTCCCTGGCACCGGCTGGCTCATCTCGTGGTCGCCGGACTCCACTCGCGTTGCCACCTGGGTCGACTTGGACAAGACGATCGGAATCTACGGGCTCGACGGCGTGCGTCAGGCGCTGCTCACCGCGCCGGCGGGGTGTCGGCTGCCGGGCGATTTCGACGCTGTGTGGTCGCCTGACGGGACGTCGCTCGTGGTGTGGCCATGTGAGGTGCCCCTCGACGGTCGCACGCCAAGGAGTCTCCCGGCGAACGACCCGCGATCGAACGGGCACTGGGCGTACTCGCCCGACGAAACTCGCGTCGCCTACATCGCCGGCGGGAGGCTCTTTGTTGCCGCAGCCGATGGTTCCCAGGAGCGGGTGCTGGTCCCCACTGGGGTCTCCGGAGGACCCGTGTGGTCGCCGACGGGCGATCGCGTCGGCTTCGACACAGGGTCGTCGCTGTCGCCGCCAAACGAATTGGGCGTGGTGGACGCAGCGAGTGGGACGGTGACGTCGCTGGCCAGTGCCCCTGGGACCGAGTCAATCCTGTTCATCCGGTTCTCACCCGGGGGTGACCGCATCCTCTTCTCGAGATCGGACGCCAACTACGTCGGGACGTCTCTCTGGAGCGTCCATGCCGACGGCTCCGACGCTCAGCTTCTCGTAACGGGGACCGGCTGGGGCGATTGGCAACCCTTGCCGGCCGGTCCGTGATGCACTCGATTCTCGGCTGGGCTTGCCGCGCCGAACGACTATCACGAGGACGCTCGCGTGGCTCCGGCGTACGCTGAATTAGGCGCTTTCGGTCGACGTCTTTAGCCACTCTCCGGCACCCTGGATCGGGATCCGGATATACGGGATCCGGATATATATGTCATCGGCGCGGTTGAATCCTGTCGGGCGCGCTTGAATCCCTAGTCAGGCGTGCGACCAGCTTCGGTTTCGACACCCTCGGCGATGATCTCGACCCCGATCGAGCTCGCGAAGTGGAGCATGCCCGCCGCGAGCGCCTGGCGAATCGGATCGGCGTTGATGCCAGTGACGAGACCCCGATCGAGCTTCACGTACCTGGGGCGGAGCTCGATGATGTGCCGCATGCTGGCGTAGCCCGCGCCGGCGTCGTCGACCGCCCAATCGACGGCCACGTCCAGCCCGGCGATCGCCTTCCGGAACGCGCTGTAGTCGTCGATCGGTTCGCGCTCGGTGAGCTCGAGCACGAGCGGTCTCGTGGCCTGGCCAAGGAGCTTGGTCAGGGCCCCGTTCGAACGGGCGGCCGACGTGGACGGCCGCCCGCGCCAGTGGGAGCTCGAGCCGGGGCAGTGCTGCCCAAGGCTCGCCGGCTGGGGACGGGTTGTCAGCGGGCCCTCAGCCGAAGAATCTGCCCGCCAGGTCCGACCGTGTTGTTGGAAACGAATACTGCGCCGCTCGGTGAGACGGCGACACCGCCCGTCGACCCCAGGGCGCCGCCAGTGAGGGATCGGTGCGTCGTCGGCGAGCCCCACGGGATCGCGACAACGTCGCCGTGCGCGGGTGCCTGACCACCGCTGAAGAGCCAGGCGGGATTGGTGAACAGCTGCGAGGCATAGAACGTCCCGTCCGGACCGAAATCGCACCCGTTGATCGGCCAGAGGCCGCTGGCCCAGATCGTCATCGGAGTGTTCCAGGGCTCGGCGAGGTTGGCCTGCGAGGGATCGACTCGATAGACCTTCGCCGACGGCCCGAGGATGGCGCTGTCCACGAAGGCGAGCGTCCCGACGTAGAGTGCTCCGTCCGGTCCCTGTCGTACGCAGGTCGGGATTGCGTCGCGAATCGCCTCGTTCGGGAAGTACGCGAGGACGGCGATGGAGCCGTCGGGACGGACCTCATCGAGCGTGTTCTCTCCGGCATCGGCGACGTAGAGGTGGCCCGGCAGAGCGAGGATCCCGTACGGGTTCGCATCGCCGTTGACGAACTCCTCCCACAAGTTGGAATGCGCCTTTCCCCAGTCGAAGTCGAACTGGCCGACGTTCGTGATCGTGTCCATGGCGCCCGATCGATCGATCGTCACGACCCGCCCGAAGTCGGCGCTGCCCGCGATTTGGGGCGCAAGGCCGAACACTCCGTAGATCGTCTGGTTCGTGCCTCGGCCAAGCACCGAGATTCCGTCGATGCCGATGAACTCGCCTTCGTCACCAAGCTTCGGAAGGCCGTCGATGATCGTCCGCGCGATCGGGTGCTGGGATGCGGAGTTCTCGATCTTCAGGACGGCCCCGCCGTTGCTGGCGTCACCTGACTCCGCGGCGTAGAGGATTCCACCCGGACCGAAGTCGAGGCCGCGCGGGCTCTGCAGCCCATCAGCCACAACGACGCCCGGGTCTGCCGCCACCGCCGTTGTCGGTACGATCAGGGCCGCGCCGAGCGTCGCTCCCAGGATGATGGTCAAAGCCCGGGATCGTTTCACTGCCATGGCCGAAACAGCCCTCCTCCCCCGCCATACTCGGCCCGATCAGACGTTCGGGGCGACGGCGCGCGGAACACATAGCGGCTCCACGCCGGACTCGCGTTGCAGACGCCCACCTCGGGCGGCGCAAGCACTGTGGGCCACGCCACGCGGCTGTGTCCAGCATTCCGAGCCCCAGGGCCGACAGGCGCTGATCGGGGCGATCTTCGCCAGGCTCGGCGTCACAGGGTTCCAGCGGCTCGAGTACGACCTCACGCGGGATGCGATCGACCTTGGGCTCGACTCGGCGCTACCACCGGTGCTCGAACCGGAGGGCAAGGATCGGCCCTGGCTGAGAGTCACGCAAGCCCTGATTCGGGCGGGTCAGAGTGGACCAAGGCGGCCAGAACTAGCCGAGTTGAGCGTGAAATTGGCTCCGGCGGTAGGACTCGAACCTACGACCAAGCGGTTAACAGCCGCCCGCTCTACCACTGAGCTACGCCGGAGCGAGGGACCGCCGGGGGCGGTCGAGGCGGGCCAGGAGCCGCGCCGCGACAGGATAGCAGAGGGGGTTTTTGAGGTGGGCGCGCGGCTGTCGGGAGCCTCCGTCAGTCCGTCGTGTCGATCCGGCTGTCGGTTCGGTTCCCCCACTCCTCCCACGACCCGGCGTAGCTCTTGACGTCGTCGAGGCCGGCCAGCTCGTGGAGGGCGAACCAGGCCAGGGCGGCACGGACGCCGCCCTGGCAGTACGTCGCGCGGATGTCCGAAGGGTCGACGCCCCCGGACCGGACGATGGCCAGGATCTCATCGCTCGGCCGGAAGGTGCCCTCTTCCGTGAGGAGGTCGCTGAACAGCCGCTGCCGGGCGCCCGGGATGTGGCCGCCGCGCTTCGCCCGGACGTCCGTGCCGACATATTCGCCCGCCGTCCGAACGTCGAGCAGCCGAGTGGGACCGCCGTTCTTCGACGCCTCGCGGCTCCAGGCCTTCACGTCGTCGTAGGTGGCGATCAGGCTGTCGTCCCGCTCGCCCAGCTCGACCGGCCGGCGGAGCGCATCGGCCAGGTCGGCCTCGGGGAGCTCGTTCGTCGTCGGGTAGCCCGCCCGCGTCCAGGCCCCGATCCCGCCGTCCATGACATGGACCCGGTCCTTCGGGAAGCGATAGAGGCGCAGCAGCCAGTAGCCGCGGATCGCCTGGCGGTTGAGCCCGACGTCGTCATACAGGACGACCCGATCGCCTGCGCCGACCCGCCAGCGCCGGAGGATCGTCTGCGTCTGCTCGCGGCTGGGAATGAGCCACTCCCGCTCCGCGTCGCCGGTCTCGGGCGCCGTGCCGCGGAGGGCCAGCTCCCGGTGAAGCTCGCTGAACGTGGCACCCGGCACGTGACGCCGGTTGTAGACGCGTCGGTCGGGCGCGACGTGGACGATCCGCAGCGTCGCGTCGTCCAGGTGCGACTTGACCCAGTCGACCCCCACGAGCGGGCGCGGGCCCGACGTCGGGATGGACCCGGCCTTCGAACGTGCCACGGCCGCATCGTAGGGGAAAGGGTGCGCGTGGGTGAAAGGCGATGCGCTACTCGAGGTAGTCCTTGAGCTTCCGGGAGCGGGACGGGTGGCGCAGCTTGCGGAGCGCCTTGGCCTCGATCTGGCGGATCCGCTCGCGGGTGACGTTGAACTCCTTGCCGACCTCCTCGAGGGTCCGGGCGCGGCCGTCCTCCAGTCCGAACCGCAGCTGGAGCACCCGTCGCTCGCGACCGGTCAGCGAATCGAGCACCGCCTCGACCTGCTCCTTGAGCAGCTGGTGCGATGCCGCCTCGGCCGGGGCGAGGGCGCCGCGGTCCTCGATGAAGTCGCCGAGGTGGGAGTCCTCCTCCTCGCCGATCGGGGTCTCGAGCGACACCGGCTCCTGCGACACCTTGATGATCTCGCGGACCTTCTCCGGCGTGACCTGGACTTCCTGTCCCTTCGACATCGCCTCGGCGATCTCCTCGACCGTCGGCTCGCGACCCAGCTCCTGGAGCAGGCCGCGCGAGACGCGGATGAGGCGGTTGATCGTCTCGACCATGTGGACGGGGATGCGGATCGTTCGGGCCTGGTCGGCGATGGCCCGGGTGATCGCCTGCCGGATCCACCACGTGGCGTAGGTCGAGAACTTGAAGCCCTTCTCGTAGTCGAACTTCTCGACCGCCCGGATCAGCCCGATGTTGCCCTCCTGGATCAGGTCGAGGAACGACATCCCGCGGCCGATGTACTTCTTGGCGATCGACACGACGAGGCGCAGGTTGGCCGACGTCAGCTGCTCGCGCGCGTCGCGCCCGACGCGGACGAGCTCGCCCTTGCGATGGGCCAGCTTGGTGTTCTTCGGGACCTCCGGGTCGCGGCCCATCCGCTTGAGCAGGTCGGCGTCCTTGCCGGAGGTGACCCAGCGCTCGAGCGCCGGGAACGCGACGCCCTCGCGGGTCCAGTCGTAGATCGCCCGCAGCCCTACGTTGTCGCGCGAGTCGAGGTCGCCGTTGTGGACCGCGAAGTCGGCCCAGTCGAGGAGTGTGATGAACGACGCCGCGTCGTGCTTCGAGTTGTAGGCCTCGACGAGCTTGCGACCCTGCTTGAGGAGATGCTTCGTGCCGTCGGACTGGGCGCCCCGGCCGGCCCTGATCAGGTGGAAGTCGGGTGACTGGACGAGCAGGTTCCGCGCGCCCCGATCCGAGATGGCCGCCTTGACGAGCCGGTGCGCGTCATCGCCCATCGGCAGTCGGTGCTGTGGCTTGGCCGTGCGCGTCTTCGACTCGGTGTTGTGGAGCGTCCACTCGTGGAGGCTCAGGATGCCCTTCCAGGGCTCGTCGACGATCTGCTCCCCCAGCTCGATCGCCTTGGCCAGGACGACCTCTTCCTCGGCGGTCAGCAGGGCGACCTTGCCGATTTCCTTGAGGTACATCCGGACCGGGTCGTCGATCCCGATCATGTCGGCCGACAGGGCCTCGAGCTCCTCCGCGGAGGGCTCCTCGAGCTCGACGGCGTCGAGCTTGGCCGGTGCGTCGACGGGAAGCTTTCCGTCGACCGGCTCGCCGTCGGCGTCGACGACCTCGACACCCAGGTCGGTGGCGGCCTCGGGGGCTTCGGGCCCCAGGTCGAGATCCTCGTCCTCCTCCTCGACCTCGACCGGGATCGGCACCGGTGTCGTCGCGCCGGCGCGCCTCGGCCGGAGATTGGCGAGCTTGACCGCCTCGAGATCGGCCTTGCCGCGCCGCGGGCGCGTCAGGACAGCCTCGACGAGCTGCTTGTCGAGCGGGTTAGCCACGGTGGTCCTCCCGTTCCGTGTGAGTCGTGGGTCCGGTGAGCGTCGTCATGTCGGCGTGAGCTGCCGACCGAGGTAGCGGGTCTGGTCGCGCCGCCGGTCGAGCGACCGGCGCGCCTCGTTGACCTGCCGCAGGACGAGCAGCAGGCGGTCGATGGCCTCGCGGTCCCCGTCCCGCTCGGCCTCTCCAAGGGCGCCCTGGGTGAACTCCGCTCGCTGCGCCAGGCGGTCCTCCTCGAGGTCGAGCAGCAGCCGATCGACGTCGTAGTCCACGTCGTCCTGGTCGAGATCGCGCGGGCTTGGCCCGTCCATCGCGTACAACGCCCGCGCCAGCCCCGCCGTTTCGTCGTCGAGCGAAGCGATGAGGGCCGCCGAATCGAACGGCGGGTGGATGCCGATGTCGTTCGGGGCTCGCTGGAGGACGATCGCGCGGTAGAGCTCGCGAGCGACGGTCGACGGCAGCTGGTCCGGCGCGAGCCGATCGACGATCCGCAGCTGCTCCGCGGGGAGCAGGAGCATCAGCCGCAGCAGGTCGCGCTCGCCGTTGGTGATGGCCCGCAGGATGTCCCCGACCGGCAGCGCGTCGGGCGCCGACGTCACCGATGCGGCGGTGATCCGGCCGTCGCCCGGACCCACGGCCGTGAGCCTCGGCGGCCGGTGGAGGACCTCGAGGAGAACTCGCTCCTCTACCCCGCTGACCTGGCGGAGGCGACCCAGGTAGGCGTCGCGCATGACCGGGTTCGGGACGGCGCGCAGGGTCGGGATGATCGCGTCGACGAAGCGCGCCTTTCCGCCAGGCGTCTTGAGGTCGAACTGGCGGGCGTGGAAGTCGACCAGGTAGTCGACGATCGGCTCGGCCGTCCGGACCTCCTCGCGCCAGCGGTCCGGCTCGTCGCGGACGACCTCGTCGGGATCCTTGCCGTCGGGCAGCCGAACCACCCGCACTTCGTCGAGCTCGACGCCGGTGTCCGACACGGCCAGCTGGCCGATGAGGGTCTCGAGCGCCTGGACGCCGAACGTCCCGGCCCTCTCGCCGGCCGGATCGACGTCGTAAGCCAGGGCGATCCGCTTGGCATAACGCGTCAGCAGCGCGACCTGGCCGGGCGTGAGGGCGGTCCCCAGCGAGGCCACCACGTTGTCGAAGCCGGCCTGGTGGGCCATCAGCGCGTCGGTGTAGCCCTCGACGATGACCGCCTGGCCGCTGCGACGGATTGGCCCCTTGGCCTTGTCGATGAGGTAGAGCGTCCGGCTCTTGTCGAACAGCGGCGTCGCCGGGGAGTTGAGGTATTTCGGGCCGTGGTCGCGGCCGTCGGCGGCGTCCGTCTCGAGTGTTCGCCCACCCAGCCCCGTCGGGCCGCCGTTCTGGTCGCGGATCGGGAAGATGACCCGCTCACGGAATCGGTCGTAGAAGCCGCGCCCGTTCTGGCGCGGCGTCGCCAGCCCCACCTGGGCCAGCTCCTCGCCGCTCATCTGGCGCCGCTCGTTGAGCTGTCGGCTCATCGCGTCCCAGCCGGCCGGCGACCAGCCAAGCTGATAGGCCTCGATCGTCGCGTCGGTGAAGCCGCGGCCACGGAGGTAATCGAGCGCCGGCTGGCCGGCCTTCGACTTCGTCAGGACCGCGTGATAGAAGGCGATCGCGGCCTCCATCACGTCGCGCAGGCGGGCCTTTCGGACGTCGTCCCGGCGGCTCCGCTCATCGAGCTCCACGCCGGCCCTGGCCGCCAGCTGCTTGAGCGCCTCGGGGAACGGCACGCTGTCGCGCTGCATGACGAAACTGAACACGTCGCCGCCCAGGCCGCAGCCGAAGCAGTGCCAGCTGTCGCGGCTGGGGGTGACGACGAACGATGGGGTCTTCTCACCGTGGAACGGGCAAAGACCCTTGAAGGTGGTGCCGGCCTTCCTGAGGCTGACCGACTCGCCGACGACGTCGACGATGTTGAGCCGGCTCTTCACTTCGGCCGCGACGCCGACCGTCACGCTCGACCCTCCGCGGGGTTCGGCGAGGAGCCGAACATGATTGTTGGCGTGTCAAGACTTGACACGCCGTTCGGCCGAAGACTACGCCCCCGGTTCCCCTCTTGACAAGGTGGAATTGTCAATACCCGTGCGGGGTATTGCGCGCCGGAGGCGTGCGGTGAAGGTCAGTTGAAGTAGCCGCGCAGCTTGCGACTGCGGGACGGGTGGCGGAGCTTGCGGAGGGCGAGCCCCTCGAGCTGGCGGATCCGCTCGCGAGTCACGCCGAACTCCTTGCCGACTTCCTCCAGCGTCCGGGCCCGACCGTCGACCAGCCCGAACCGGAGCTCGAGCACCCGACGCTCGCGGCCGCTGAGCGACGCGAGCACCGAGTCGACCTGCTCCCGAAGAAGCTGGTTCGTGGCGGCCTCGATGGGCGCGATGGCGTCCGTGTCCTCGATGAAGTCGCCGAGCAGCGCGTCGTCCTCCTCGCCGATCGGGGTCTCGAGCGAGACCGGATCGCGCCGGATCTTGATCATCTCGCGGACCTTCTCCGGGGTGACCGGGATCTCCTGGCCCTCCGACATGCCCTCGGCGATCTCCTCGGCCGTCGGCTGGCGGCCCAGGGTCGTCTGCAGCTCGCGCGAGACCTTGATCATCCGGTTGATCGATTCGACCATGTGGACCGGGATGCGGATCGTCCGCGCCTGGTCGGCGATGGCGCGCGTGACGGCCTGGCGGATCCACCACGTGGCGTAGGTCGAGAACTTGAATCCGCGCTCGTATTCGAACTTCTCGACGCCACGGATGAGCCCGGCATTGCCCTCCTGGATGAGGTCCAGGATGTTCATGCCGCGGTTCATGTACTTCTTGGCGATCGAGACGACCAGCCGAAGGTTGGCCGACGTCAGGTGGTCGCGCGCCGCCTGGCCGATGCGGATCAGCTCGCCCTCGCGATCCCGCAGCCGGGTTTCGGCCGGGACGTTCGGGTCGTAGCCCATCCGCCGCAGCAGCGCGGCATCGTGACCGGCCGCGATCCAGCGCTCGAGCGCCGGGAAGGCGACCCCGTCGCGGGTCCAGTCGTACATCGCCCGAAGGGCCGGCGTGTCCCGGGCCTCGATGTCACCGTGCACGGCGGCGTACGTCCAGTCGAGCAGGTTGATGAACGACTCGGGGTCGAGTCGCTCGTTGTAGACCGCGCGCAGGTTGCGGGCCTCGCGGATGAGCTCGCGGAGATGATCGCTGGGGGCTTCCGGCAACACCTTCGACAGGCCGAAGGCCGGTGCGGTCACCAGCAGATCGCCGGCCGCGTCGTCCGACAGGGCCTTGCGCACCATCCGGTGCGCCTCGTCGCCGTACGGCAGGGCGTGCTGCCGCTTGGCCGTGCGGGTCTTGCGCTCGGTCTCGTGGCGGGTCCACTCGTGCAGCGACACGATCGCCTTCGCCGGTTCCGCGGCAATCTGCTCACCGAGCTCGATCGCCTTGGCGAGGACGACCTCCTCCTCGGCGGTGAGGAGCGGCACACGGGCGATCTCGCGGAGGTACATCCGAACGGGATCGTCGATGTCGATGTCGTCCTCGGCGGGAGCCGCCTCGAGCTCCTCCCGCGACGGCTCATCGACCTCGGTGGGATCGAGGGCGGTGGGGCCTTCGGCGGGCAGCGCGACACCCGACGGGGTCAGCGCCGCGTCGTCGACCCGCTCGAGCCTTCGGGCGTCGACGACCACGGTCGCCTCGACGTCCAACGGGGCATGCGGCGCCGCCAGGCGGCGACGGCGGTTCTTTGTGCTGGTCTTCTGGTTGTCGATGAGGTTGGCCACGAACTCTCCGGTAATGGTTTCACGCGGCGGACGGCGGCCGTCCGGGGACGGCACGCGTCTGCAGGGACTCCCCGACCCGGACCCGCGCCGCCCGGACATAGGGACAGGCGTGTCAAGTCTTGACACGCCGTTCAGGTCCATATTGTAGCTCCTGAGGGGGCTTCTGGCAACCCCCTTGTCAATACTCGTGAGGAGTATTTTTGGTTCACGGCCGGTAAGACGGCCTGTCATGCTCCCGGCGTGACGTCGGTGGCCAAGGCGGTGAGGACGCGGGTCCCTGGTGGGGTCATTGCCGCGCTTCCGCTGCTCCTCCCCCTGTTCGTCCTGGGCCTGCTGGGCGCCTTCCTCGATGTCGACCCGGCGGCCGGCGTGACGTCCAGCCGCAGCCCGTTCTCCGACGAGGGCTGGATCGTCTTCAACGCCAGGAACCAGGCCCTGTTCGGAACGTCGACGACCGACGACTGGAACATGTCGCTCGTCTATGTCGTGTTCCCGGCCATCCAGTCCGTCGTGTTCGGGGCCTTCGGTGTCGGCATCGTCCAGGCCCGGTTCGTGTCGGTGGTGGCCGTGGCGGCGACCACGGGCGCGCTGGCTTTCGGGCTTCGCGGCGTGCTCGGGCGGGTTCCGGCGTTCGTCGCGGCCGTCGCCTTCGGCAGCTCGTTGCTCGTCCTGTACTACGGACGATTGGCCCTCCTCGAACCGCTGGTGGCGCTGTGGCTGACCGTCGCCGCGCTGATCGCGGCTCGAGCCGGCGACGATCGGGCCGGCCGGTGGGGCCTCGCGGCGGGCGTAACCCTCGCCCTGGCGATCGGAACGAAGCCCAATGCCGCGTTCTCCGCGGCGGGAATGCTCCTCGCCGTCGCGCTCGTCGACTGGCGCAGCCCGGCCGTCCGGCGATGGCTGGCCGGGGCGGTCGCGGTCGTCGTGACCGCGGCCGCGGGCTGGCTCGCCGCGATCGGGCTGCCCCAACGAGAGGCGGTCATGGCGGACATCCGGATCTGGCCGTCCGCGGAGCTGCCAACGTCGCCGCTGGCACTCGTCCGGGCGATCGGGAGTTACGTCGTCAGGAGCGATGGCGGCCTGCCGGCCAGCGCGCCGATGGCGATCGGGGGAGGCGTCGGCGCGATCGTCGGCGTTGGTCGCCGGCGCGAGTTCAGCCCGCCGGCGCGGCGGGTCGTCGCCGCCTCGATCGGTTGGCTGATCGGCGGCGGCGCGCCGCTCTTTCTGACCGCTTACCACGCCAACCGCTACGTCGTGCCGCTGCTGCCGGCCGTGGCGATCCTCGGCGCGGCCGGGCTCAGTGTCGCCGCGCGGACGCTTGCACCGCGGCTCAGGCCGTCGTGGACGATCGCCGCGCTGACGGTCCTTCTCGCCGGGCTGGCGCTGCCGGGCCTGCTCGCCTATGCGGGCTGGATCCGCGGCGGCACTCGCGATCTCCTCGCGTCACAGGTCGCTGTCGAGCGGATCCTCCCGCGCGGCGCCGTGGTCCAGGGTGACTTCGCTCCGTTGTTCGCGATGCGAGCTCCGGTCACGACGATCGTCGCCTGGGCAGCCGGACACATGAACAGCGGTGACGAGTATGTCGACCGCGGGGTTCGCTGGCTCCTCGTCGACGTCGAGGGCCCACCGCGCTGGACGTCACAGCATCCGGAAGCCTGGGCGGCCCGCCAGACCGAGTACTGCACGACGTGGGGCGGCGAAGGCGTCTGCCTGTACCGCCTCCCGTAGCGGTCGCGCCCGACGCGTAACAGGCGATGACCCGCGCGCTACCCTCGAATGCGCTCGTACCGGAGAGGACCATGGCCAGGGAGCGCGTGCGGGTCGGGATCGTCGGCTGTGGCGACGTGGCCCGCCGGCGGTACCTGCCGATGCTCGCCATGCTCGCCGATCGCGTCGATCTCGTCGCCTGCTGCGACGCGAGCCCTGAAGGCCTCGGGCGCGCCTTGGCGATCGCCCGCAAGACGTGGCCGGGGGTGACGGGCTACACGGAGCTGGCTGCCTGCCTCGAGGCGCGCGGGCTCGACGCCATGATCGACCTCACGCCGGCACCGGCTCACGCCGCCGTCAACCAGGCCTGTCTCGACGCTCGCGTCGGGGTCTACTCGGAGAAGCCGCTGGCGGGAACGCTCGCCGACGCCGACCGCCTGATCGAG
>JBGPDX010000051.1:0-14591 GCA_041482475.1 Candidatus Limnocylindria bacterium | reverse complement strand
CGTCGAGCTGGTCCACCGCATCGCCGCGGCGCGCCCGGATCTGCCGCTCGTGCCGATGGCCTACGCCAACCAGGTCCTTGGCGGCGGCGACGGCCGGGACGTCGCGACGCGACTGGCGCACGCCGGGGCGGCCGGCGTGATCGTCGCCGACCTCACCCCGGACGAGGGCGGCCCGTTCGAGGCCGTCGCCCGGTCGGTCGATCTCGCCGTCGTCTACCTTGTCGCGCCGACGACGCCGGCCGACCGGCGGTCGGCGATCGCTCGCCGGACCGGCGGCTTTCTCTACTGCGTCTCGCTCGTCGGCGTGACGGGGGCCCGGGCGTCGTTACCGTCGACGGTCGGCCGGCTCGTCCGCGACGTTCGGGCCGTATCGCCGGTGCCGGTCGCCGTCGGCTTCGGCGTCAGCCGTCCGGCCCACGTTCGCGCCCTCGCTCGAGCCGGCGCCGACGGCGTCATCGTCGCCTCGGCACTCGTCGACGCCCTGGGTCGCGACGGCCGCGACGTCGATGCGCTGCAACGCCTGGTGGCTACGCTCCGCGGCGCGACGGCTCGCTGAGAACGAGCCTAGCCGGCGTACTGGTAGCGCGGGCCGCCGCCCCGGGCCCGGAACAGCAGCCCGACGACGAACCCGGCGATGAACCCGCCCACGTGGGCGAGGTAGGCGACGCCACCGCCCTGGTCGGTCTGGGCGATCTGGCCGAACCCGTTCACGAACTGGAGCAGCGCCCACATCCCGATGGCGACGACCGCCGGCACGACAAACGGGATGAACCGGAAGATGACGATCGTGACCCGGTTCGACGGGAACATCGCGAGGTAGGCGCCCAGGACGCCGGCGATCGCGCCGGATGCGCCCAGGTTCGGAATGACCGAATCGGGACTGGCCAGGACCTGCGCATACGACGCGACGACCCCGGCCGCCAGGTAGAAGAGGGCGTAGAAAACGGACCCGAACCGGCGCTCGACGTTGTCGCCGAAGATCCACAGGAACCACATGTTGCCCAGGATGTGGAGCCAGCCGCCGTGCATGAAGATGCTCGTGAGGAGCGTCAGTTGGATCGGCTTTGGCCCGGGCTCCTCGTCGACCAGCACCCGATCGCCACCGATCGTCACGGTCTCCGGCTTGACCAGGTCGACGCCGTGGGTGATCTCGTAGGGGACGTGCTGAAGCCGTAGGTGAAGGGCTGGCGGTCCTGGGCGGCCTCGGGCAGCTGGAGGAGGAGGAAGACGAGGACGTTGATGGCGATGATGAGCAGTGTGATCGGCGCCCGACGGCCACCAGGTTCGTTCTGATCGCCGATCGGAAACACGGCTCAGGCCTGGGCGAGGAACCGTGCCAGGAACTGCCGGGTCCGCTCGTCGTGTGGATCGTCGAGGACCTGCTCGGTCGGGCCCACCTCGGCGAACTCGCCGGCCTCGATGAAGTAGACGCGGTCGGCCGCCTCGCGGGCGAACGACATCTCGTGGGTCACGACGACCATTGTCCGGCCCTCGTGGGCGAGTTCCGCCATGACCGTCAGCACCTCGCCGACGAGAGTCGGGTCGAGGGCGCTCGTCGGCTCGTCGAACAGGAGCACCTTGGGCTCCATCGTCAGGGCCCGGGCGATCGCCACCCGCTGCTTCTGCCCGCCGGACAGGCGGGCCGGGAACTCGTCGCGCTTTTCGGCCAGGCCCACCTTGGCGAGGTACTTCTCGGCCGTCGCCACCGCCTCCGCCCGCGGGACGTGCTTGACCCGGATGGGTGCCTCGACGAGGTTGTCGACGACGGTCATGTGAGGGAACAGGTTGAAGTCCTGGAAGACCATCTGGGCACGCATCCGGATCTGGCGGATCTGCTCGCGATGGTTGCGGCTCCGACTCCGCAGCGGGTCGGCCTCGACCACGATGCCGTCGACCTCGACCGACCCGGCGGTCGGCTCCTCGAGGAAGTTCGTGCAGCGCAGCAGCGTGCTCTTGCCGGAGCCCGAGCGGCCGATGATGCAGATGGTCTCGGCCGGATAGACGTCGAGGGTGCAGCCGCGGAGGACGTGGTTCGGCCCGAAATACTTCTCGACCCGGCGGAGCCGGACCACCGGCTCGGCGCCAGGCGGGGTGAGCTTGCCGGGCGCGGCGAACGGATCGCCGTCGCCCTCGGTCCTGATCACAGCCGCCGGTCGCTTTCGGCCATCCGGTGCTCGAGGCGCTCCTGGAAGAAGCTGAAGATGACCGTCAGGAACCAGTAGACGAGCGCCGCGATAAGCAGCGTCTCGAACGACCGGAAGTTGCGCGATCCCACCGTCGAGGCGCGCCAGAACAGCTCCTGGATCGTGACGAACGAGACCAACGAGCTGTCCTTGATCATCGCGATGAACTCGTTGCCCACCGCCGGGATGACGATCCGGATCGCCTGCGGCAGGATGATCCGCCGCATGATCAGGCTCTCCGGCATCGCCAGCGACTGGGCGGCCTCGATCTGACCTCGCGGGATCGCCTGGATGCCCGCCCGGAAGATCTCCGTCATGTACGCGCCGTAGTTGAATGCCAGCGTCAGGATGCCGCCCAGGAGCGGATCGAGGACGAGGCCGAACTGTGGCAGGGCCAGGTAGACGAAGATGATCTGGACGATCAGCGGCGTTCCCCGCACGAGCGACACGTAGAGCGTGGCGATGGCGTAGATCGGGGCGCTGCGGGCCAGCCGGCCGAGCGCGCCGAGCATGGCGAAGACGACGGCTAGCGCGATCGAGCAGACCGCCACGAAGATCGTCACCGGGACGCCGCCGACGATGAACGGCGTCCACTCGGCGAGGAAGTCGGGGTGGACCTTGCCGGTGCTGAGAATCGCGATCGCCAGGGCGCCGATGGCGACGATCCACGTGGCGAAGAAGACGAGCCGGAAGCGGAGGCTCGCCCGGCCCCGGGCGCGGGCGATCTCGCCGACGATCGCGCCAGGCTGCTGGATCTTCAGCGCCTCCAGCGCGCTCTGCTGCGGAGCCATTCCAGCCATGGCGGCGCCCCTGCTCCCGTCGGCCCGTCAGACGGTGAGCGCGGAGGTCACGGCGTGACCTGCAAGGTCAGGTCGGCCTTGAACCACTTCATCGAGAACGCGGTAAGTGTGCCGTCGGTGTGCATCGTCTTGACGATCTCGGTCAGCCGGGCGACGAAGTCGCTGTCGTTCGGCCCACTCCTGTCGACGGCCACGGCGAGCGGCTCGGCGTAGACCGGGTCGCCGACCTTGACGACCGGCAGGCCCTTGTCGATGGCGCCCTGGACCGTCGTGCTCGAGCTGAGCCAGCCCTGGAAGTCGTTGCGGCCCGCGGCCCACGTTTGAGGGCAGTCGTTGTCCGTGTCGAGCGACACGGTCTTGATACCCGTGGGCGGCGTGGTCGTCGGCGACAACGTCCCGAAGTCGAGCTTCCGGCCGCTCAGCCAGTCGAGGTAGGTCGTCGACTTGCCGGCGCAGACCGTCTTGCCGGCGAAGCCGTCGAGGGTTGTGATTCCGGATACCTTGCTGGCGGACATCTGGGCCGGGGTGTAGTAGTAGGGCGGGCTGAAGTCGAGGACCTTCTGGCGATCCGCCGTGACCGTCATCGAGCCGACGCTGATGTCCCAGCGCGAGCTCCAGCCACCGGCCGTGATGACCTCCCACTTCGGGGTGATGAACTCGACCTTGACGCCGAGCCGCTTGCCGACCTCGTTCGCGACGTCGATGTCGAAGCCCTGGTAGGTGCCGTCCGGCAGCTGCTCGGACTGCGGGGCGTAGTTCGGGTCGGTCGAGACGATCAGCTTGCCGGCCTTGAGGACCTTGTCGAGCAGCCCGCCGGCGATCGGGGCGGCCGACGCCGGGGCACTGGCCTCGGCGCTGGCTGACGAGCTCGGGGCGGCCGTCGACGGACTTGCCGGCGCGCTGGACGCGCCGCTTCCGGTACACGCGGACACCGCGATGACGACGGCGGTCAGCAGGGCTCCTCGCGCAGACTTCAACATGCTCGTCTCCTCCGAGCGGGCGCCGTCGCGGCGCACCGCAGTCATGGCTGGCGCAGGCGCGCAGTATGCACCGCCGGCCGTCGCCAAGCCTATCTAATCCTGCGACCCCTTCCGATCTTGTCCCTCGAGCGCGCGGCTGACCGAGATCAGGCGGCGATAGACGGCGAGCAGGTCGGCCTGCGGCATGGGGCCGGTGTTCGCCATCGTCACCCGCAGGAGCACCTCTCGCTCGCGCTGCGCGTCGCGCACGGCCCGCCGCCCGGCCGCCGCCTTCTCCCGACCCACGGCCCGACCCAGCCGGGCGCGGTCGTTCAGCAGCGCGACGATCCTCCGGTCGAGCGCGTCGATCCGTCGGCGGAGCCGTCGAAGCTCCGCGGTCTCCGGCGGCGATGTGCGGGCCTCGCGATCAGCCATTCGAGCCCGCCTCGGCGAAGCGCCGCGCGATCGACTCGAGGGCGAGGTGATAGCCGCGCGCGCCCTGGCCCACGATCGACTCGACCGCGACATCGTGGAGGAAGTTGACCTTCCGAAAGGGCTCGCGCGTCGACGGATCGGACAGATGGACCTCGATGAACGGCCGCGCCACCCCCAGCAGGGCGTCCCGCAGCGCCACGGAGGTATGGGTCAACCCGCCGGCATTGACGATCGCGATGTCGAAGTCACGGGCGTGGAGCCGGTCGATCAGCGCACCCTCGTGGTTCGACTGGAAGAAATCGACCTCGAGCCCCAGCTCGCTCGCCCGTCGCGCGATGCCGTCGTGGATCTCGTCGAGGGTCGCGGTGCCGTAGATCTGCGGCTCCCGGGTCCCGACGAGGTTGAGGTTCGGGCCCTGCAGGACGAGGACCCGCGTCACGCGGCGACTCCGCGCGCGGCGAGCAAACCCGCCGCGACGCGATCGACGACGTCGGGCGGCACGTCGGCATCGACCGCCACGCCGTCGGCCGTCGGCAGGACCCAGTGCAGTCGCCCGCCGCTGTGCTTCTTGTCCGCCCCTAGCGCCTCACGGACGGTGGCGAGCGGGTAGGGGAGCGGTTCGGTCGCCAGGCCAAGGGCGGTCAGCAGGCGCTCGACCCGCTCGGCTCGCGCGGGCGGAACCTGTTCGAGCTCGAGGGCGATGCGCAGCGCCGCCCGCAGGCCGTACGCGACCGCCTCGCCGTGGAGCAGCTCGCGGAAGCCGCCGGCTGCCTCGAAGGCGTGGCCAAGCGAGTGGCCCAGGTTGAGCGCCGCCCGACCGGCCGCGTCGCGCTCGTCGCGGAGGACCACCTCGACCTTGGCCCACGCCGTCCGCTCGACGACCTCGGCGACCGCGCCGGACTCGAAGGCCTGGGCGTCCCCGCCAGCGATCGCCGGACCGTCCGCCTCGAGCGCCTCGAACAGCCGCTCGTCTCCGAGCATCGCCATCTTGACGACCTCGCCGAGGGCCCCCCGAAGCTGCCGTGCCGGCAGCGACCGGAGGAAGGCGATGTCCGACACGATCGCCGCGGGCTGATGGAACACGCCGACGAGGTTCTTGCCCTCCGGCAGGTCGACGGCCGTCTTGCCGCCGATCGAGCTGTCGACCTGCGCGACGAGGGTGGTCGGCACCTGCACGAACGGCACGCCTCGCAGCCAGGTCGCGGCGAGGAACCCCGCGGCGTCGCCGAGCGCGCCCCCGCCGAGGGCCACCAGCGGCTCGCGCCGCTCGACCCGCAGGCGCGCCAGCTGGCTCGCCGCATCCTCGACGACCGACAGCCGCTTGGCGTCCTCGCCGGCGGGCAGGAGGATGTGCTCGGTATCCCAACCGGCCCCGCCGAGCGCCGCGGCCAGCGCCTCGCCGACTGCCGCCCAGGCCCCCGGCTCCGACACGAGAATCGCGCGCCGGGCGTTCAGGCCCTGCAGCGCCGCGGATACCTCCGGGGCGGCGATTCCCTCGCCGATGACAAGCGAGCCGACGCGCGTGGCCGCCCGCAACAGGACCGTCCCGTCGCCCCGCCCGGCGTCCTGCAGGATCGCCTCCGCGGCGTCGACGACGGCCGAGACCTCGGCGATGGCGTTCGTTCGGTGGGCCGCCGCGTAGAACCGCTCCCGGCCCGCTGCCAGCGAGCGGATCGTGCCGATCGGGTCGCGGCCGGCGACGAGCGGCCGGACGTGGGGTGAGCGGCGCAGGCGCTGGGCAAGCACCTCGGGCCGGCCGTCCAGCCAGATCGCAACCCGGCCGCGGAAGAGGTGCCAGCGGTTGCGCGGATCGACCACCGCGCCACCGCCCGGGGCGATGACCCGACGGAGCTCCGGCCCATGGTCCGCTTCGCCGAGCGCCGCCACGGCAGCGCGCTCGAGGGCGCGGAAGGCCGCCTCGCCGTCCTCGGCGAAGATCTCCGGGACCGTTCGGCCGGCCTCGCGCTCGATGGCCTCGTCGAGGTCGATGAACGTCGCCCCGTGGCGCTGGGCGAGCCGCCGCCCAACGGCGCTCTTGCCACTCCCCGGCAGTCCGACGAGGACGACGTCCACGTCAGTCGTCGCCGCCCGAACCCACGCCGCCCTCGGCGAGGTCGGACGGGTCCTCGTCCCTCGCCGCGGTCGGACGTGGTCTTGCGCCCGCCTTGGCGCGACCGCGAGGCCCGCGGCCGATGCGGGCCTGGAAGCGCTCGAGGTTGTCGCGCGTCTCGTCGATCGAGTCGCCGCCGAACTTGTCGAGGAGGAAGTCCGCCACGGTCAGCATCACCATCGCCTCGGCGACGACGCCGGCGGCCGGCACGACGGAGATGTCGCTCCGCTCGTAGTGCGCCTTCTCGACCGCCTCCCCGGTGACGAGATCGGCGGACGGCAGCGGCCGGGCAAGGGTCGAGATCGGCTTGACGGCGCCGCGCACGACGATCGGCTCGCCGTTCGTCACGCCGCCGGTCAGTCCGCCGGCGTTGTTCGAGCGGTGAATCCAGCGGCCGCCCTCGCCACGACCCTCGATGACGTCGTGGACCTGCGACCCGAACCGACGCGTCTGCTCGAAGCCCAGCCCCAGCTCGACGCCCTTGACGATGTTGATGCTCATGACCGCGGCGGCCAGCGCGGCGTCGAGCCGTCGGTCCCACTGGACGTAGCTACCGAGGCCGATCGGCGCACCGTGGACGACGACCTCGAACACGCCACCGACCGTATCGCCCCTCGACCGCGCCTCGTCGATGCGGGCGATCATCCGCGCCTCGGCGTCCGGATCCGGGCAGCGGAGCGGCGACTCGTCGGCCTCGGCGCGACTCCTCGTGCAGTTCGCCCGGTCGACCGCCACCCCGCCGACCTCGGCGGTGAACGACCAGGCCTCGATCCCGAGCGCGCCCAGCAGCACCCGGGCGACGCCGCCCGCCGCGACCCGAGCGGCCGTCTCGCGCGCGGATGCCCGCTCCAGCACGTTGCGCACGTCGTCGAAGCCGTACTTGAGCGCGCCGGCCAGGTCGGCGTGGCCGGGCCGAACGCGGGTGACGCGCGCCGCGCGCTGGTTGCCGTCCGCCGCGGCAGCCGCGAGCTCAGCCGCGGCGACCTCGTCGAGCGGCTCGATCTGCATGACCCGCGTCCAGTTCTCCCAGTCCCGGTTCCGGACCAGGAGGAGGATCGGCGAGCCAAGGGTCATGCCGTGGCGAACGCCGCCGCCGATCTCGGCCCGGTCCTGCTCGATCGCCTGCCGGGATCCGCGGCCGTAGCCGCGCTGGCGCCGGGCCAGGTCGACGGCGAGGGCGTCCGCGGTCAGCGGCAGGCCGGCCGGGACGCCCTCGACGATGACGCCGAGCGTCGGGCCGTGGGATTCGCCCGCGGTCAGAAAGCGGATCCGGCCCACGGTCCCTGGCGACCCCTCAGATCCCGCCGCCGGTCGAGCTGCCCGCACCGGCGACCGCGCCGGCCGGCTCGCCCTCGGCCGAGCGGACACCGCCGGCCCGCGCCTCGGCGAGCTTCGACTGCATCAGCTCGAGGGGCGCCGGCTGGCCCGTCCAGAGGGTGAACGCCGCGGCGCCCTGGTGAAGCAGCATGAGCTCGCCGTCCATCACCGTGCAGCCCGCGGCCTCCGCCTCCCGCAGGAGCCGCGTGTGGTTGTAGATCAGGTCGAGGACGAGGAGGTCCGGCGGCAGGATCTCGCCCGGGACCGGCGTCTCGTCGCCGACGAGCCCGATCGAGGTGGCGTTGATCAACACCTTGCTCTTCGACAGCTCGGCTTCGATGATCGACTCGTGCCACGGCATCGCCCGCAACTCCATGTGGGCGGCGCTCCGGGCGAAGTGCTTGACCATGCCCTCCGCGCGGTGGAGATGCCGGTTGAACACCACGATCCGCTGGAAGCCCTCCGTGATCAGGCCGAAGATGACCGCGCGCGCGCCGCCGCCGGCGCCGAGGACGACCGCCTGGCGAGGCATCTTCTGCTTCCCGACGAGGCGATCCAGCGCCGTCCGAAAGCCGATCGCATCGGTGTTGTGGCCGACGAGGCGCCTGCCCTCGCGGGTCAGCGTGTTGACCGCCCCGGTGGCGTGGGCCTCTTCGGTCAGGCGGTCGACAAGCGGGACGACCCGCTCCTTGTGGGGGATCGTGATGTTGGCCCCAAGGAATTCGTCGCCACGCAGCTCGGCGATGGCGTCGGGGAGCTCGATGGGCGGGCGATCCCACAGCTCATAGGTCGCGTCGATGCCCTGCGCGTCGAAGGCGGCCTGCTGCATCGCGCCCGACAGCGAGTGGGCAACCGGGTGGCCGATGAGGACGACACGCTTGGTCATGCTCGCACCCTTTCGAGTTCCGCGAAGAAGCCGGGATAGGAGATCGACGCGCTGGCCGGGTGTCCCACGCGCGTCTCGCCGGAGGCGACGAGGCCGGCGACGCCGAACGTCATCGCCAGGCGGTGGTCATCGAGGCTGTCGGTCGTGGAGCCGGTGAGTCGGGCGCCACCGTGGACGACGAGGTCGTCGCCGTCGACGTCGACCCGCGCCCCCAGCGCGATCAGGCCGGCCGCGATGCCGGCGATCCGATCGGATTCCTTGTGCCGCAGGTCCCCGGCCCCCCGGATCGTCGTCACCCCGCGCGCCGCGACCGCCGCGAGGCACAGGATCGGGATCTCGTCGATGGCAGCGGCGACCTGCGCCGGGCCCAGGTCGATGCCGCGCAGCGGGCTCGAGCGGACGATCAGGTCGGCGCGCGGCTCGCCGGCGTCCTGCCCGGCCGCGGCCGTGTGGTCGACCGGTCGCTCCTCGATGTCCGCGCCCATCGCCCGCAGCAGGTCGATCACGGCGCGCCGCGTCGGGTTGACCCCGACGTCGCGCAGCGTCAGCTCGGCATCCGGGTGGATCGCCGCCGCGACGAGCCAGAACGCCGCGGCGGAGACGTCGGCCGGGATCTGCTCGTCGAAGGCCAGCACGCGTCCACCTCCCTCCATCGCGACGGTTACAGATCCGTCGTCACCGACGTCGCTCCGGACCGCGACGCCACGCGCCCGCAGCATGCGTTCGGTGTGATCGCGGGTCGGCACCCGCTCGCGCACCGTCGTCACGCCTTCCGCCTGGAGCGCCGCGAGGAGGACGGCCGACTTGACCTGCGCGCTCGGCAGGGCGGGAACGAAGTCGACCGCCCGGAGCGGGCTGTGTCCGGCCACGATGACCGGCGGAAGGGAGTCGTCCTGACGGGCTCGGAGCACCGCGCCCATGGAGCGCAGTGGTTCGATGATACGAGCCACGGGACGCCGTCGCAATGAGGCGTCACCGTCGAGGGTCACCGTCATCGGCAGGCCGGCGATGAGTCCGGCGAACAGCCGAAGCGACGTCCCGGAGTTGCCGCAGTCGAGCGTCGACGAGGGTTCGGTCAGCCCTTCCGATCCGGGCGACACCACCCGGTAGTCGACCGTTCGGCCGCCCGAGCGGGCGCGCTCCACGGACGCGCCCAGGGCGCGGACAATGCCCGCGGTCGACCGGACGTCGGCGCCGTCGCCCGCGCGATCGATCCGGCTCTCGCCCTCGGCCAGCGCCGCCAGCATCAGCGCACGGTGGCTGATCGACTTGTCGCCGGGCAGCCGCAGCTCGCCGCGCAGCCGCGCCGCCGGCCGCACCACCGCGACGTCGGCGTCGCCGATCCCCGTCCCTCGCGTCGCGCTCAATGCCGCCCGCCTCCGCCGATCCCCAGCGCCGCGCCCGTCACCATCGGGTCCCCGTGGAGCGATTGGACCTGGGCATGGACGGGCACCAGGGCGGCCATCATGTCGGCGAACTGCTCAAGCGTCAGCTGCTGCTCGGCGTCGGACAGCGCCTCCTCCGGCCGCGGGTGAACCTCGACCATGACGCCGTCGGCGCCGACCGCCACCCCGCCGAGCGCCAGCGGCTTGACCAGCCAGCGCTTGCCCGTGGCGTGCGAGGGATCGACGATGACCGGCAGGTGCGTCAGGTGGTGGAGCAGCGGCACGGCCGCCAGATCCATCGTGTTCCGGGTGTAGGTCTCGAACGTCCGGATGCCACGCTCGCAGAGGATCACGTTGGGATTGCCGGAGCTGACGATGTACTCGGCGGCCATCAGCCACTCCTCGACGGTCGCCCCGTAGCCGCGCTTCAGCATGACCGGCCGCGCGACCCGCCCGACCGCCATCAACAGCGAGTAGTTCTGCATGTTCCGGGTGCCGATCTGGAGGATGTCGGCGTACTCGGCGACGATGTCGACCTGGTTCGGCTCCATGACCTCGGTGATGACGGGCAGGCCGGTTCGGTCGCGCGCCTCGGCGAGATAGCGCAGCGCCTCGACACCCAGGCCCTGGAAGGAGTAGGGGCTCGTCCGTGGCTTGAAGGCGCCGCCGCGGAGGATGGTCGCGCCGGCCGCCTTGACGGCCTCCGCCGTCTCGAACAGCTGGTCGCGGCTCTCGACCGAGCATGGCCCGGCCATCACCGTCAGCGAGCCGTCGCCGACGACCGCGTCGAGCACACGGATGACGCTGTCCTCGGGATGGAACTCGCGGGAGGTCAGCTTGAACGGCCGGCTGATCGGGGTGATCGTCTCGACCCCCGGCAGGGCTCCCAGGCGGCTCATCAGGACGTCCTTCTTCGGGCCTACGTCGCCCACGACGGCGATGACGACCCGGGCCGTCCCCTGGTGGTCGTACGGCGTCATCCCCTCGGCGAGGATGTGGCTCTTCACGCCGAGGATCTCCGCCTCGGTCGCACCGGCCGCCATCACGACGAACATCGGTGTCCCTTCCCTGTGGCCCGCACCGGAGAAACAAAAAGAGCAGAGGTTGGACCTCTGCTCCGCCCGGCACGACCCGCGAACCCGGGTCTTACGAACCGGGAACGATCATGCCGGGCCCTGGTAAAAGTAGAACGTGCTCATCCGCGTGGCCGGACGGTAGCCGAAGCGCCCGGGGACGTCAATCGACCGTCCGCCCAGGGCCCGGGAGGCCCACTCGGTGTCCGGTCCGGCCGAGTCCCTGTGCTACGATTCCGGGCGCTGCGCCCCGGAGAGGTCGCATAGAGGTCTAGTGCAGCGGTTTGCTAAACCGCCAAGTGGGGTAACCTGCTTCGAGGGTTCGAATCCCTCCCTCTCCGCCACTCTCCCGCCAGCGACGCGTGCGCCCGTAGCTCAGTGGATAGAGCGTCAGGTTGCGGACCTGAAGGTCGTGGGTTCGAGTCCCGCCGGGCGCGCCACCCTCCCTCCGTCCCCGCCTGGCTGCGGGTTCGCCCCCCCCGCGAGTGGAACTGGCTGCTAGCCTGTCCATGATCTCCTACTGAACCAGTAGGCGATTCGGTCCGAGCAGGAGCGAGCCACGGAAGGAGATGGGATGACCCACGGACAGGTGGTCGCCGAGACGGAGGCCCCGGAGGCCTCGACGCCGCCGCAGGCCGGCGGCTGGAGGATCAACGAGGATTGGGCGGCTACCGTCGTCGGGCTCATCCTCGTCGTCCTCGTCCTCGTCGGGATCATCGGCAAGGGGATCATCCCGTGAGCCGCGCCGAAGCGGTCCGCCCCGCCGCTCCAGCCCTGGCGACGGAAGGCTTCGCCCGCTGGGGCTGGACGGCTGCGTCGATCATCCTCCTGCTCCTCCTCGGGGGCCTCGTCCGATTCCTCGACACCAACGTGGCGACGTGGTTCCCGAAGGTCGCCTGGCTCAAGTCCGTCGAGTTTCCCGTGTACGCCATCGCGGTCGGCCTTGTCGGTGGCGTCGTGCTCGGCGCGCTCGGGCTGCGCGACCGCCTCAGCGCCGCCTTCCGGACGGAGTTCCTGATCAAGACCGGTCTCGTCCTCCTGGGCGCCTCGATCAACCTCGCGATCATCGCCCGGGCGGCCGGTCCCGCCTTCGTCCAGTCGGTCGTCCTCATCTCCAGCGTGTTCCTCCTGTCGTGGTGGGTCGGCGGCCGGTTCGGACTCGACCCCAAGCTGCGGGCGGTCCTGTCGGCCGCCGTGTCGATCTGCGGGGTGAGCGCCGCCATCGCGGCGGCCGGTGCGGTCGCCGCCCGCAAGGAGCAGCTCGTGTACGTCACGAGCCTCGTCATCCTCTTCGCCCTGCCGTCGATCTTCATCCAGCCCTGGCTCGCCCAGCAGCTGGGCCTCAGCCACGTCGTCGCGGGAGCCTGGATCGGCGGCAACATCGACACGACCGCCGCGGTCACCGCCGCCGGCACCATCGTCGGCGACGACGCGTTGAAGATCGCGGCCATCGTCAAGCAGACGCAGAACGCGCTGATGGGCGTGGTCGCCGTGCTGCTCACCGCCTACTTCGTCTTCCGGGTCGAGCGGGTCGAGGGCGTCAGCGTCGGACTCGGCGCGCTCTGGCAGCGCTTCCCGAAGTTCATCCTCGGCTTCATCGGCGCGTCGGCGCTGGCGACCCTGTTCATCAACGCCTCCGCCGATACCAAGGGTGCCGGCGACATCGTGGCGACTGCCGGCACCAACCTCCGCATCTGGTTTTTCATCCTCGCCTTCGTCTGCATCGGCCTCGAGTTCCGGCCGGCCGACGTCCGCGAAGCTGGGGTGCGCCCGGTCGCCGTCTTCGCCGTCGCGACGATCGGCAACCTGGTGCTCGCCCTGCTCCTCGCCTTGCTGCTGTTCTCGAACTTCCACCTCAGCTGATCGCCACGGGCTCCTCGCGCTAGCATCCGTCCGGGCGGGTTCCCGCCCGGACGGAGGTGCCCGGTGGATCGCATCGGTTTCGTCGGCCTCGGCACGATGGGCGCGGCGATGGCGCGCAACGTCGCCGCGGCCGGATTCCCGCTGACGGTCTGGAACCGGACGCCCGAACGCGCGGCGGCGCTCCGCGACGCCGGAGCGACCGTGGCCGCCCAGCCGGCCGGCGTCGCGCGCGCCGCGGATCTCGTCGTCACCTGCGTCTCCGACACGCCCGATGTCGAAGCCGTCCTCTTCGGCGAAGGCGGCATCGCCGAGGGCGCCAGGCGCGGCCTCCTCGTGGTCGACTGCTCGACGATCTCGCCCTCGGCCACGCGCGACTTCGCCGGGCGACTCGGAAAACGCGGCGTCGGCTTCGTCGACGCGCCGGTCTCCGGCGGGAGCGAAGGCGCCAGGAACGCCAGCCTGACGATCTTCGTCGGTGGCGAGCCGGCCGACGTCGAGCGGGCCCGGCCCGTTCTCGCCGCGATGGGCAAGACGATCACCCACGTCGGACCCGTCGGCGCGGGCCAGGCCGTCAAGGCCGTCAACCAGGTGATCCTCGCCGGGGCCTACCTCGGCGTGGCCGAGGGAATCGTCCTCGCCATCAAGGCGGGCCTCGACGTGGAGCAGGTCGTCGGCGCGCTCTCGGGGGGCGCGGCGCAGAGCTGGGTCCTGGCCAACCGCAGCGGCCGGATGATCGCCAACGATTACCCGCTCGGCTTCAAGGTGGCCCTCCACCGAAAGGACCTCGGGATCGCCCTCGAGCTCGCCCGCGAGACCGGCGCCGTCCTGCCGGTCGCTGCACTGTGCGAGCAGCTCGAGGCCGGGCTCATCGGGCGCGGCCACGCCGGCGAGGACCTGTCCGCGGTGGCCCGCTCGATACGCGAGCTGTCGGGCCTGGACGGCTGAGGCGAGGTTTCGGCCGGCCCTCAGTGGAGCCCGACGAGGAGCATCGGCGCGCCGAGCTTGCCGTCGTAGCGAGGCCGGAAGCGGTTCCGGTTGTACATCACCTCGACGTCGACCTTGCGCGGTCCCAGGCCCGGCCCCGGCAGCTCGGTATGGGCGTACTTGCCGTCCTGGATCGCCATCATCCGGCCCGTCACGCCTCCGGCGAGCAGGTCCATCGCCCCGTTGGCGAAGGTCGTCGCGACGATCTGGTCGTGCATGTCCGCCTCGCCGCTGCGCAGGTCGTAGGTCAGCTCGGAGGCGACCGTGTCGATCCCGGTCAGCTGCTTGAGCTCCGCCGCCAGGACCTCCCCGACGTTGGCCTTGTGGCGGTGACCGAACATGTCGGCCTCGCCGACGTCGGCCATCCGGGCGCCCTGCCAGATCGCGCCTTCGGCGGTGATCACGATGGCGTAGCGGCTGGGGTTGGCCTGGTAGTCCTCTGCCAGGATCTGGGCCAGTCGCTCGATGTCGTAGGGCACCTCGGGAATGACGCAGCGGGCGGACGTCACGTAGGCCGCGAACAGCGCCGAGAACCCGGCGTCGCGGCCGAAGATCCGGAACACGCCCAGCCGCTCGTGGCTGCCCAGTGTCGTTCG
>JBGPDX010000050.1:0-14662 GCA_041482475.1 Candidatus Limnocylindria bacterium | reverse complement strand
TGCGAATCTCAACGGCAATGTAGCGGTCAACGGCACGCTCTCGAAGACGGCCGGCAGCTTCAAGATCGACCATCCAGTCGATCCGGCGAACAAGTGGCTCTACCACAGCTTCGTCGAGAGCCCCGACATGAAGAACGTGTATGACGGCGTTGCCACGCTCGACAGTGCCGGCGAGGCGACCGTGAGCCTGCCGTCGTACTTCGACGCGCTCAACCGCGACGTTCGTTATCAGTTGACGGCCATCGGCAAGGCTGCCCCGGACCTCCACGTGAAGTCCGAGGCGAAGAACAACCAGTTCTCGATTGCCGGCGGCACGGCCGGTCTGAAGGTGTCGTGGCAGGTCACGGGTATCCGACAGGACGCCTACGCCAAGGCACACCCGATCGTCGCCGAGGTCGCCAAGACCGGCGTCGAGAAGGGGCACTACCAGAATCCAACAGAGCACGGCGTCGCCAAGAGCAAGGGGATCAAGCTTTCGGCGACGGGCTCCAAGGCCTGACCGACACGCGTTCGAATCAAGAGGGGCGCCCGGCGGGCGCCCCTCTTCCGTTGTTCTGACTCAGTGGCGCCGCGTACGTCGAGTCGCGACGATGAGCGACGCCAGAGCGCCTGAGAGAAGCGCCAGGCCCACCCCCGACACCGTGCTGTCTACGGAGGACGCCGGGGGCGAGGTATCGGTCGGCGCCGGAGTCGAGCCGCCGTTCCCGCCACCAGGCCTTGGCGTGCGAGTCGGTCTCGGAGTGGGCCTGGGAGTGGGCGCGACCTGGACCTGGATCGTCCCATGCATGGTCGGATGGATGTTGCAGTGGTAGGCGATGGCTCCTGGCGTCGCGAATGCATGCGTGAACGTGGCGCCGCTCGCCAGGATTCCACTGTTGAACGAGGCGTCGTCCGCTGTCACCGTGTGGGAGACAGGGTCGTTGTTCGTCCACGTAATCGAGCCACCCACGGTTACCGTCACCGGGTTCGGCGAGTAGGCGAACCCGGAGATGGTCACAGAGGCTGCGATGGCGGCGCTCGCCGCGAGAAGCAGCGCGACAACGGCCAGCGCGGTCGCCACGACCGCGAGTCGAGGACGCTCGTGGCTCATCTTCGTGACCTGCATGCCGCCTCCCTCACACGCTCGACCCGATGTCCGGCTTCGTAGTGCTACGTGCGGCCGCCCTCGCCGGATGCGACGCGACGGCCGGCCTGCATCTGACGGAACAGGGCCTCGTACTCGTCGGCGACGTGCTCCCAGGAGAATTCCGCCAGGCTCCGGGCTCGGGCGGCCTCGCCCAGCCGTCTTCGGCCGTCCGCGTCGGTGACGACCTCGCGCAGGGCCTCAGCAAGCGCGTCAGCGTCGTTGCGCGCGTAGTAACGGCCGGCGTCCCCCAGGACCTCGCGATGCTCGGGGACGTCGTTGGCGATGATGCAGACCCCCCGGCCCATGGCCTCCACGAGGGCGGGGTGGGTGCCCCCGACTTCGGTCGCCTGGATGTACGCCAGCGCGTTGGACTGGAGCTCCACGTAGCCGTCGCCGAAGACGTAGCCGGTCAGGCGGACTCCAGGGGTGGCCGCCGCGGCGGCGGAGAGCCGCGCCTTGTAATCGGTCGCATACGGGGCGTCTCCGACGATCACCAGCGGCACACCCAGACCGTTGACCCCGCCCGCCAGGCGGTAGGCCTCGAGGACCAGGTGGGCATTGTTCTCGGGCTCCAGCCGGCTGACAAAGAGGAGATACCGGTCCCGCTCAAGGCCGAAGGAGGCGAGGGTGTCACCAGAGGCCTGGCGGCGGCCGTCGCTGCCGTAGGGGATGTAGACGGTCGGCTTGCCGAACCGCTGACGGTACCAGCCGGCGATGACGCGGGCGTCCGAGACCAGGACGATCGGCAGCCTGGGCGCCAGCCACGCACAGGCCCGGTAGTACCAGCGCCCCAGGCGGCCCCACTTCCCGCGTTCCCATTCCAGCCCGTCGACGTTGAGGGCGACCTTCGTTCCGGCGAGCCGGGGGAGCGCGGCAAACGGGGCGTTCGCGACGTTGCAGACCAGGGCGATGTCATAGCGTCGCGGCAGCGCGTCGATGATCGAGATCGCGGTGTGGGCGACCGTGTCGAGGTACTTGTGACGAATCGTCGGCAGGACGCGAAGGCGCATCCCACGGTGCGTTCGGAGGCCGCGCGGCACCACGTGCGAGCGGCCGTACACGGTGACGTCGTGGCCCCGAGCCACCAACCGGGCGCCCAGCTCCTCGGCGAATGTCTCGAACCCGCCATACGAGGCCGGCACGCCGCGGGTGCCCATGATCGCGATCCTCACGCCTTCACGTCACTCCCACCGCCCACGGGCCGCTCGGAATCCCGCCCGAACCACCGGATGACGGCATCGTCGTCGGCTCGCCGCCGGCGCATCACGTCGTGGCGCCGCTGGCGCAGGCGCCCGGCGTCACCCACCACGTCCGCAATGGCCGCCAGCGTCCGCTGCTCACGCAGCACGCAATAGCCCAGGATCTGGACGTCCCGCGCCAGGATCGCCGCCCAGTCCCGGCGCCACCCCGCCGCCAGCTCGTTCTTGGCGATCATCCGCCAGCGGTTCGCCGTCGACAGTCGGTTGATCCGTTCCGGGAGCTGGCGCCGCCGCCCGGGCGCCACCCGCCGCCGATGGCGCGCGATCGCGCCTGGCTCGTATCGGCAGCGCCAACCCAGGAGCTGTGCGCGCCAGGCCAGATCGACGTCCTCGCGGTAGGCGAAAAAAGACTCGTCGAGAATCTCACCCTCGAACGCCACGTCCTCCAGCATCTCCCGGCGGAACACGGCCGCCGCGCCGGACGTGCCGAAGACCTCCACCGCCGTCATGTCTCGTCCGTTCGCGGGCTGCTCGCTGGACCGGTCCAGCACGCGGCGGTTGCGGAGCCCCTGCATGCCGGTCGAATCGATGATGTCGTCCGACAGTTCCTCGAGCGGACCGCCGTCCGGCGCATCGTCGCGAAATCGCAGTAGCCGCCCGGACACCGCGCCCGCCCTGGCGTCGGCGTCGAGCGCAACCAGGCATCGCTCGAGGAAGGTGGGCGCGAGGCGGCAGTCCGGGTTGAGGAGGACGTGGGCCTCCGCTCGCGCCATGCCCATGATCCGGTTGTGGCCGGCGGCGAAACCCAGGTTCACGTCCGACCGCTCGAAGCGAGCGCCGGGCATCGCGGCTCGGGCGAGGTCGAGGCCGCCGTCCGACGACCCGTTGTCGAGGACGACCACCGAATCCGGACGCCTCGTCTGGCGATCGAGGGCCGCCAGGCAGCCGACCACGTCAAGCGCGCTGTCGTGGAGGACGACGCCGACCGTCACGCTGGCGGTCATCGGCCGGGCGAGACGGGTCGCGCGACGGCCCCCTCTATTGCCTCGATGGCGAGGGCCGCGCGGGAGGACCACTGGTTCGCCCGCGCGAAGGCCAGCCGTGCCGGACGTCCGGAGGCGAGGTCGCCGTCGACGGCCCGGCGTGCCGCCGCGATGAAGCCGGCCGCGTCGGCGCAGACCTCGGCGAGGCCGGCGGGCCAATCGCTCGCCGGTGGGATGGGGGTGGAGATCACCGGCGTACCGGACGCGATCGCGTCCCAGGCCTTCATCGCGTCCTGCGAGCGCGTGTAGTCGTCCACGCGATGGAGGACCACGAGGGCCGCCGAGGCTGCGATCATCGACCGCGCCTCACCAGAGGGGACGGGACCGCATAGCCGGACGTTTGGCTGAGCCACGAGTGTCTCCCACCCGGCCGGCTGTCGCTCGACCGGCCCCGCGATCGTGAGCGTCGTGCCTGGGAGGGCGCTCGTGACCGCGAGCGCAAGATCGGCGTCGAACCGCTCGTGAATCCGGCCGACGTAGATGAGGCCCGTCCCCCGGACGGCGACTCGATCGGAAACCGGGTCGACCGGCGGACAGGCGTTCGGCAGGAGCACCACGCGCGCCGCCCCGAGCGAGCGCAACCGGTCGTGCATCGCCACCGTGTTGGCGAACACGACGTCGGCGCGCGCTGCCGCCGCCCGATAACCCTCACGCACGGCGCGTTGTCGGCGCCTGCCGCGAACCAGGGGCGAGCGATCCCATGCGTCATACGCATCGAATACCACCCGCCATGGCGCCGGGTTGCGCCCGCGCGTCACCCCCGAAACCGACTTCGGATCCGCGACCCAGACGACCGTGCTGTCAGGAGACTGGCCGGCGAGGCCGCGGACGAGCGCCCGGAGGAACCGCCGCTCGAGCGCGCCGAATGGCCACGGATGCTCGATCAGGGTCGTTCCATCCGGCAGCCGCCGCCTGATGCCGAGGAGCCCACCCCGGAGCATCGGGGCGCCGCGACGAACGTGGCGCGCGAACGTCGCCGGGCGGACCCGGTTGACGACGTTGATCTCGCGGAAGGTGCGCGCGGCGACGAGTGCGGCAAGGAGCATCTTCGGTCGGTTCGGGAGTCCACGCAGAGCTGATGTGTCGGGCGACACGAAGACAAGGGTCGCGAGCGTCATGAGCCCTCCGCCGCGGTCAGCGCCGGGAACGCCTCGGCTCGCATGAGTCGCCATGCCCAAACCGCGGCCAGCGCAGCAAGCCCGAGGCCGGCGATCATGCGGACCGACAGGGGAGCGGGACTCAGCGGTCCGGTTGAGAGCAGGACGAGCGCTGCGACGCCTATCCCTGGAACGGCCATGGATCCCAGGGGTGGCCGGTGTCGGCGAGTCATGGCCGCCAGAATCCCGATTGACGCGATCATTGCGCCGAGGACGACGACGGCAACCCCCGTTGGACCAGCCAGCCCAAAGGCGGGGATGAGCAGAGCCAGAAGCAGGAGCACGTTTACCCCTGCGGTTTGGGCAACCGGTCGCGCCAGACCGCTGCCATTCAGCGCGGTCCCGAGCGCAATTCCTGCTGCGCGGACGATCCCGTAAGCGGCAAGCAGGGCGAGGGGTGCGGCGGATGCCGAACTGCCCAGCAGGTTGTCACGTAGCTCAGGAGCGAGCGCGATGACCGGCGACGCTGCGAGTATCGCGAGGGCGGTCGAGAGGGGTACGACCGTGGCGAAGATCTGCATCCGGGCGCCCGGATCGGCGGCGCGGGCGTAGTAGGGCAGTGCCACGCGGTTGAGGACCTGCGCAAAGCTGATCGCGATCATGGTTCCAACCGTGTAGGAGAGCGCGTATTCCCCGATCGCGCGGGCCCCGCCGAGCGCGGCGACCGAGAGATTGTCAACGTTGGTCGCCACGTAGGTCAGAAGAGCCGACGCCCAGAGCACGCCTCCGTAGCGGACGAGAGCTCCAAGGCGAGTTGTCCCCCGTGTTCGGTCACGCCACGGTGGTCGGAGCAGAATTGCCAGTCCCGCCTGCACCGCGCCCTGGGCGACATAACCCCACGCCAATGCCATCGCGCCCCATCCCAGGACGACGCCGGCGAACGTCACGCCGCCCAAGGCCACATACGACGCGAGCTCGATCGCCGCTCGTGCTGTGAATCGGAGATCGCCCTCCAGCGCTGCGTTCGACGCGATCCCCAGTGACCCTAAACCGAACGCAAGAGCGAGCAGGCCGACGAACGGCGCGGCGTCTGGCACCCGAAGTAGCGCTGTCGCGGGTCCGCTCACGACGGCCATGAGCACGGCCAGAAGCGTTCCAATGGCTGAGGCGGCCACGAAGGCGGCCCACGTCATGCTCGAGTCTCGGGCTCCCAGGATGATCGACGCTTGCGCGAGCCCTCCGTCGCGGAGAAGGAGGCCCGCCTGGTAGAAGATCAAGGCGACGGCAAAGAGACCGTAGTTGGCGACGCCGACGGCATGGGCGATGCCGACCGTGGCTCCCAGCAGGATGGCGCGCGTACCAACCTGTGAAACAAGTTGCGCCAGGATCTTTCCAGCGGGGCGCTCTGCCCGGAGCCATGACGTCACGGCTTGCTCTTGACGTGTGGGGCGAGCACCGCCGCGAGTCGCGCGCGCCACTCGCCGAGCGAGAAGGCCTCCTCCGTCCGGGCAATCGCCGCCGCCGATAGCCGCTCGCGTAGCGAAGGACTTCGATACAGCTCCGAGAGACAGGCAGCGAGCGCGCCCGTGTCATCAGGTGGAACGAGGAGCCCGGCTCCCGCAAGCAACTCGCGGGCGTCACCGACGTCGCCAACAACGACCGGTTTCCCCGCGGCCAGGGCGTCCAGGAGCTTGGCAGGGGATTGATGGGTGGCCTCTGGAGTCCGTGACTGGGGGATCGCAATGACGTCACACGCGCCAAGGAGGGCGCCGAGCTCGCTCATCGGCACGTTGTCGACAGTGACCACCCGGCCGGGTGCTCGGGCCTGAACTGCCCGCAATGTCGCCGTATCCGACAGGTCACCGGCCAGCAGCAATCGAACGTCCTCAGGCAGGCTCGCGAGAGCATCGGCCAGGGACGCAAGGCCCTTGTGGGGCCGTATCGTCCCAACGAACCCGATGACGAACGACTCCTCCAGCCCAAGGGCGGCCCGGGTGGCACGGCCCGCGAGTCGAGCCGCGGGGGCCAACGATGAACGGTCTCGAACATGAGGAATCCATGCGCCGCCATAGCGCTGCTGAAGGGCACGGCTGGCTACGGTCAATCCGGCAACCGGACGACGCCAGCGTTCGAGCATCCGGGTGACTGGCTCCCGGTCCGGCTCGATGATCTGCCGGACCCAACCGAGTCGGCGACGCGTAAACCGATGCTCGAGGTCGTCGATGTCGAGAACGAGCGGCCGATCTCCGTGGACGACGGCTGCCAGCCCGTACGACAGGATCCGCGGCTTGACGGCGATCAGCAGGTCAGCCTCGCCGATGGCCCTGGTCAGCCTTCTCGCAGCGGACGGCAGCCCTATCGTGAACCGAGGCGGGTCGACGAGCTCGACCGCGCCCTCCCCTTCGATCGGGCGCCAAACGCCCCGTCCGAACGCCAGGATGCGAACCGTCGACCACGGTTCCAGCAGCTCCGCGAGCACGAGCGCTCGCCCGATCGCGTTCCCGCCGGCGTCGTGACCGAGCACGACGATTCTTGGGCGAGTCACTCGCGCTCCGAACTACTGCCCGGCTGAGCGCTCGGGGCCGGACCTCACGAGCCGCCGCGAGTGCAGACCGCGATGACGTACTTCCACGGGCGCTCGTCCCACGGTCGTGGCTCGAAGCCTGGCCGCAGGAGGCGGACGACACGTGCGGCGATTTCGGGCCGGCTCAGGATCGCCGACGTGGATCGCTTGATTCCCGACCTCGCCAGTCTCGCGATAGGAGTCCTCGTCGACGCTCCGCGCGTCCCCTCGCCGACCGACCCACCGTAGCCCGGGACGTGGATCTGACCGTACATCTCGTCGATACGGAACCCGCGTCGGAGTGCGGCCGCGAACTCAGCGGGCGTCATCTCCGAGGGGTGGAATGGATTGCCATGACCATCGGGAAAGCTGATCCAGTTGTAGACATCGCGGGATGGCGTGGAGATGACCAGCCGCCCGCCCGCAACCAGCACACGAGCGCACTCGCTGAGGAACCGCTCCGGATCCGGAACGTGTTCGATTGTCTCGAACGACACGATGGCGTCGAAGCTTCCGCCCGCGAACGGCAGGCGCTGAACATCCGCCATGACGAAAGCCGTTGAGGCGGAACCCCACCGGCGCGAAGCAAATGCAATTGTGGTCGGGTCATTGTCTACGCCAGTCACCGACGCCGCCGCCCGAGCGAGGATGGAGCTGCCATACCCCGTACCGCAAGCCGCGTCAAGCACTCTCAGGCCGGCGATTCGTTTCACCGCGAAGAGATAGCGGGTTACGTGCTCAGCGGCGATCCGCTCCCAGAACCACGCTCGTCCGGGCTCAATAATCAGCCGCTCGCCGGTGAACTCGAGCTCATCCGCGGGCTCCGCTGGATGCGCGTTCACGCCGTGTGCGTCGACGTGCTGGACTGAGATCGGCGCCGCCTGACGAGTTGGACTCCTACCACAGGAAGGACGAGGGCGATGTACCCCTCGTAGGGAAAGGGACTCGCAACCGCCAAGCCGCTCAGGATGCCTCCGATGGATACGTGCGCGATGGCGAACCCGTAGAGGGCTGTCATCTCCGGCGCCGCTGACGCGGTCAACCGATAGAGGGCGGTGATCGCCGCACCGACGAGGAAGGGCATGAGCAACCACCCAAAGGGCCCAAAATTCGCAAACGCCTCGCCAAGCAGGCCGGGGACCGTCCCACCTCCGGCATAACGCTGGTTGAGGGCTCGTTTGAGGTCGGCATCGAAGGTCGTCTGCTTGCCCGGCAAGGCGGTCAAGACCGGCTGAAGGTACGTCAGCCCCAGTCGCCAGCCGATGCGCTCCGGCACCGCGTCCATCGTGTAACTGAGATTCTGGATTGGCACGACGAGGTAACCCCTGATGGCAACCCCGGTCAGAGCGACGTAATTGGGAGACGCTGCCCCGGGAGCCGGCGGCCCGTCCACACCGCTGCCGGAGGCTAGTCGAATCGCGCCGAACACGCCGGCACCGACCACGAACGCGAGGGCGATGGCGGAGAGCGCAGCGACACCGCGCGCCCGGAGGCGACCCTTTCCCGCCTGGAGGAGGCCGACAATCACGGCTACCTCGACCACGGTGAAGGCAGGGGAGCGGTTTCCCGTCAGGGCGAAACCGAGAGCCGTGACCGCCACAACAGCGCCCGCCACGACGGTACCCCTCACGTTTCGTTCCGCGATCGCCGTGGCGACGAGGACCCAGGCTCCCGGTAACGCGAGCATCGCCAGGACACGAAATGGCGCCCCCCCTTGCTCCGCGGCTGTCACTCGACTCTGCTCAAGACCAGGGTGAAGGACGGGTATGTACCCAATGACAATGAAGTACGCGCCAAGGGCGGCCAGCCCCACAACGGCCAAGATGGATCCATATCGCCCCAGCAGTGTCCGATCCACACCCGGAAGGCGGATCGACTCCGAGACGACAGACCAGCCAAGGCCGATCCCGCCCAGCAAGCCGATCAGCCCCAGCCCAACGGCGATCGCGATCAGGGTCATGTGGGGCGAAGGCCGCGCCAGCAACCACCCGAGCGCGTAGAAGCCGATGTATGCGCCAACGGTGAAGATCGCCGGCGACGCCCAGGAAAGACGTCCACCTGCCAGAGCCTCGCGGTAAGCCGCAGGGATGCCATCAGGGATCCCGCGAACGGCGGTTGCGACCGGGGCGTATTGCCCGATGATCGAGCCCCGCCCGGGCACGCGCCGCTCGGCCGTCACGCCTGAAACAGTAGCAGTCGGGAGGGGCCGGTTTCGTTCGGCGGAGCCACCCGACTGCCCGTGCTAGACTCGCGCGGCTTTGAACGCTGAGAGGGCGCGGGGGGCCCAGCGCAGTCGGTCCACCACGGTTGCCGCCTTCCTGTCGTTCCTCTGGCCCGGGGCCGGGCAGTGGTATCGCGGGCGACGGCGCGCGGCCTTGCTCTACGCCTTTCCGGTGGTCGTCGTCGCGCTGGTTGGCATCGCCCAGGTGGTCTCAGGCCTGTCCGACCTCGCGCTCGAGCTATTTGCGCCGTCGTTCTCCCTGACCGTCCTCGTCCTCATCATTCTCCTGGCCCTGTGGCGGCTGCTTTCGATGGTCGACGCCTTCACCCCTTCGGGGGGCTGGCGGGCGATAACCGGCAGGACGGCCGGCATTTTCGGCGCCCTCGCCCTCGTCGTCGTCCTCGTCCACGGCGTGGCGGCCTGGTACGCCTGGTCGTTCTATTCGGCTGGAACCCGGATCTTCGTCGTCGATCCGGGCATCGAGTCGGCGACGGGCAGCGGTGGGCCCGGGCCCCTCGTCGCGACGCCCAACTCGACGCCCGCCACCCCGACGTCCCGGATAAACGTTCTGCTCACGGGCATCGACTCGGCCGCCGGACGGGCGCATGCCCTCAACGACACGCTGATCCTGGCCAGCATCGACCCGCTGACCAGGAACGTCGCGATGCTCAGCTTTCCCCGAGACCTCGCCAACTTCCCGCTCTGGAAGGGCGGCAGGTTCACCGGCAAGATCAACTCGCTGATGACGTACGCCGGCAACCACAAGACCGAATTCCCAGCCGGCCCGTTACCCAGCCTGATCAAGGAGCTCGGCTACCTTGCCGGCGTCCCGATCCACTACTACGCGGCGGTGGACCTCGACGGCTTCCGCCACCTGATCGACAAGGTGGGCGGGGTCGACGTCGACAACCCGCGGGCGATCGACGACCCGACGTACGGCGGCTGGACGGACAAGCGTCCGATCGGGTTCTTCCTCTCGGCCGGGGTCCACCACCTCGACGGCCAGACCGCTCTCGCCTACGTCCGCTCACGCAAAGGCGCCGGCGACAGCGACTTCTCGCGCGCACGACGCCAGCAGCAGCTGCTCGTGGCGCTCGTCCGGAAGCTGGCCACCCCGGCCATGCTGCCGCGGCTGCCGGACCTGCTGACCATTGCCGGCGACACCGTTCGGACGAACTTCCCGGCCGATCGCCTCAGCGAGATGATCCGCCTGAGTCGCGACGTCCCCGACAACTCGATCACCCAGGTGGTCCTGGGGCCGCCGTATGCGCAGCGGCCGGCGAACCCCGGCAGCACGTACACTCTCGAGATCGACTTCGCCCGGCTCGCCGCCCTGTCCGTCAAGCTGTTCGGCGCGGAGAGTGCCTATGCCGGCCTGGCGCCCGGGGCGAGCCCGCCGCCGCTGGGACCCTGAGGTCGCGCCTCAGCGCCCGGTGATCATCGCCGGGATCGTTCGCAACATGATCTTGAGATCGAGCCAGATCGACCAGCGGTCGATGTAGGCGAGGTCGAGCTCCACCCAGCGATCGAAGTTCTCCTCGCGCCGCGCCTGGACCTGCCACAGCCCGGTGATCCCCGGCTTCATCGACAACCGGCGACGGTGCCACAGGTCGTAGCCGGCAACCTCTCGCGGCAGCGGTGGCCGCGGGCCCACGAGGCTCATCTGGCCCAGGATCACGTTCCACAGCTGGGGCAGCTCGTCCAGGCTGGTCGCCCGAAGGAATCGCCCGGTCCGGGTCAGCCGCGGGTCGTCGGTCAGCTTGAACGCGTGGCCGTGGATCTCGTTGAGCGCCTCGAGCCCTGCCAGCCGCTCTTCGGCGTCGGGGACCATGGTCCGGAACTTGATGACGACGAACGGCCGCCCATGGAGTCCCACGCGGGTCTGACGGAACAGGATCGGCCGGCCATCGAGCACGGCAATGGCAGCGGCGATGGCGACCAGCACGGGCGACAGCACGAGCAGCGCGAGAGACGCCAGGATGGTGTCGACCAGCTGCTTGGCCACGAGGCTCACGGTCCGGTCCGGGCCGTAAACCAGCGACAGCACCTCCATGCCGTCGAACTCCTCCGTTCGCCCGCCGGGCAGCGTCAGGCTGAACTCGTCGAGGGGAATTCGGACGATCTTGCCTTCCTCCTCGCACAGGCGGGTGATGGGCTCGACGAGGGTCACCTCCGCGGGCGGCAGGCAGATGCCGACCTCGTCGACGATCCGCTGGTGGAAAACCTCCTCGATCGCATCGATCGTGCCGAGCACCGGTAGAGCCACGGCCACGGGTGACCCGGTTGTCGCCGCGAGGTGACCGATGACCCGAAGCCCCAGCTCCGGGTGTTGAGCGAGGCGGTCGGCGAACCGCTGGGCCGCGGCGCCAGTCCCCACGATCAGCATGTAGCGGGTCAGGCGGCCACGATCCCGCGCTGCGCGAAGGATGGCGCGGATGGCCATCCGGGAGACCATCGTCACGCCGACCTGCGCCGCGAACAGGGTCAGCAGGAACAAGCGGCTGACGTTCGGCACCTTGAGGGCGAACAGGACGCTGAACGCGGCCAGCGCGATCAGCAGCGCCGCCCGGCCGATGTCGGCCAGCTCCGTCCGCGTCGTCCACCTGGCTCGGAGCCGGTAGAGGCCAAGCAGCCACAGGACGAACGTCCAGGTCAGGGCGTAGACGGCGATGGCCAGCGTCGGTTCGACCCCGACCCCGCGCCAGACGTCGCGCCAGGTGCCCCCGAAGCGGACGAGGGACACGGCGATGAACAGGAATCCTGCGCTCGCCGCGTCGGCCGCCATCAACGCAAGGCGGAGCGCCGCGATGTGTCGGCGGATGACGAACCTCCCTCCCGGGCACGGGACGCGGGTCATGATACGGAGTCCGTCCAGTCAGCCGCTGGGCAGGACCATCGTCAGGCTGGTCACGTTTTTGGGCGGTCCGGTATGGTCCGCCCATGTCCCGGGTGCGCCAGACATGGGCCGCCATGACGACGCGCAGCCGCGCGGTCGCCGTCCTGGGGCTGGTCGTCGTCCTCGTCGTGGCCGCCGGCGGTGTCGGTTTGGCGGTCACGTCGCTGCCGAAGGCGCCCGACAAGCTGCCGCCGGTCACCAGCGACAACTACCCGCCGTTGCCGCCGACCCCGTCACCGAATCCGCAGGCGTCGCCGACCCCGACCCCGACGCCGCTCCCGCCGGGCGTCGACCCGCTCGTGGGCACCGACGGCCGGGTGACCATCCTCCTGCTCGGCTCCGACTACCGTCCCGCCCATCCCGGCAACCGCACCGACGCGATCATGGTCGTGTCGGTCGACCCAACGACGGGCAAGAGCGCGGGCTTCAGCATTCCGCGCGACACGGTCAACTTCCCGTTGCCCGCGGCGGGCACCTACGGCTCCAAGGTCAACGCCATGTACGCGTACCTCGAGTCGAGGGGCATGAACGCCGGAGCCGGCATGGAGGCGGCCGTCAGCCGCGCCTTCGGGATCGAGATCGATGGCTATGCGTTCATCGGCTTCGCCGGCGTGAAGCGGCTGGTCGGTGCCGTGGGTGGCGTCGACATCACCCTCGACACGGCGTACTACGACCCCGAGTACTGGGTCAACCCGCACCAGCGCGGCTGGGGGCTGCCCGCCGGAACCAGCCACCTCAACGGCCAGAACGCGCTGATCTTCGCCCGCAGCCGGAAGGGCGACAACGACTTCGGGCGAGCCCGGCGCCAGCAGATGCTCGTCCTGGCCGCGCTCGACAAGGTTCGCCGACGGGGCCTGGCGAACGTGGCGGAGCTGATCCAGATCGCCCGTGAGACGGTGCGCACGGATCTGCCGCTCAATCGAGCCGCTGACCTGTTCCGGCTGTTCAGCACCGTCGACCTGTCGAAGGTCGACCGGGTGGTCTTCGGGCCGCGGACGTACGCCGTCGGGACGGGCGGCACGTCGTTCGCCCTCAAGTTGGATGTCTGTCGCGCCTGGATCGCGAAGCACTTCCCGCCCGTCCGCCGCGTGCTCATCCCGTCCCCAGCGGTCTCGCCCTCGCCCTACGGTTAGGCGTTGCGCCTCAGGTTCGCCAGGCGAGCGTCCGCCTGACGTCAGTGGCGAGGCCATCGAGCGGCGCGGCAAGCAATCGCCACGCGACGACGAGGGCCATCAGGACGGCCAGCCCGACGACGCCCAGGGCGTGGGTTCTGGCCACGAACAGGACGGCCATGGCGCCGGCCGCAAGATCGGCGGTCGATGGTCCGCCCGGCCGGATGCGGCGGGTCGCGATCAGGGATCCCAGTCGCTCCACCGCCGCGCCGAGGAGCGCGAACAGCACGAGTCCTGCCCAGCCGAGGTTGGCCCACGCCTCGCCGAGCCATCCCGGCGCGGCGTAGCCGGCTGTCGCCTGCGGGTCGCCGACGACGCGCGGATAGATCCAGTAGCCCAGGTTGGGGACGTCGTCGCGGCCGATGGCCGCGGCCAGGCGCCGGACCCACGTCAGGCCCCGGAAGTAGTCGTGCTCGGCGGGGATCACCGTCATCAGCGCGTCGAGCGTCCGGGGCTGGATGAGGACGATCCGATTGACCGTCCGCTCGACGACGAACGCGCCTTCGCGGCCCTGCGCCTGGTCGACCGCCCGGAGCAGCTGGATCCCGGCGAACAGGATCAGCCCCACGACGACGACCGCGCCGACGACCCGCGCCGGGATCGTTCGGCCGCTCAACAGCACGACCAGCCCGAGCGTCGCAGCGAGCTCCGCGAGCAGGTAGCGACTGGCGAGGAGGAGCTCGAACACGCCGACGGCGACGATGGCCGCCGCCGCGAGCCGCACGGTCCTTCGTTCGGTGGAGTGCAGTGCGCCGACCAGGGCGACGGCCGCCGCGCCGGGCAGCGCCACCCGGATGAGCTGGACGGCGAGGCCGGCGAGCTCGGCCCGCGCCCCGGTGATGTCGTTGACCAGGAACGGCAGGCCGGTGCGGAGGAGCGTTGGCGCGACGGCCCCGATGGCGATGGCCGCCAGCAGCGCGACGGCTCCGAGACGGGTGCGGTCGGGGCTGCTGGCTGCCGTGGCTGCGGCGGGTTCGATGGCGCGCCGCGAGGCGAGGCGATCCGAGCCGAACAACCCTAGCCCGAACGCCGCGACCGCTGCGCCGGTGAAGGCCGCCGGACCGGGTCGGCCGTCGACGGCGATGGCGAACGACCCGATGCCGAAGAAGATCGCCGTCAGGACGAGCCAGGCGATTGCGGGATTCGCCAACCCGAGCCGCCATCGGCGATCGACGGCGGCCGTCACCGCCGCCGCGACGGCGAAACCGCCGGCCAGCACGACGATCGCCACGACGGTCGTCACGGGCCGCGCCGGCGGCGCGCCTGAGTCCCCTCCGGGATCGTGTCGAGCGACGCGGCGCCCGCCGGGAGGCTCGCCGACAGGAGGGCATAGGACACGACGCCG
>JBGPDX010000049.1:0-14771 GCA_041482475.1 Candidatus Limnocylindria bacterium | reverse complement strand
GTGCGGATCGGCGCGTCGACCGTCGTCGCGGCGGTGGCCGAGGGACGCCGGGCGGCCTATGCCGCCGACGCCTACCTCAAGGGCCTCGACCTGGCCGCCATCCGGACCCGCCAGACCCTCGCCGAGCCGCAGCCGGAGTTCCTGTCGATCGTCCCGTTCACGAGCGAGGTCAAGGAGCCGCGCTACCGCCTCAAGGCGATGGAGGCGGAGGTCCGCAACAAGAGCTACCTCGAGTACGAGATCCCGTACACCCGGGCCGAGGCGATGGCCGAGTCGACCCGCTGTCTGCAGTGCACCTGCGAGGCCATCGGCTTCTGCGACCTGCGGCGGCTGGGGATCGAGTACGGGACCACGCTCCAGACGCTCGAGCCGCAATACCACCAGGGCGCCGGCTACCGCAGCGTCACCGAGAACCGCTTCACCGGCCAGAACCACGACTACATCCGCGACGACTCCCACGCGTTCATCCTCCGCGAGCCGTCGCGCTGCATCGACTGCGGCCGCTGTGCCAACGTCTGCGCCGAGGTCGTCGGGGCCGCCTGCTACGACTTCATGCGGATCGGGTTCGACACGCTCGTCACCACGCCGCTCGACATGAGCCTCAACGACACGCCGTGCGTGTCGTGCGGCCGCTGCGCCGAGACGTGCCCGACGGGCGCCCTCATGCCGAAGCCGCGGATCCTCCAGAAGTACGAGGTCGACGAGAGCCGCTGCATCCTGTGCGGCATCTGCGTCGACGCCTGCCCGTACGACGCCCTGCGCCACGGCGCCGACATCGAGCTTGCCCACTCGAGCCGTGAGGAGCCGATGATCGACCTGATGGCGATCGCCGAGGTCGATCGCGAGACGGAGGTCACGTACATTCGCAAGGAGCGCGACTGGGTCCAGCGGGCGATGGCCCAGGGCCGCCTCATCCAGCCGGACCGGCTGCTGCCGGTCCTGCCGGCGTCGATCGCCGGCAACGGCAGTGACGGCTCGAACGGTCACGGCCACTCTCACGCTGACGGCCACGGAGCGGGCGCCGGTCACGCCCGCCATCGCTAGGCCAACACGGTGCCGCGCAGCCTGCTGACGATCCTCGGCGTCTTCGTCCTCATCGGCGCCGCGGTTGGCCTGCCGGTCGGCCTGGCGATCCTGGGGCTCATCCGCTGGGGCGACGACATCCTGTTCTTCGTCCTGGCCGAGATCCTCATCGGGTCGGGGCTGCTGGTCGTGACGATGCGCGACATCATCCGCTGCGGGCTGGCGATGATCGTCTGCTTCGGCGCCCTGGCCGGGATCTACGTGATCGCCGGCGCTCCGCTCGTCGCGGCGGCCCAGGTGCTCATCTACATCGGCGCGATCAGCGTCCTCATCCTGTTCGCGATCATGCTGACCCAGACCAAGGCGGCCCCCAGCCGGCTGGTGTTCCAGACGCAGGCGATCGGGGCGGCAATCGCCGCGGTCATCCTCGCCATCGTCATCGCCCTGACCGTCGGGGCGACCGACTGGCAGGCGCTCGCGCAGCGCGTCCACACGGCGACCGACCAGCTCGCGAGGGTCCTGTTCGCAGACTACGTCCTGCCGTTCGAGATCGTCAGCGTCCTGTTGCTCGCGGCGGTCGTCGGCGGCGTGTTCCTCGCCAAGCGCGAGGAAGGCGGACCGTCGTGAGCGACTCGCTCGACGCCTATCTCGTCCTGTCCGGGCTGCTGTTCGCGATCGGGACGTTCGGCTTCCTCGCCCGGCGGAACGCGATCAGCATGCTCATGTCCATCGAGCTGATGCTCAACGCCGTCAACCTGGCGATCGTCGCCTTCGGCTCGTTCATCAAGGGGCTCGCCACGGACGGCTCGGTCATCGCGATCGTCGTCATGGCCGTCGCCGCCGCCGAGGCGACCGTGGGACTGTCGATCGTCATCGCCATCTTCCGTAACCGCAACACCCCCCTCGTCGACGAATACGACGCGATGCGGCGCTGACGATGTTCGACGTCATCGTCACGCTCGTCGTCGCTCTCCCGCTCGTCGGCTTCCTGGTGACCGCCGCGATCGGGCGACGGCTCGATCGCGAGGCGTTCTGGATCCCCGTCGGGCTGGTCGTCGTCAGCTGGGCGCTGAGCATGGTCGTCGCCTTCACGGCCCTGACCGGCGGCGGGCCGTTCGGCCCCGAGGGCCACGCGATCAGCCTCTACCGCTGGATCCCGGCCGGCAGCTTCAACGTCGACGCGGGCTTCTTCGTCGACAACCTGACCGCCTGCCTGCTCATTGTCGTGACGACGATCGGGATGCTCGTTCACGTCTACTCGATCGGCTACATGAGGCACGACGGCGGCTACTGGCGGTTCTTCGCCTACCTCAACCTGTTCATGTTCTCGATGCTGCTGCTGGTCCTCGCCAGCAACTGGCTGGTCGTCTTCGTCGCCTGGGAGCTGGTGGGCCTGTCGAGCTACCTGCTCATCGGCTTCTGGTACCGCAGGCGATCCGCGGCGCTGGCGAGCAAGAAGGCGTTCATCGTCAACCGCGTCGGTGACGTGGGCTTCGCCCTCGGGATCATGGCGATCTTCGTCAGCACCGGGACGCTCGACATCCGGGCGTCGATCGACAAGCTGATCGCCAACGGCGAGTCGAACGTCATCCCGATCGCGGTGGTCGCGGTGCTCGTCTTCGCCGGCGCCGTCGGCAAGAGCGCCCAGTTCCCGCTCCACGTCTGGCTGCCGGACGCGATGGAGGGCCCGACTCCGGTGTCCGCCCTCATCCACGCCGCGACGATGGTCAACGCAGGCGTGTACCTCGTCGCGCGGGCCAATCCGATCTTCGCCCACGCCCCCAGCGTCATGGTCATCGTCGCCGCGATCGGCATCTTCACCGCCCTCCTGGCGGCGTCGATCGCGCTGACCCAGACCGACATCAAGCGGGTGCTGGCCTATTCGACCCTGTCTCAGCTCGGCTACATGTTCGCCGCCCTCGGCGTGGGGGCGTGGACCGCGGCGATCTTCCACCTCATGTCCCACGGCTTCTTCAAGGGCCTGCTGTTCCTCGACTCCGGGTCGGTCATCCACGCCGTCCACGACGAGCAGGACATGCGCCGGATGGGCGGCCTGTGGCGGCGGATCCCGATCACCTACTGGACGATGCTCGTCGGCGCCGTCGCCATCTCCGGCATCCCGCCGCTGGCCGGCTTCTTCAGCAAGGACGAGATCCTGGGCGGCGCGTTCAGGAACGGCTTCCTGTGGGTCTGGGGGATCGGCTTCGTCGTTGCCGGCGTGACCGCCTTCTACATGTTCCGGCTGATCGGGATGACCTTCTGGGGCCCGAGCCGGGTGGATCCCCACGTCGAGCCGAAGATCCACGAGTCGCCCCCGTCGATGACCGTCCCGCTCGTCCTCCTCGCGATCCCGTCGGCGCTGCTCGGCCTGGCCCTCGGCTTCCCACCGGAGAGCGGCGCGATCCATCGCTGGCTCGAGCCCGTGTTCGCCCAGTCGGTCGCCCTGTCCGGCCACCTGGAGGCGCCGTTCGCGGCCTTCGGGATCGACGGCATGCTGTTGCTGGCCAGCGCGACGATCGCGGCCGTCGGCATCGCCGTCGCCTGGCGGTTCTTCGGCGTCGAGCTGTTCGGGCTCCGCGGGCGGGCCCGACCGGAGGTCGTCAGCACCCTCATCGCGCGCGCGGGCTGGAGCCGCTTCCTCTACCGGGCATCGCTCAACAAGTGGTGGTTCGACGATCTCAACGACCTGCTCTTCATCCGGATCGGTGGCCGGGTCGCCGCCGCCGTGTGGTGGTTCGACCGCGAGGTCGTCGACGGCACCGTCAACGCCGTCGGCAGCCTGACCAGCCTGGGCGGACGGCGACTCAGCCGCGTCCAGACCGGCCACGTCCAGAACTACGCGCTGGGGATCGCCATCGGGCTGATCGTCATGGCCGGCTCGTACCTCCTCATCGCCGCGGGGAGCCGGTGAACGCGGGGGCGCTGCCGATCCTGTCGATCGTGACCTTCCTGCCGCTGGCGGGCGCCATCCTCGTCGCGATCCTGCCCCGGACGTCCGCCCGGCCGGTCGCCCTGGGCACGGCCCTCGTCACCTGGGTCGCCTCGCTCGTCCTGCTGGCCGGCTTCCACGTCGGGACGACCGGCTTCCAGTCCGTCGAGCAGGCCGACTGGATCCCCCTGTTCGGCATCCAGTACAAGCTGGGTGTCGACGGCCTGTCGCTCGTCCTGGTCGTGCTGACGACGACGCTGATGTGGATCAGCATCCTCGCCTCGTTCCGACCGATCCAGGACCGGATCAAGGAGTACATGGTCTCGTTCCTGATCCTCGAGGTCGGGATGATCGGCGTGTTCGTCGCCCTCGACACGTTCCTCTTCTACATCTTCTGGGAGATCGTCCTCGTCCCGATGTACCTGATCATCGGCATCTGGGGCGGCAGCAACCGGATCTACGCGACGATCAAGTTCGTCCTCTACACCCTCGTCGGGTCGCTGCTCATGCTGGTCGCCATCCTCGCCACGGCCTTCACCTACCAGGCCGGCCACGGCGGCCAGTGGACGGGCGCCTTCGACTTCGAGGCCTTGCGGGCATTCGCCGGCACGGGCGGCTTCGACGCCGGGTTGCAACTGCTCGCCTTCGGTGCATTCTTCCTCGCCTTCGCGATCAAGGTCCCGATGTTCCCGTTCCACACCTGGCTGCCGGACGCCCACGTCGAGGCGCCGACTGCGGGATCGGTGATCCTCGCCGCGATCATGCTGAAGCTCGGCGCCTACGGGTTCATCCGGTTCAGCCTGCCGCTGTTCCCCGCGGCGGCGCACACGTTCGCCCCGCCGATCATCGTCCTGAGCCTGATCGCGATCGTCTACGGCGCGATCGTCGCCCTGGTCCAGCCCGACCTCAAGAAGCTGGTGGCCTACAGCTCGGTCAGCCACATGGGCTTCGTGACCCTGGGGATCTTCATCTTCCAGGAGCAGGGCATGCAGGGCGCCATCCTCCAGATGGTCAACCACGGGCTCATCACCGGCGCCCTGTTCCTGCTGGTGGGCGTCATCTATGAGCGGACCCACGACCGAACGATCGCCCGGATGGGCGGCCTCGCCGGGATCACGCCCGTCTATGCCGCCGTCCTGGGCTTCTTCGTCTTCGCCTCGGCGGGCCTGCCCGGGCTGTCCGGGTTCGTCGGCGAGTTCCTCGTCCTCGTCGGGGCGTTCACCTTCAGCCCGATCGTCGCCGCCATCGCGGCGCTGGCGATGATCCTCGCCGCGGCGTACCTGCTGTGGATGTTCCAGCGGGTCGTGACCGGCGACGTGTCCGGGTTCTTTGCCGGCATCCGGGACCACCTGACGGACATGCGGCCGGTGGAGATCCTGACGCTGGCCCCGCTGGCCGCGCTCGTCGTCGTCTTCGGGTTGTTCCCCGGGCTCGTCCTCGACCTCGTCGGCGGCTCCGTCCGGTCGGTGCTCGACGATGCCGCGAAGGGCACGGCCGTCAGCGTGCCGTTGATCGTGCCGGTCGCGGCGCTGGCGATGATCGGCGCGGTCGTCGTCGGCCGGCTGCTCGCCGCCGCCAACCGGACGCGGACCGGGGAACGCTCGCTGGTCGCCGAAGCGGCCGGACCGGACGTCCGATGACGAACCCGGACCTCGTCGCGATCCTGCCACTCATGGTCGCGGTGATGGCCGGGACGGCGGTCCTCCTCGTCGACCTCGCCGTCCCCCGGCGGCGCGACCTTGCGCTGGCCACCGCCCTCGTCGGCCTCGCCGTCGTGGCGGTCGTCACGATCGCCGTCGGCGGGCAGGACCGCACGGCGTACGGGGGCGCCTACACCGTCGATCGGCTGACGACGTTCCTGGACATCCTGTTCGTCGCCATCGTCGCCCTGACGATCTCCTTCGCCCCGGATTACCTCGAGCCGCGCGACCTGCCCATCGCCGAGTTCTCGACCGTCCTCATCTTCGCCATGAGCGGAGCGATGCTCATCGCCGCCTCGACCGACCTGTTGCTGCTGTTCCTGGGCCTCGAGCTGATGGTCCTGCCCGGCTACCTGCTGGCGGGCTTCCACAAGACCGACGGCTACTCGACCGAGGGCGCCATCAAGTACTTCCTCCTGGGCTCGTTCTCGAGCGCGATCTTCCTGTTCGGGCTGGCCTTCGTCTGGGGCCTGACCGGCTCGACGCGAGTGGCCGCCGTGGCGAGCCACCTCGGCACCCTGGGGCCCGGCGGCATCTCGGCCGGGCTGGCCATGGGCCTCGCCTTCATGACGACCGGCGTCGCCTTCAAGATCGCCGCCGTGCCGTTCCACTACTGGACGCCGGACGCCTACCAGGGCTCGCCGACGCCCGTCACCGGTTACCTGTCGGTCGGACCGAAGGTCGGCGCGTTTGCGCTGATCCTCCGCCTGTTCGTCGAGGCCCTGGGCCCGCTGAAGAGCCAGTGGGAGGCGATCATCGTCGTCCTCGCCGCGACCACCATGACCCTTGGCAACCTCGTCGCGCTGACGCAGACCAACGTCAAGCGGATGCTCGCCTACAGCTCGATCGCCCACACCGGCTACATGCTCGTGGGGCTGGCGGCCTACGCCGCGGGACGGATGGAGGGGCTCGAGGGGCTGCTCTTCTACGGCGCGGCGTACTCGTTCATGAACCTGGGCGCGTTCGCCGTGATCGGCGCCCTCCAGCGGCGGGCGGGCGTGACCTCCAACCTCGACACGTTCGCCGGGCTGGGTCGACGCGAGCCGTTGCTCGGGATCCTCATGACGCTGTTCCTGCTGTCGCTGACCGGCATCCCACCGACGGCCGGGTTCTTCGCCAAGGCCTACGTCATCCTGGCCGCGGTCCAGGCCGGCGGGCCGCTGGCGGTTCTCGCGGTGATCGCCGTGCTCAACGCCGCGGCGGCGGCGTTCTACTACCTCCGCGTCGTCGTCTACATGTTCATGCGGGAGCCGCGGACCGACGCCCCCCCGCTGACCCACAGTCGACTGCTGTGGGGCGGCCTCGCCGTGGCGACTGCCCTGACGATCGTCCTGGGGCTCCTGCCGGGCCCGCTGCTCGAGATCGTCGGACAGGCGGCCCGGGCGATCGGCTAGACCAGGCTACCGCCGCTCCCGCCCCTCAACGGCCGACGCGACGGCGGCAAGCAGCCGTCCCGCGTCGCGCGGCGTGGCGAGGATCGCATCGGCTGCGGCCACGACCTGGGGCGGCGTCTCGCTCGCGCCGTGGACGGCGAGGGCGAGACCGTCGAGCTCGGCCCGCTCCCTGGCTGCCACGACGACGCGGAACGCCTCCGCGTCGCTCACGTCGTCGCCCATGACCAGCACGGCGCCGGGCCGATCGCGGGCGATCAGCCGTTCCATCGCCCGGCCCTTGCCGCCGGCGCCATCGGGCCGCAGCTCGACGATCTTCCGGCCCTCGAGCCGGACGAGCCCGGTCCCGCCCGCCTCGCGTTCGCTCGCCTCGATCGCGGCCAGCAGCGCCTCGCGAGCGACATCGGCATCGGGCGCCTGGCGGAAGTGGAACGCCACCGACGGGCCCTTCAGCTCGACGAACAGCCAGTCGGGATCGCCAAGCCTCGCCGCGACGCGTCGGGCGAGTGCCTCGGCCGGCGCGATGTAGCCGGCCAGCGCCGGGTCGGCGCTCACCGCGAGCCGCTCGACGCGGGAGCGACGCGCGAGCGCGCCGGCCTCCAGCCCGTGGTTGCCCAGGTAGCGCACGCCGCCGACGCGGACCCGGCCGGCGAGATCGACCGAGGCGCGGCCGGACAGCACCACGACCGACAGCCGATCGGGACGTGCCTCGGCCAGCCGGGCGAGGCGGCGCAGGGCCGTCCGTGCGAGAGGCACGATCGCCGCGCCCATTGGGTCGGAGACGATCGGCGACAACGTCCCATCGAAGTCGCTGACGACGACGAGCGGCGGGCGGGCATCCGCGAGGGCGACGGCACGGTCGCGAATCGCCGCCCAGCCACTGCCACTGTCGGCGGTCGTTGGGCCGCGCGTCACGGCGTGACGGAGACGCCGGGGAGGATCGTCGACAGGCCGCGGGCCATGATGTCCGGGCCGATGCCGCCCAGGGCCCCGTCGCGGATGACGCCGCCGGCGTCGACCCAGAAGTGGACCGGCAGGACGATGGCGCCCCAGGCGGCCTGGGCCGAGCCATCGGTGTCGAGACCGACCGGGAAGGTCGCGCCGAGGGAGCGGGCGAAGTCGTCGACCGTCGCTTCGGCCTCGCGGATGTCGACCGCCACGACGAGAAGATTCGTGCTCGCGTAGCGGACGGCGAACCCGTTCATCAGCGGGAACTCGTCGCGACACGGCGGACAGTCGGTGCGCATGAAGTTGACCCAGACCGGTCGCCCGCGCAGCGCCGCCAGGTCGACCGTGCCGCCGCCGACCTCGGGCAGGCGCAGCGGCGGGGCCATCTCGCCGACATGGAAGTTCGCGCTCCCGACGGTGGCGCTGGCGGTGGCCGGGCTGGCCGATGGCCCGCGAACGGCGGTGGGGGTGGGTGAGGGCGACGCCGGCAGCGACGGGAGGGCCGTGGCGGCGGGAGCGGTCGGCGCCGGATCGGGCGCCAGGGCGACCATGGCGACGACGATCAGTGCGGCGACGAGCACGCCGGACACGAGCCCGGCAAGGACCGGCAGGCGCGAGCGCATCGGCGGGAGCGTAGCAGTACGAGGGTCCGCGGGCGCCTGTTCACGGCCGCTGCTAGGCTGGCCGCTCGATGTCCAGCCCTCTCGACCTGATCCGTGGCCGCCTCCTGCCGGCGGTGCTGACCGCGGCCGGCGTGACCCTCGTGGTGGCGGGGCTCCTGTCCTACACCGACCCGGCCGAGGCCGGGCCGGTCCCGTCGCCGACGCCGACGTCGGTGGCCGTCCAGCCGACCCCCGGCCCGACGACGCCGAGCCCATCCGGGACGAGCGCCGCCAGCCCCGGCCCGTCGTTCCCGGCCGACCGGCTGGCGACCCGCATCCAGATGCCGGCGCTGCGAATCGACCTGCCGATCATCAAGCAGCCGGACCCGGCCTACCCGCCGTGCAACGTCGCGCTGTACCACGATGCGTTCGGGCCGCCCGGCGACCCGCGCGGCACGTACATCTACGCCCATGCCCGGAAGGGGATGTTCCTGCCCATGCTCGACGCGTCGAAGATCAACGGCGGGGCCGCGATGAAGGGCATGATCGTCAACGTCTACACCAGCGACGACATGCTGTTCCTCTACGAGGTCGTCGAGGTTCGACGTCACGTGCCGGCCGGCTTCAACCTGACGAACCTCTACGACGAGGGCACCGGGCTCCTCTGGCTGCAGACCTCCGAGGGGCCCAGCCACATCTACCCGAAGCTGATGCTGAAGGCGACGCTCCTCTCCAGCGGGCCGGCCGACCACGCCGCCGCCCACCCGACTCCGAAGCCCGTTGCCTGCGGCTGACACCGCCAACCGGCCCTGACGGCCGTCAGATCCAGTCGATCCGCCGAAGGAAGGCCGCGGCCGCGACGGCCAGGGCGATGGTCCCCAGGGCGACCATCCAGAACCCGCCGGCCTCGCCGCCCGCGAATGCCGAGCCCGCCTCGCTCATCCCGAAGATCCCGGCCACGGAGCCGATCCCGGCCACGATGACGGTGACGCCGGTCAGCCGCTTCATGATCAGCGACAGGTTGTTGTTGATCGTCGAGAGATAGACGTCGAGGGTCCCCGACACGAGCTCGCGGTAGTTGTCGAGCTCGTCCGTCACCCGGATCAGGTGGTCGTACACGTCCCGGAAATAGACGATGTGGTCCGGGTCGATCAGGCCGACGTCGCGGTTCGTCAGGGAGTTGAAGATCTCACGGGCGGGCGAGGTCGCCCGGCGGAGCGCCAGCAGCTCGCGCTTGAGGACGAACAGTCGATGGAGCGTCTGCTGCGACGCTTTGGCGATGACGTCGTCCTCGAGCTGGTCGATCTCGTCGGCCATGCGATCGAGGACCGGGAAGTAGCCGTCCACGATCCAGTCGCTCAGGGTGTAGAGCAGGTAGTCGGCGCCCTTGGCGAGGTGGCCGGTGGGATCCTCGCGGAGCTGCGGCGCGGCGTACGGGTCCCAGTCGGTGGCATGCACCGACAGCAGGAATTTCGGCGACAGGACGAAGTCGATCTCCGTGGCTTCGGCGCCCTTCTCGAACTTCAGGGCGAACATGACGATGTGGAAGACGTCGCCGATCTGCTCGACCTTGGCGCGCTGGTTGCGTTCGCCGATGTTGGCGGTGACGAGTGGGTGGAGGCCGAGCGTCTCGGCCAACCGACCCAGGGTCGCCGGCTCCGGGTCGGTCGCGTCGATCCATGCCCAGCAGTCGCCACGAAGCGCGAGCTTGAGGTCGTCGAGGCCGGCCAGCTTCATCCGCTTGCCGTTGCGAACGCCCAGGATGCGGACGGCGTCCGGCCTGGGGGCCGGAGGCGGCGGCAGCAGCTCCTCGCCCTTGCTCGTGAGGGCCGCGGATCTGGCGCGAGCCTCGCGGGTCGGCCGGCGGCGCGCCGGACCCCGGTCAGAGCGCGAGCGTGGGCTCGATGTCGTCCGGGCCATTGCCGTCCATTCGTGGGGTCGGAGCTCCGGCGCCCGCCGGGGCCTCCGCGGCCAGCATACGCGGCCGCCCGCGCATGACGAGCGCGGGCGGGACGGCCACGACGGTGACCACGGCCGCGGCGAGGAAGATGCCGCTGAGGATCCGTGCGCCCTCGCCCGCCGCCCACGTCTCGAGCGCCTGGACGACGAGGCCGTCGCGGAGGGGCCTGTCGCGCAGGTCGACCGGGATGAACTGCTTGTAGGCGTCGTCCGTGGCGTGGACGCGGTCGTAGAGGTGCTCGATCGTCGTCGAGCCGTAGGCCGTCAGGATGGCCAGGCCCACCGCCATGCCGACCATCCGCGCCAGGGTGACGGTCGCCGAGGCCATCCCGAACGAGCGCCGGCCGACGGCCTCGACCGCGGCGGTCGAGCGGGGTGTCACGGTCAGCCCGAAGCCCAGCCCGAACAGCGCCAGCGTCAGGGCGACCGAACCGATCCCCGTGTCGGCCGCCCAGCGCGACATGGCGAGCAGGGCGAGCGCGCTGGCGCCCAGGCCGATCAGGGTGACGAGCCGGAACGACAGGACGCGGACGAGGAACCCCGACGCGAGGGCCCCGATGGCCGTCGCCGCGGCGAGCGACCCGAGGGCCAGCCGTTGTATGTCCGGACCGCCGTACAGGACGCGGTCCACGAACACCGCGCCGCCGATGATCGCCGTGGCGAAGCCGTAGCCGGTCAGGAGTGACACGAGCGTGGCGGACGAGAAGAGCGGCGACCGGAAGAGGCGGGGGTCCAGGTAGGGGTCGGTCGTCCGGAGGCCCCGGACGATCGTCAGCGCGGTCGCAACCACCGCCAGGCCGAACAGCGCCGCCGTGACGAGCCCGGGGTCGACGCTGATCTCCGCGCCGGCGCCGGATCCAAGCAGCGTCAGCCCCAGCAGTCCACCGACCAGCGCCACGCTGAAGACGGCGCCGCCCAGGAGATCGACCCGGCCCGCTCGTCGCGGCGTGTCCCAGCCATGCGACGCCGCCCAACCGAGCACCAGGGCGACGATCCCGATCGGGACGTTGACGTAGAAGATCCAGCGCCACGCGGGCGACAGCGCGTCGACGAGCGGGCCGTCGCTGACGCCCACCCGGGCAAGCGCGACATTGACGTGGAGACCGTCGAGGATGGCCGCTCCCACGAACGGGCCGGCGGCCATCCCGAGGAACGTCAGCGCGCCGATGACGCCCAGGGCGCGGGGTCGGGCGTGACCCTCGAACAGGTGCGAGGCCGCCGCCGTCCCGACCGGCACGAGGATCCCGCCGCCGGCCGCCTGGACGAGACGGGCCGCGATCAGCTCCTCCAGGCTTTGGGCCCGCCCGGCCAGGGCCGATCCCACCATGAACAGGGCGAGCGCGCCGAGGAACAGCCGCCGGGCCCCCCACAGGTCGCTCAACCGGCCGGCAAGCGGCATCGCCACGACGTACACGAGGAGATAGCCGGTGATGATCCAGGAGGCCTCGCGGAGCTCCTTGAAGGCGAAGATCGGGTCCGCTGCGAAGGCGATGATGATTGCCGGCAGGGCGACCGCCGTGATCATCAGCTCGAGGCCGGCCAGGAAGACCCCGGCGCCGAACACCCCCAACAGCACGAGCGCGGCGCCTCGGCTCATCTGCGGGAGTGTACCGGCCGCCCTCCGATGACAGCCGGGCCCGACCGCCGTGTCGCGGGGCCCGACCTGGCTACGATGGGGCGATCCCAGCAGCCCGAACGGAGGCCCGATGAGCACCACGGTGGCGAGGACGCGGTTCGTGCCGCGCGAGGAGCAGTACGCCTGGACCTTCGGCGGCTACGACCCGGTGCTGCGCGTTCGGCCCGGCGATGTCCTCGAGCTGTTCACCGAGGACGCCTTCGCCGGCCGGATCCGCTCGGTGGACGACCTGCCCAGCCGGTCGTTGGTCTATCCCTTCATCAACCCGCAGACGGGGCCGTTCTACGTCGAGGGCGCCGAGGTCGGCGACACGCTCGCCATCCACCTGATCGACGTCCGTCCGGCCCGCGACTGGGCCGTATCGACCACGGTGCCCCTGTTCGGCGCGCTGACCAGCACGAAGTTCACGCCGACACTCCAGCCTGCGCTGCCCGAACGGACGTGGGTCTACGCGGTCGATGCGGCCGCCGGCGAGGTCATCTTCCGCGCCCTCGACTCCGACCACACGGCCCGCCTGCCGCTGGCCCCGTTCCTCGGCACGATCGGGGTCGCGCCCGCCGCCCAGGAGGTCCGGAACGTGCTCGTGCCGGAGGCGTTCGGCGGGAACATGGACACGCCGGAGGCGCGGGCGGGAACGACGATCTACCTGGGGGTCAACGTGGAGGGCGCCCTGTTCTCGATCGGCGACGGCCACTACACGATGGGCGAGGGCGAGGTCTGCGGGGTCGCCGTCGAGGGCGCCATGGAGACGATCCTCACGGTCGACGTGGTCAAGGGCGTGTTCTGCCCGTGGCCGCGGCTCGAGGACGACGACAGCATCATGGTCGCGGGCTCGTATCGACCGCTCGAGGACGCCTTCCGGATCGCCCATACCCAGCTGATCGGGTGGATCTGCGGCGAGACGGGCCTGTCGCTGATGGACGCCTACCAGCTCGTCACCCAGGGCTCCCGCTCGCCGATCGCCAACGTCGTCGATGCCAACTACACGATCGTGGCGAAGATGCCGAAGCGCTACCTGAAGGACGCCGGCTGGATGGGTGGGATGCACGAGCGGCTGCGGCGGACGGCCGCCGCGGCTCGTTCGGGCGGCTAGCGAGCCTGCCGGCGACCCGGGAGGCGGGACCGGACGCCCGGCCGGAGGCGGATGGGATCGACGGTCAGGCCGTGGGCCGGCTCGTCGGCCCCGGGCTCATCGGCCGGGCCGAAGTTCCAGTGGACGTCGTCGTCCTCCTGGACGCCGTGCGGCCAGGGCATCGTCTGGCGCCACCAGCCGTCGCTGCCCCCGACCCGGACCAGCGTTCCGAGATGCGGGTCCCGGCGGCCGGCGAGCCAGCCGCCCAGGACGGCCAGCGGGGCGGCGGCGGCGCCGAGGAGGAGGAGGGCGGTGATCAGGTTCATCGGCTTGCCTCGCGGGGTCCCGTGTCCGGAACCATCTTACGCCCGGGTGGCGAATCGGCCGCTGCGCTCGGGGCGTGGGGGCGCCTCGATGCCGGCGACCGACCGGGAACGGATTCCCACGACGGCGGCTTGACGACAACGGTGTCATCGATTATCACAACGTACACAGAGCCGGACTCCGACAGGACGGATCCATCGCGTGCGGAGGAGCACGCGACCGCCGAACCCGCTCCACACCGGCATCGGCCGCACGGCCTCCGCGCCAGCGGAGCGTGGGACCGGTTCACCGGAGTCGCGCTCTCGCCGCCTCTCGCGCGCCTACAGGGGTTCGGAAGTCCGTTTCCGCGACCGTTCGGCAGCACTCGAATAGGAGGAGCCATGAGTCCGCGTTCTGGACGATTCCGGTGGTTGGCGCTTGGAGCGGCGATCACCCTTGTGGTTGGGGCGTGTAGTAGCACGACAACAAGCCCCAGCACCGTCGCGAGTGCACCGGCAAGCGTCGCGGCCAGCGCCTCGGCTCCGGCCTCGGCCGGCGGGAGCGCCGAGCCGACCCCGGTCACGGGTGCGAGCTGCGCGGCCACCGCGACGGTGGTCAAGTTCTGGACCAGCCACACCCCGCCTGACACCGACAGCCTCACCAACATCGTCAATGCGTTCAATGCGGCCAACCCCGACATCTGCGTGAAGATGACGATCGTCCCCGGCAGCGAGACCGACGTCGCCAAGCTCGTCACCGCGATCCGCGGCGGCGTGGCGCCGGACGTCTACGAGGCCGACCGGTTCACCGTCCCCCAGCGCGCCGCCGAGGGCGTCCTGGCCGAGCTGCCGGCATCCGCCGTGGGCCTCAAGGACCAGTACCTCCCGTTCGCCTGGGCGGAGACGCAGTACAAGGGCAAGACGTACGCGATGCCGTTCGACACCGACGCTCGGGCCCTCTGGTACAACAAGGACCTGATCACGGCGTCCGGCGGTGACCCGTCGGCGCTCGACATCAGCAAGGGCGCTCCCACCATCGCGGCCGTTACCGCGATCGCCGACAAGATCAACAAGAAGGACGCCAGCGGCAACTACGACGTCATGGGCTGGATGCCGGGCGGCCCCGGCGCCGGCGGCAACCCGGGTGCCTTCGACCAGGGCTGGCACTACACCTGGGGCTTCGATTACGGCGGCAAGTTCGCCGACCTC
>JBGPDX010000048.1:0-14802 GCA_041482475.1 Candidatus Limnocylindria bacterium | reverse complement strand
GCGCGATGAGGGTCGGTGCCGTCGTCCTCGCCGCTGGGGCGTCGACGCGATTCGGCAGCCCGAAGGCTCTTGCCGAGCTCGATGGTCGGCCGATCCTCGAGCATGTCCTCGACGCCGTGCGCGAGGCCGGCATCGACGACATTGTCGTCGTCCTGGGCCACGCCGCGGACGAGATCGAGGAGGGGATCGACTGGCTCGACGAGCGCGTCGTCCGCAACCCGGACCCGCGCGAGCTGTCGAGCTCGCTGCAGATCGGCCTCGACGCGATCGCCGAGGCGGAGACGCCCGTCCACGCCGCGCTGCTCGTCCTGGGCGACCAGCCACGGGTGCGACCCGGCGTCATCCGGGCGCTCATCGCGGCCGCGCGGACCTCCGAGCTTCCGGTCGTCGCGCCGATCTACGCGGAGGGCGGCGGCCCCAACCCGATCCTGCTCCGGCGAGAGGCGTTCGACCTCGCCGACGAGACGACCGGCGACCGCGGTCTGGGTCCCGTGCTCGAGACTCGTCCCGAGCTCGTCTTCGAGGTGCCCGTCGCGGGCGCCAACCCGGACGTCGATACGCCCGCCGACCTCGAGGCGCTCCAGACCCGAACCCACGCGTGACCGACCCGGCCGCCGGCGCCGCCAGGTGGGCGGATCGCGTCCGCGCCAACCGCGAGCAGGTCGACCGTGTTCGCGAGGTGCCCGATGGCGCCGACTTCTACGCCCGCGTGACGTCGCTCTTCCGGGCCGATCCGCGGCGGACCAACGAGCCGGTCCTCGACCTGCTGACCGCGATCGCCCGGCGCGACGACACGTGGCTCGACATCGGCGCGGGGGCCGGGCGCTACGCCCTGCCGCTGGCCCTCGCCTGTCGCGAGATCGTCGCCGTGGACCCGTCGGGCGGAATGCTGGCCGTCCTTCGCGAGCTCATGGCGGAGCACGGGATCGCCAATATCCGGATCGTCGAGGGCCGCTGGCCGCCCAACGAGGAGGTCGCCGCGGTAGTTGGCCCATTCCCGATCGCCGACGTCGCGCTCGTCGCCCACGTCGGCTACGACATCGAGGCGATCGTGCCATTCCTCGAGGCGATGGAAGCGGCAACCCGGCGGCTGTGTGTGGCCGTCCTGATGGAGTCGGCGCCCGCATCGGTCGCCGAGCCATTCTGGCCGCCCGTCCATGGCGAGGCGCGGATCCCCCTCCCGGCGATGCCGGAATTCGTTTCGCTGCTGCGGGCGCGAGGCCGTCTCCCGGAGCTGACCGAGGCGCAGCGGGAGCCGCGCCGATTCGACAGCCGGGAGGAGCTCGAGGGGTTCCTGCGGCGCCAGCTGTGGATCGCCGATGGCGGCGACAAGGAGCGCCGCTACCGGGACACGCTGGAGCGCCTCCTGGTCGAGGAGAACGGCCAGTTCGGATTGGCCGGCCAGGGCCCGCTGCCGATCGGCATCGTCACGTGGTCGCCGCGGGGCTGATCAGGTTTCGATCGAGGTAGGTCATGGCGTCGTGCGGGCACCGCCGCGAAACCCGCCCGATCGCGCCCGGACCCGGACCGTGTGAACGACAAACCGGAAGCGCGAGCCAAGCTACGCGAGGGCCCGCTCGGCGAAGGACGCCATATCAGGAGCCTCGAGATCCGGCTTCGCTTCGGCCGGAGGCGTTGCGCCGCTGCCGGGCCGGCCGTGCCGGCGGTTGATCCAGACGGTGGACAGCCCCAGGCGTTTGGCCGGCACGTGGTCATGGAACAGGCTCTGGGCGACGTGGAGGATCCGGTCCCGGGTGACGCCGATCCGCTCCACGGCGACCGTGAAATTGCGCGGGTCGGGCTTGTAGCTGCCGACCTGCTGGGCCGTAACGACCCAGTCGAACTCGACGCCCAGTCGCTCGTTCGATCGCGCGAACAGGTCGTCGTCACAGTTGGTGATGACGCCCAGGCGGAATCGCTCATGCAGCGCGCGGAGGGCGTCGGCCGAATCCGGGAAAGCCGGCCAGTCGCCAACAGAATCGGCGAAGGCTTCGGCCTGCTGAGCGGTGATTTGGGCGTCAAGATCGCGAGCGAGTGCGTGGGCGATTCTCGCGAGGATTTCGCGATAGCTCAGATACGGTCCGCCTTCGAAGGCCGATTCGTGCCGGGCGAACGAGGCGAGCAGCTCGTCGTCATGCACGTCGCGTGCATATTTCCCGAGGGCTGACCGCAGCCCGGCCGCGATGCCCGTTTCCCAATCGATGAGCGTGCCATAGCAATCGAACGTCAGGACCTCGAACCGCCCGAAATCCATCATCGCGTCACGATAGACGCCCGGTCGCTGCGACACAGTGCGATGATCGAGGAGGGCTGATGTCGGCCGATTACGCTTCTCAGGATCGAGGCCTTGCCGCCGCCGCGTCGACGATCGTCATCGGGATTCGTCGCCGGATCCGCGACCGCGAGGCTGGCGTGCCGATGATCTTGGCGATCGATGGGGGCAGCGGCTGCGGCAAGTCGACGATCGCGGCGATGGTCGCCGGGACGGTCGACGGCGTCGTGGTGCCGAGCGACGATTTCTTCGCGGCGGACATTACCGATGAGGGCTGGGACGCGCGCGACGCAGCCGCCCGGGTGGCTGACGTGCTCGACTGGCAACGCCTGCGCCAGGAAGCGCTCGAGCCCCTCCTGGCCGGCAGGGCCGCGTCGTGGCATCCGTTCGATTTCGACGCCGGAACCAGGCCTGACGGCTCCTATGCCATGGCGTCTCATGTGGTGACGCGACATCCTTCGGGCATCGTCGTGCTCGAGGGCGCCTACTCGAGCGCGCCCCAGCTCGCGAACCTCGTCGAGCTTTCCGTCCTGGTCGACGTTCCCGTCGAGGAACGCCATCGCCGCCTCGTGGCCCGCGACGGCGACACGTTCGCCGCGGCCTGGCACGCGCGCTGGGATCCCGCCGAGGCGTACTACTTCAGCCGGGTTCGCCCGGCATCCACGTTCGACCTGGTGGTCGCCAACCCCGATCAGCGATTCCCGTCTTGACATGTGACTAAACAGTCACATATAGTCGCCGGCGACATGGACCCGATGGCACCGGCGTTCCGGGCGCTGAGTGATCCGAGTCGGCGACGTCTCCTCGATCGGCTGTACGAGCGCGATGGCCAGACGCTCGGCGAGCTGTGCGGCTACCTGCCGGAGATGACCCGGTTCGGCGTCATGCGGCACCTGGGAGTGCTGGAGAAGGCGGGACTCCTGTCGACCCGGAAGGTGGGCCGCGAGAAGCGGCACTACCTCAATCCCGTTCCGATCCGGCTCATCCACGACCGCTGGATCAGCAAGTACGCCGAGCCCGTCCTGGGCGCGCTGAGCGCCCTCAAGCAGCACATGGAGCGACGACCGATGACCACGCCCGACCACGTCTACAGCGTCTACGTCAAGGCCTCGCCCGATCGGATCTGGCGGGCCATCATCGACGGCGTCGAGACCGAGCAGTATTACTACGGCACCCGGGTGGGCTCCGACTGGAAGCCCGGTTCGCGAATCGTCTACGAGTATCCCGACGGCACGATCGCGGCGGACGGGGAAGTCCTCGAGATCGATCCGCCACGCCGCCTGGCCATGACCTTCCACGCTCGTTGGGACCCCGACATCGAAGCCGAGGGTCCGGTCCGCCAGACCTGGGAGATCGAGGCCGCCGGTCCGGATGCCTCGAAGCTGACCGTCCTGACGACCGGGATGGGTCCGAAGACGGCCACGGAGTTCAGCGGCGGGATGGTCTACATCGTGTCCGGACTGAAGACGTTCCTCGAAACCGGCGCGCCGCTGGCGGCTGTCGCAAGCTGATCGACACAGCGGGTCCGCCGCACGATCACGTTGACTGCGAAACCATCGGCGGCGGATACTCCGTACCCATACCGCAACCTGCGGACCCCGGATCGGGACCGTCCCGGCCCCTCCGTCGGCCCGATCGTCGTCATCGACTCTGCGCCCGCCACAGGGACGGGCCCCAGCGCTCATGCCGGCCTGCCGGCTGGGGCGAGGAGGGACGGTCGCGCCATGATCCCGGCTCAGTTCGACTATGTCCGGCCCGCGAACCTGGACGAAACCCTGGGCATCCTCAAGAAGCGCCAGGGCGAGGCGAAGCTCCTGTCCGGGGGGTACAGCCTCCTGCCGCTCCTCAAGCTGCGCCTGGCGCAGCCCGGCCTGCTTGTCGACTTGCGCGACGTCAGCGGCCTCGATGGGATCGTCGAAACCGACGACGACCTGCGGATCGGATCCCGGGCGACCCATCGCCAGATCCACGAGGATCCAACGATCGTCCGTCGCTATCCCATGTTCCACGAGGCGTCGGGCGGCATCGGCGATCCGCAGGTCCGCAACTGGGGCACGATCGGCGGTTCCTGTGCCCACGCCGACCCGTCGTCGGACTGGCCGGCGGTGCTCATCGCCGCCAACGCCAGCCTCGTCTGCCGCAGCGCGGCGGGCGAGCGCGTCATCGCGGCCCGCGAGTTCTTCCTCGACACGTTCACGACGGCCATCGAGCCGACCGAAGTCCTGACCGAGATCCGCGTCCCGCGCCGCCCGAAGGACGGCGGCGGCGCCTACACGAAGCTCGAGCGGCGGGTCGGCGACTTCGCCACGGTGGGGGTGGCGGCGGTCGTCGTCCTTGCCAAGGACGGCACGATCGCGCGGGCCGGGATCGGCGTCACCGCCGTGGCCGAGACGCCGTTCGCCGCGACGGACGCCGAAGCCGCCCTGGTCGGCCAGAAACCGTCGGAGGAGGCCTTTCGTCGGGCCGGGCAAGCCGCGGCTGCCATGAGCCGACCGGTGGATGACAGCCACGGGCCGGCCGACTACAAGCGGGCGATGGTCGCCGAGATGACCCTCCGCTCGCTGCGCTCGGCCGTCCAGCGCGCGATGGCCTGAGGAGGCGACGACGTGACAACCCAGCATGTCCGGCTCACCGTCAACGGCGAGGCCCGGGAGGCCGACGTCGAGCCGCGCCTCCTCCTGGTCCATCTCCTGCGCGACGTCTTCGGCCTGACCGGCACCCACATCGGCTGCGACACGAGCAACTGCGGCGCCTGCACGGTCCACGTCAACGGCCGGAGCGCGAAGGCCTGCACGATGCTCGCCATCCAGGCCGACGGGACACAGGTCACGACGATCGAGGGGATGGCCGACGGGGCGACGCTCCATCCGCTCCAGCAGGCGTTCTGGGATCAGCACGGCCTGCAGTGCGGGTTCTGCACGCCCGGGATGATCATGCAGGCGGCCTGGCTGCTCGGGCAGAACCCCAGGCCGACCGAGGCGCAGATCCGCGAGGGGATCAGCGGCAATCTCTGTCGCTGCACCGGCTACGTGAACATCGTCAAGGCCATCCAGCAGGCTTCGGGCCAGCTGGCGGTCGACGTGTCGGCGCCCGGCAAGGCGGCCGAAACCATCGAAGCGACGCCGGCGAGCTGAAGGAGCGACGAGATGGCAACGCAGACGCTCCAGACGACCCCTGAAATCGGGGGAATGGGCCATTCGGTCAAGCGCAAGGAGGATCCCCGCTTCATCCGCGGCAAGGGCGAGTACATCGACGACGTCGTTCTGCCGGGGATGCTCTGGCTCGACATCGTCCGCAGCCCGTACGCCCACGCCACGATCAAGGGGATCGACGCGTCGGAGGCACTGAAGGTCCCGGGCGTCGTCGCCGTCATCACCGGTGCCGACCTCGAGAAAGCCGGCCTGCACTGGATGCCGACCCTCGCCGGCGACAAGCAGATGGTCCTCCCGACGACCACGGTCATGTACCAGGCCCAGGAGGTGGCCGCCGTCGTCGCGACGTCGCGCTACGTCGCGGCCGACGGCGTCGCCGCGGTGGTCGTCGACTACGAGCCGCTACCGGTCGTCGTCGACCCGTTCAAGGCGCTCGAAGCGAACGCCCCCGTCCTCCGCCCCGATCGGGCTGCGGACAAGCAGAACAACCACATCTGGCACTGGGAATCCGGCGACAGGGCCAAGGCCGACGCGGCGCTGGCCAGCGCCGAGGTGCGGATCGCCCAGGACATCTACATCCCGCGGATCCACGTCGCCTCGATCGAGACCTGCGGCTGCATCGCCGACTGGAACGCCGTCCGTGGTCAGCTGACGCTCCACATGACGAGCCAGGCGCCGCACGCCATCCGGACCATCCTGGCCCTCGTCAGCGGCCTGCCGGAGCAGAACATCCGGGTCAAGACACACGACATCGGCGGCGGGTTCGGCGGCAAGGTGCCGGTCTATCCAGGCTACGTCCTCGCCGTCGTCGCCTCGCTGACCGTCGGCAAGCCGGTCAAGTGGATCGAGGACCGCTCGGAGAACTTGCAGGCCGATTCGTTCGCCCGCGACTACCACATCCACGCCGAGATGTCGGCGACGAAGAAGGGCCGGATCACGGGTCTCAAGGTCAAGACGGTCGCCGACCACGGCTACTCCGACGCGGCCGCCGATCCGTCGAAGTTCCCGGCCGGGTTGTTCAACGTCATCACCGGCTCGTATGACTTCCCGAATGCGTTCGTCGAGGTCGACGGCGTTTACACCAACAAGCCGCCCGGCGGCATCGCCTACCGCTGCTCCTTCCGGGTGACCGAGGCCGTCCATGCCATCGAGCGGATGGTCGACATCCTGGCCCACGAGATCGGCAAGGACCCGGCCCAGCTGCGGCTCGACAACTTCATCCAGCCCGAGCAGTTCCCGTACAAGAGCCCCACCGGCTGGGAGTACGACTCGGGCAACTATCCGGCCGCCCTGAAGAAGGCGATGGAGCTCATCGGCTACGACGGCCTCCGCCGCGAGCAGGCCGACAAGCGCAAGAAGGGCGAGCTGATGGGGATCGGCATCTCGTCCTTCACCGAGATCGTCGGTGCCGGCCCGTCGCACGACTTCGACATCATCGGTTTGAAGATGTTCGATTCATGCGAGATCCGGGTCCACCCGACGGGCAAGGTCCTCGCCCGGATCGGTGTCCAGACCCAGGGCCAGGGCCACGAGACGACGTTCGCCCAGATCATCGCCGAGGAGCTTGGCTTCCCGGTGGCCGACATCAAGATCGAATACGGCGACACGGACACGGCGCCATACGGGCTTGGTACCTATGCGTCGCGCTCGACGCCCGTGGGGGGCGCGGCCACCGCGATGGCGGCCCGCAAGATCCGCGACAAGGCGCGCAAGCTCGCGGCGCACCTCCTCGAGGCCAGCGAGGACGACCTCGAGTGGACCAACGGCAAGTTCAGCGTCAAAGGCTCGCCGGACCGGTTCAAGACGATCCAGGAGATCGCGTTCGCCGCCTACACCAACCATCCGCAGGGCATGGAGGCCGGCCTCGAGGCCGTCGACTACTACGACCCGCCGAACCTGACCTTCCCGTTCGGTAGCTACATCTGCGTCGTCGACATCGACAAGGCCACCGGCGTGGTCAAGGTCCGTCGCTTCGTCGCGGTCGACGACTGCGGCAACATCATCAATCCCATGATCGTCGACGGCCAGATCCACGGCGGCCTGACGATGGGCCTCGCGCCGGCGCTGTACGAGTCGATCACCTACGACGAGAACGGCAACAACCTGGCCGGGACGTTCATGGATTACCTTCTCCCCACCGCGGTTGAGACGCCGGCCTGGGAAACCGCCAAGACCGTGACGCCTTCGCCACACCATCCGCTGGGTGCGAAGGGGGTGGGGGAGTCCGCCACGGTCGGCGCGCCGCCGGCGATCGCCAACGCCGTCGTCGATGCCCTGTGGCACCTCGGCGTGCGCAACATCGACATCCCGATCACCCCGCAGAAGGTCTGGAAGATCCTCCACGACAAGGGCCTGAACTGAGGGGCCAGTGAGGCCCGCCACGTACGGCAGGGTGGTCGAGCTCGAGGCGGCCGGCAAGCCGTTCGCGGTCGCCGTGGTTGTCGCCGTCCAGCGGCCGACCTCGGCACGACCCGGGGCGAGCGGGATCGTCCATCCAGACGGAACGATCGAAGGCTGGGTCGGCGGCAGCTGCGCCCAGCCCGTCGTCGTCCGCGAGGCCCTGCGGGCCATGGCAGACGGCCAGCCCCGTCTCCTCCGGCTGTCGAAGGACACCCCGGCCGAGGGCCGTCGCGGCGACGGTGTCATCGAGCTGGTCATGACGTGCCACTCGGGTGGAACCCTGGAGATCTACGTGGAACCGCATCTGCCTGCGCCCATCCTGTGGGTTGCCGGGACGACCCCGATCGCCGGAGCCCTCGTATCGCTGGGAGCCGCCACGGGCTGGCGGGTCTCGTTGTTCGACCCGGTCGCCGATCCGGACGCGTTCCCGGCCGCGGAACGCGTGTCGACGGCGACAGATCTTGCGGCCGTCGATCCGGCGGCAAGCCCGTACATCGTCGTGGCGACCCAGGGTGTCTGGGACGAGGAGGCGACGGCCGCCGCGCTGAAGCGGGACGCGGCCTACGTCGGTCTTGTCGCGTCGCCGACCCGGGCCGCCGTCGTTCGGGCCTGGCTCAAGGACGAGGCCGCTGTCCCGGCTGACCGGTTGGCGGCCCTGCGAGGGCCGGCCGGCATGGATCTCGGCGCCGAGACGGCCGAGGAGATCGCCGTATCGATCCTGGCAGAGCTCGTCCAGGTCCGGCGTGGCCGGGCGCCGTTCGTCGCGGCGCCGGGTCCGGCGACGCTGGCCACGCCGATCGCCGCTGTCGCAGGAGGTGTCCCCGACGTGGGGCCCGTCGTCGACGACATCGTCCTGCTCGACCCGGTCTGTGGGATGAGGGTCGCACGTGACCATGCCAGGCATCTCGCCGAGCACGACGGCGTCGTCTACGCCTTCTGCTCGATCGGTTGCCGGACACGATTCATCAAGGAGCCGACCGCCTTCCTGCCAGCGTCCCTGCCATCGCCGGACTGACCGGCACCTCAGCGTTCGCCGCCGCCGGCTCCGTCTGGAGGGTGTCATGCACTTCGAAGGCAGCGTCCAGATCGCCGCGCCGCGCGATCGTGTCTGGGCTTTCGTGATCGATCCCGACCAGGTGGGCTCCTGCGGCCCGGGAGTCGAATCGGTCGAGGTCGCCGACGCGACCCATTTCAAGGCGACGGCCAAGGTCGGGATCGGCTTCATCAGCGCCCGTTTCGTCGTCAACCTGGAGCTGGCCGAGCAGGAGCCGCCCAACCGGGCGGTGATCAAGGCCCATGGCCAGGCGCCCGGCAGCGCCGTCGACGCGACGGCCGAGATGCGGCTGGCGGACGGGCCGACGGCCGGAACGACGGTCATGGATTGGCAGGCCGACGTGGCGCTGGCTGGCTCGCTTGCCACCCTCGGGGCCCGGCTGATCGAGGGGACGGCGAACAAGATGATCGGGCAGACCTTCGAGTGCATGCGCTCGAAGCTCGAGGCCTGAGCAGGTGGTGGCGGAGCCGAGGCCGCGACCGGTCGGCGATCTTCAGCCGATCGAGGGCGATCCGGCGACCGACCCGCTCGTCGACACGACCGGCGGCAAGCCGCTCTGGACCTGTCCTCGCTGCGGCCACCGCTTCGTCAGCGCCAACCTGTGGCACTCGTGTAGCGCACACGACGTCGACGAGCACTTCGTGCGCGCACAACCGGCGGTTCGCGCCGCGTTCGATCGTCTCGTCGAGCTGTATGAGCGCTGCGGCCCGATCGTCGTCATCGCCCAGAAGACGCGGATCGTTTTCATGGTCCGCGTCCGGTTCGGTGGCTGCCAGGTGCGGCGGGATCGGCTGCTCACGAACGTGGCACTGGCGCGGCGGGTCGAGGATCCGCGCTGGACGAAGATCGAGCAGCTGGCGCCCGGCTGGATCGTCCACCGTTACGAGGTCCGCGAGCCCCGCGAGCTCGACGACCCGCGGCTCGCGGGGTTGATCTGCGAGAGCTACCGCGAGATCGGCCAGCAGGGGCGACTGCGAGCCAGGCCGGCCGGCGGCTGATGGAGCTGCTGACGCGCGTCGTGGGGCCGGTCGCGACCAACGTCCACGTCCTCGCCGATGAACGGTCGAAGGAGGCGATCGCGATCGACACGGCGACGCCGTGCCTCGCCTGGATCGCCGACGAACTGGCCGCTCGCGAATGGACGCTTCGGTTGATCGTGTCCACCCATGGCCACTGGGACCACATCGGCGACAACGCCGCGGTCGCCCAGCACACCGGCGCCTCGATTGCCGTCCATCCGCTCGATCGCGACCTTCTCGTCGACCCGAAGCCGCTGTGGGCGCCGTTTCCGATCCCGCCGTCCGTGCCGGCCGTCGAGCTGGCGGAGGGCGGCGAGATCCGTTTCGGGGAGCTTCGGCTGCGGGTGATCCACACGCCCGGCCACACGGAGGGCTCGGTCTGCCTCCACGACGCCGATAGCGGCCACCTGTTCAGCGGCGACACGCTGTTCGCCGGCGGGTGGGGGAGGGTCGACCTGCCCGGCGGGTCGACGGAGCAGATGGCGGAGTCGATCGCCCGGCTGGCCGGCCTCGACGATCCGCTCCGCGTCCTGCCGGGCCACGGACCGGCGACGACGATCGGGCGGGAGCGCGGCTGGATGGATCTCGTCCGCTCGTCAGGCCGGCTGTTCGCCTGAGTCGTGGCGAGCGCCTCAGGCTCGCTTGTAGGTCCCATGCAGCACGGCCTGGCCGAGCACGTGCCCGTCGGCCGCCCGGCGAACGTCGGCTGCCCTGGCTGCTCCCGTCAAGTCGAGCAGTCGATCGAGGGCCAGCAGCGTGAAGCGGTAGTGATGCGTCCCGGACGGCGGGCACGGGCCACCCCAGCCGACCTTGCCGAAGTCGTTGCGGCCCTGCGGCGGCGCGTCCGGCGAGGCCGAGATTCCTTCGGCCAGGCCGCCCGTCCGTGAGGCCGTCATGTCGAACACGACCCAGTGGACGAAGCCCCGCGCGTCCGGGTCGTCGACGATCAAGGCGAGGGCTTTGGCGCCGTCGGGGGCGCCCGCCCAGTCGAGCGTCGGCGAGACGTCCGCGCCGTCGCAGCTGAACTTGCGCGGAATGGCGCCGCCTTCCCGAAACGCCGTGCTGGTGAGGGTGAAAGGCATCTTCGGCTCCCCTGTCTGACTGGCTGCGGCCGTGGGTGTCGGGCTCGGCGGTTCGGTGGCCGTGGCCGCCGTGGCCGTCGCCGTTGCCGCCGCCGTTGCCGCCGCCGCGCTGGCCGGAGCCGTGGCGGTCCCCGTCGGGCTCGCCCCGGCCGAGGCGCAGGCCGCGACCGTCGCCATGCTGAGAAGCCCCAACGCGAGCCGCCTCCAAGCGCCCATCCGCGCCATTGTCACGCGGCGGCGCTCACCACGCCTTGCGGTAGGTCACGCCGCGATCGTGGACCCGGAAGCCCAGCGACTCGTACAGCTGCAGCGCCCCGGTCTGGTTCTCCGCATCGACGCCCAGCATCGCCTCGGCCATGCCCGCGTCCCGCAGCCCCGCGAGCGCGGCGACGATCAGGGCCGTGGCCACGCCTCGCCGCCGCCACGGGCGTCGAACGGAGATCCGTTCGAGCCAGCCACGTCGGACGCGCAGCGCGTCGTTCTCCGACTTGAAGACGAACGTCATGGCGGAGCCGACCACCTCGTCGCCATCCCAGGCGACGCGCCACAGGTCGGTGTCGAGCTCGGGCTGGCCGAACAGCCAGCGGAAGTCCTCCTCGGTCGACTCGCGGTGGCCCCAGTGATCCCGGAACGCCTCGTTGTCGGCGTCGAAGATCGCCCGTCGTTGGGATTCGGCGACCGGGCGGATCTCCAGGCCGTCGGGAAGCGCCGCGGCCGGCAGGTCGGCGAGGCCGGGACGCCGCATGGCGAACCCGTAGCGGATTGGCTCGTAACCCTCCGCGACGAGGAGCTCGCGCGCGCCGATCTCGCCGTCCGCCGCCCAGCCGCCCAGCTCGCGGCCGCCCGGATCGTCGTGGGCGTCGGCCGCCTCGCGGAGCCGCGCCTCGTTGTAGTGAAGCAGGGCGCGGCCGATGCCTCGGCGGCGAAAGTCGGGATGAACGCTGCCTTGCGCGAAGTAGACGGCCTTCTCGTTGCGCAGCTCGCGCAGCCCGCGGCCGAAGGCCACGACGCGCCCGTCGACCTCGGCGAGAAGGACGTCGCGGCGAGGGTCGAACCCCGTCGTGTTCTCGTATTCGACCTTCAGCGAAGGGGCGTCGGGGATCCATTCGACGCCGTCGGCGATGTGGGCAACTCCGAGCAGGGCCGCCAACGGCTCGTAGTCCGCGTCGTCGCGGAGCAGCCTGAAGCGCAGGCCCGGTATCGGTGGCGCGTCCGGGAGGCGCACCTCCGTCGTCGTGTCGGTCGTCATCGCGCATCTCCATAGCGCTGGCGCATGTGGGCCTTGACGCTCTTGTGGATGACCTTCCAGCGGCGCCGCTCCTCCAGCCGCGCGAGCGCGTCCTGGCGCCGCTCGGCGTGGGCCGCCTCACGCGCGAGCTTGCGGTAGGCGTCCAGCCGCTCCGGCGACAGGCTGCCGTCACGGGTCGCGGCGAGGACGGCGCAGCCCGGCTCCGAGCGGTGCGCGCAGTCGCCGAAGTGGCAGCCGCCGGCCGCGGCCTCGACGTCGGCGAAGGATGAGGCGAGGCCGTCGTCGTCGAGCAGCGCCAGCTCGCGCAACCCCGGGGTGTCGAGGATGAGCGCGCCGTCGTCGAGTCGAACGAGCTCGCGGCGCGACGTCGTATGGCGGCCGCGGGCGTCGCCGAGGCGGATCTCCGCGACGGCCAGGAGCTCGGATCCGGCGAGGGCGTTGATCAAGGTCGACTTGCCGACGCCGGACGAGCCGACGACGGCCGCCGTCCTGCCCGGGACGAGGTGACCGCGCACGTCGTCCAGGCCGGTCCCGTCGATCGCGCTGACGACGAGGATCGGGACGCCCGGCGCGACGGACCCGGCCGCGAGCAGGCAGCCGTCGAGGTCGTCGGCAACGTCGGCCTTGGACAGGACGACGACGGGTCGTGCCCCGGACTCCCACGTCGCCGCGAGGTATCGCTCGAGCCGCCTGGCATTGAAGTCGCGGTTCAGCGACGTGACGATGAACACGACGTCGACGTTGGCGCCAAGGACCTGGGACCGCGTCTCCTTGCCGGGGCTCAGCCTCGAAAAGGCGGAACGGCGCGGCAGCACGCCGTGGATCGTCGCGCCGTCAGGGCGGACGTCGAGCGCGACCCAGTCGCCGACGGCCGGATAGGCGCCCATGTTCTCGCCCGCCTCGAAGCGGAAGCGCCCCGAGACCGCGGCCCGCAGCTCGCCGTCCGCGGCGGCGACGAGATACAGGCCGCGATCCTCGGCGACGATGCGGCCGGGTCGGCGTCCGGCCGCTGCGTGCGCGCCGAACGAGCCAGCGAATGGCTCGCCCCAGCCGAGCGCGGCCAGCGCGGGCTCCCGGGGATCGGCTTCGGAGGCGGCGGCCAGCGCGGCTTCGGGTGCGCTCACGCGATCACCCGACCCGCTTGAGCTTGCCGGTCCGCTTGGCGTAGCGCTCGGCGCGGCCGAACGCCCAGAGGCCCAGCGGGATGAGGACGGCGCCCATGATGACCAGCGGCCAGGCGTCGCCGAACAGCTGGCCAAAACCGGCGCCCTCGATCAGGCCGCGCCGGACGGCGTCGAGGACGTACGTCGCGGGGGACAGGTGGGACAGCACCTGCATCCAGCCCGGCAGGATGTCGATCGAGTAATAGACGCCGCTGACGAGCAGGATCACCGACTGGATGACGAAGGTCATCTGCGCGCCGCGCTCGACGTACAGCAACGGCAGGATCGCGGCCATCATGCCGATCCCGACGAAGCTGAACGAGCCGAGGATCATGAACGCGACCACCGACCCGAAGTTCGCCCGCGACAGGTCCATCTGCGGGAAGAACAGGAACAGCACGACGAGGATCACGGCCGTGTGGATCAGGCCGTAGACCATGGCGTAGACGACCGAGCCCAGCAGCTGAGTCGATCGATGGATGGGCGCCATCATCGTGTACTCGAGGGTGCCCTCCCAGCGCTCGACGGCGATCGTCTCGGCGATCCAGCTGAAGACGACCGACAGGTAGTTCCAGAAGATCGCCCCGACCATCAGCGTCAGCAGCAGGCGCGCGTTGCCCTGGCCGGCGCCGATCAGCGAGATCGACAGTGCGCCGGCCACCGAGTAGATGAGGAAGGCGATCTCCCAGCCCCAGTAGCGGCGGGTCAGGTTGAAGTTGCGCTCGATGAAGGCGTACGACGCCTTCATCTCATGGGCGAGCATGGCCATGGCGGTCACCTCCTTTCAGTCGGGGTCGTCGTCCGACTCGTCCTCCTCGACGTCGTCGTCGAGGGAGCGGCCGGTGTACTTCATGAAGACGGCGTGCAGCGTCGGCGGCTCGCCGAAGCGCTCGGCGACCAGGCGCTTGAGACCGTCGGGGGTGTCCTCGGCGACGGTTCGGCCGTCGTTGAGGATCGTGATCCGGCGGCACAGCCGTTCGGCCTCGGCCAGGTCATGGGTCGTCAGCACGATCGTCGCGTCGTGCGTGTCGCGGACCTCCTCGATGAAGGTCTGGACCTCGAGCTTCGATCTCGGGTCGAGGCCGGTCGTCGGCTCGTCGAGCAGGAGGAGCGCCGGGCTCGTCAGCAGGGCTCGCGCGATGGCGACCTTCTGCTGCATGCCCCGACTCATCTGCTCGACTGGGCGTCCGATGCGCTTCAGCCCGATGCCCAGCCGCTCGAGGATCCGGACGGCATCGCGCCGCGCGGTCCCGCCATCGACGCCGTAAAGGCGGGCAGCGAACAGCAGGTTCTCCATCGGGCTGAGCTTCTTGAAGAAGGCCGCGTCGACGCTGACCCGATTGATCAGCTGCTTGACGGCCATCTCGTCGCGCGCGATGTCATGGCCGAACACCTCGACCCGGCCCTCGTC
>JBGPDX010000047.1:0-15572 GCA_041482475.1 Candidatus Limnocylindria bacterium | reverse complement strand
GGCTTCGTGCGCACGGCCGAGGCCGTGATCTGGGGCCAGCTGCTCGCCATCCCGTTCATCTTGGGCGCAGTGATGTTCTATTGGTTGCTCTACCAGTCGCGGCTCGTGCCGCGGTGGCTGTCCACCTGGGGGCTCGTGGGGGCTGCGCTCTACATCGTGGCGCCGCTTGGGAGCATGTTCGGGCTCTCGCTCGGCGTCCTCATGGCCCCGCTCGCACTGCAGGAGATGGTCTTGGCTGTTTGGCTGATCGCCAATGGTTTCAACCCATCTGCCATCGCTGCCCAGCCTGCCGGTGAGACGTCGAGTTGGCAGGCCGCCGCTCCGAGCACCGTTTCGGCGACCTAGGTGTCGCGACCCAGCGCTCGGGACGGTTGACTCGAGGGCCCTCCGGCTCGCCTGTTGTCTCGCCTCAAGGCCCTCTCATCGCGACGAGAAGGACCCCGCTTCGGACCAAGCACCTGCGCCGAAACGGGGTCCTTCTGGGTCGGGGCGAGAGGGTTTGGCCCCGCCGAGACGCGTGGCCGAAGGAGGCTTGACCGCGGAGCCGCTCCGCACGCCAGCCGACGACGGCTTGGTCCCGCAGGCGTAGCACCCCGATGCTGTCATGGCGCGCCCGACAGGATTCGAACCTGCGACCTTCGGCTCCGGAGGCCGACGCTCTATCCACTGAGCTACAGGCGCGCGATTTCGTGCTTGGACCCAGCGTAGAACCCCGGCGACCAGGGTTTCGAGCTCACAGCGCTACGCTTGCCCAGCTCAGCGGCGATCTTACCTGTTCGGGCGACCCGGGCCTTCCCGGCGACCTCCCAACCAGGGCGATCAGGCCGACCGTTCGAGGTCGGCTTTCATGGGATCGGGATTCTGTTGGACGGGCCACCTGTCACATCAATCTCGGACCGGCGTCTCTCTGGACACATCCGCGGACGGGGTCTACTCGATGAGCCCAGCCCTGCGCATCCGGCGCGTCACCTCGGTCATGGTGGCGATCCCGCTGCTGCTTGCGGCCTGCGTGGCGAGCCCGACACAGACGGCATCTCCGGTCCAGACACCGCGGGCGAGTCCGGTGTCAACGCCCACGACTCCCGCTCCGACCCCAAGCGCCTCGGCGTCGGCCGACGTGCCGGGGAAAGGGTGGGAGCAGGTCTACTGGCTGACCGAGAACCAGAACGGGTTCATGGGCGTGGACGGCATCATCGTCGGCGGGCCGGGGTTCATTGCCTGGGGTCGGGATGGAGCCGGGTCGGAGGTCCTGACCACAACGGACGGCAGCGACTGGGGAGCCGTCTCCACGCCGTTCGCCGGACAGACATTCCACTCGATGGTCGCCGCATCCAACGGCATCATCGCCTTCAGCGTCGATCGGGCCGGCGGGCTTCACGAGTGGCACTCACCCGACGGCGGGACATGGACCCGGGCAACGCCGGTCGGCCTTGATGGCGATCCCAACGGTCTGGTGAGATTCGCCGGCGGCTTCGTGGCCGCCGGGCCGCTTCGGACCGGCTGCGACGTCGGCGCCTGGGTTTCCTCCGACGGTCTCAGCTGGAGGCGGTCAGACCCGATGCCCGGTGCTCGGGACACCTGCACCAGTGGAGACGTCAGAGTCAGTCCGACCATTGACCTGCTTCGCGTCGGCCCGGGCGGCTTGCTCGCCTTTGGCTCGGTGCCCGGACTGGGCCCTGCCTTCTGGACATCGCCCGATGGTGTCGCCTGGAGCTTGCACCGCGGCCCGCAGGTCGGCGGGAACATCGATCGCCTGGTGGCAGGAGGGCCCGGCTATGTGGCCGTTGGTGATGCGGGCACGCCGAATGCTGCGGTCTGGACGTCGCTCGACGGCGCCACCTGGACCCCGGTTCCCGACCAGGATGTGTTCCACGGTGCCGCGATGGCCGACGTCGCCGTGCTCAACGACGGGACGCTCGTGGCCGTGGGGACCGATGAAGGGGCAATCGGCAGCGCCAGCCAATTCGTGGCCTGGACGTCGACAGACGGCCGGATCTGGCAGCGCTCGCCGAAGTCCGTCTGTCAGGGGGAAGGAACCTGCGACGGAGGGCGGGTGGCGGCTCTTGCGACAGATGGTCGGCGGCTCGTCGCGGTCGGCACGGGGATCAACGATTGGGTCAGCCCCCAGCTGACTCCCGGGTTGCGCCCAGCATCGCTCACCCTCACCTTCACGAGCTCGTCAGCGGGTCCTGCCGGTCCTGTCGAGGGCTACTGCAAGCCGGGTACGACCGACGATGGCCCGCCCGGTGTCGGCGTGATCGCGGCAGGCTTGCCGGGCAGCTTCCGGGGAGGACTGACGTCCGTCCACCTCGTCATCACCGCCGACGGCCACGTCACGATGTTCGGGTACTTCCGGGGTGATGGTGGCGGATTCCAGGGACAGGCGTCTGCGGCGGCCGTCGACGAGTTTCTGATCAGTGACACCACGATCAGTGTCACCGCCGGGTCGAGCCCGGCGCACGGCCGCATCGATTTCCGGGACCTGCCGGCCCGGCGCCCGGACTCGCCACCCGCGACGACGCCCGACCCGAGCTTCTCCGGTTCGCTTGAGTGGACGTGTAACTGAGCCGGGGAACGGCCCCCGCGCACGCCTCAGGCGGCTTGTTCAGCGCACCCGTCGATATCCATACCGCCTGACCGCCGCGAGCAGCGACACGGCGACGACGACCAGCAGTCCGATCGGGAGGAGCGGGTCGGTCGTGCTCGGCTGTGGGGCGAGCTGGTCGGTGCTCGTATTCGCAGGAGTCGCGCCGGCGCCGCCGCCGCCACCGCTGGTCAGCTGAACGTTTCTGATGCTCGCCGAGCAGATCACGAGGGCGCCACCGCCATTGGCTGAGCCATTGCACTGGTTGATCCTGACGGCCGCGTTGGAGGACTTGGTGCCCGTCGCGGTGCAGGTCAGGCCGACGAGGGTCCCGCCATTGGCCGACCCATTGCACTGCGTGATCGTCGCGCCGGAAGTGGTTGCCGGGAAGGGGTCACAGCCGATCGTGATGCCGCCGCCCGAACCAACGCACTGGTTCACCGTGGCGGCGGTCGCACTGCGGCTGATCCCGATGAAGTTGTTCGTGACCCGGACGCTGCAGCGAAGCGTCCCGCCCCCGCCGTTGATCGAGTTGTTGCACTGGGTCACTACGGTGACCGGCCTGGTCAGGTTCCTCGTCGTTGTGGTGCAAGCCGCCGTCGGGTCGCCCGCGGCGCCGTGGCACTCGCGGACCGTGACCCTCGCGGATCCGCCGGTCGCGGTGATCCGGTTGACGATGGTGACCTGGCAGATCAGGCCAAGGCCGCCGGTGTTGTCGACGCCGTTGCTGCAGACCGTGGTTCGGGCGAGCGTCGCCGCGGACGCGGGCGAGCCGGTGGCGAGGGATCCGGCCGCCAGGACGGCGAAGACGAACAGGCCAGACAGGAGGAACGTGAGCGGGCGACGCATGTCGACACCTACGAGGGTCGAGCGTCACAGCCGATAGCTTCAGCGACGGCGCCCGCGCTCTTGACTATGCGCCAAATTCCGACGCTGTCAATTGCAGCGACCGTGTCAAATGCAGCGACCGTTTCAATTGCAGCATTGGCCGCCGGCGCCGTGGACATGCTCGATCTCCGGGCCTACGCCGTGCGTCTGCCTCGGCCGTTGGCGCCACGGCCCGAACGCCGGGCCCGATACCAGGCCAGGTACTCCAGCAGCTCCTCCCGCTCCTCGTCCGTGAGGTCGGCGAAGAGCGCCGCGCTGACCGTGTCCCTCGGGCTGGTGTTCGAGTCGCCCGGGACGCGATAGCCGCTGAGGCGCATGAGTTCGGCGTATGGCACCGCGAGCGCCTCGCTCAACTGGTGGAGGACGTGCGGCGAGGGCCGCTTGACGCCGTCGTTCTCGAGCTTGCTCAGGTAGGCCGCCGAGATACCCGCCGTGCGGGACGCGTCGATGGCCGACAGCCCGCGCACCTCGCGTGCCTGCCTCAGGACGGCCCCGATTGATGGTGCAGTCATGCCCCAGCCCTGTAATTTGCAAGCAACAACCACAGTTGACAATAGCACCCTCCTGTAGTTCACTGCAAGCGCGGCAGTGGCCGGAGCGTCGCCCGGCGGTGGTCTTGGTACCCCGCTTCCCCGGATGCCCTCGAGGCGCAAGGAGAAGCCATGACCATCGACCAAGTCGACCGGACGGTCGTCACCCAGGGGCCCACGGTGGCCGCGGGCCAGGAGACGACGCGGACGGACAGTCGTCACATCACCCGCAGTGGCCCGGGGGCCTCCGAGATGACGCGACGCGTCGTCGTTCTCCTGTTCGGGCTGATCCAGCTCGTCATCGGACTGCGCGTCGTCCTCCTCGTGCTGGACGCCAGGGAGGCCAACGGCCTCGTGTCCGCCATCCTCAACGTCAGCCAGCTCTTCGTTGCGCCGTTCGAGGGGATCCTCCGGACGAACAACCTCCACTCGGCCGGTTCGGTGTTCGACGTGGCCGCCGTCGTGGCCTTCGTCGGCTGGTCGATCATCGAGCTCGTCGTGCTCTGGGCCGTGGGCATCTTCCGGCGTGAGCCGGCCTGACGCCGTAGCCGACCGCATCGCGGTCCCCCTGGGCGGGCAGGGTCTGGTCCGCAGGTAGCGTCGGCCGCGAGCGCGGCTGCGCGACACGAAAGGAACGTTCGATGGGTTTCCTCGCATGGATCGTCGTCGGCGCCATCGCCGGCTTCCTGGCCAACCAGATCACGGGCTCCCGTGAGGGGCTGCTGCTGATGGTCGTTCTCGGCATCGTCGGCGGCCTCGTCGGCGGGTACGTCGCCACAACCATCCTCAAGGTCGGCTCGGTCAACGGCATCAACGTCGAAAGCGTGGTGATTGCCACCCTCGGGGCGATCGCGGTCCTCTACGTGGTGAGGCTCGCGACGGGCAGGGGTGGTCTTCGCCGCGGCCTGCGGTAGATCCCAGGCGCCCGAACCCCTGACACGCCCGATCAACCTGGGCTGGACCGACCCCGTGCGGCGGTCCAGCCCGGCTGGTGATGCCAGCCCGATGCCGAAAGAGAGCACGACATGACGACCATCAACGCCGCGCCGCCGTCACCGGGGACTCCGGCCGGAACGCGCAGGCTCCGCGGCCATCTTGCCGGCGTCGTCCGGCAGGTGTCGCGAGCGGTCACCATGGCCGGTACAACGGCCGCGAAGCTCGTGGCGCGCGCGCCCGGAACCATCCACGCCACTCGGGCGGGTGCGCGCAATACGACGAGCGCGCTGCAGACGTTGCCGGACCAGACACTCCGCTGGCTCGCCGCCACCTCGGTCGGCCTGGGCGCCGGGTTCTATGTCGCCGGCGCACCGCGGGTGGTCATCGCGGCCGGGGTCGCGCCCGCGGTGATCATGGGTGCCGCCATCGCCCTGCGCCCGATCGAGCCGGTCATCCCGACCGCGGAGCGGGCGTCAGGAAGCAGCTTCGTTCCTACAGTTGGCATCGAGAACTACAGTTGACAATGCGAACCTGGAGTGGTTCAATTTCGGCTAACGGCAGCGACCCGGATTGTCGCCTCACGGTGTCCCTGAGGCACCGCCTGTCGGACTGACAGCCCCGGATCCCGCGCCGCTCGAAAGGTCGTTTGCGATGTCGCCGCAGCAGCTGTTCCTCCTCGCCGTCGCCGGCATGGCGATCCTCGCCGCGTCGCGCCTGGTCCGGGTGCGCTTGGGCCGGACGCCACACCTGGAGGGCATCGCCAGACGCCTGTTCGTTGTGGCGTTCGTCCTCGTGCCGCCGATCGCGCTCGGTGCGCTGATCCAGCCGACCGGCACCGCGGACCGGCTCGGCGGGATCGGATCGGTGCCGGCCTACATCCTCATGCTGGCCGCCCTGGGGACCCTGATGTGGGTTGCCGCCGCCATCACCCGGCGGATCGCGCGTGGCCGACTCCGCCGAGTCCTGCTCCTCGCCCTGGTCGGCAGCGAGGGCGATCCGCAGGATGTCTCGTTCGACCCACCAGTGACCGCAAAGCTGGCGGGGAGTATCGCTCTCGTCGACGCGACCAACGCCGCGTTTCCCAGGGGCCTCGAGTTCCCGGCCCAGATCGATCGAGCCGGCTTCCGCGGTGACTGGGACGCGCTCGATGCGGCCACCGGCGAGCTCGAGCGCGAGATTGCCGACGATTACGGACTCGGGCTGACCGTGGCGTCCGCCGCCACGGACACGGCGGGAGACGCCCGGAGCCGTCTCGACACCCTCCGTCGCCTCGCCGGCGCCCACGGCCAGGTCTGGGCCGCCGGTTGATCCGATAGCACTCCCCGCAGAGCGCAGCGCCGATCGCGGCCGGTCGTGACTTGAGCCCTGACGCGCGGCGCTGGGACGCGCGGGCGTGGCTGGCGGGTCTGATCGGCTGTGAGCGGAGCGACCTCGCCGTTCGAAGCACCGACCGGTACGGTCCCATCGAGACCCAGGTTCGATACGAGCGCGACGGTGAGGTCGTCGCGCGCCTGATCGTCGGCGGGCCGATCGTTCCGATGGGCGAGCGGGAGGGCGAGGGGCACTGGGCCGTCTCGGTCCGCATCGGGACCGGCTCGGAAGACGTCCACAGCATCGACGTGCCGGGCGCAGACGAGATCGTCTACTGAAGCCGTTCAGTCTGTCGAGGTGTCGGAGGCGCGGGCGTTTGCCGCGACTCCCGCCCAGAACTCGACGGCCGCACCCTCATAGAGCAGCCCCATCGGCAACGTCTCGCCCCGCCAGTGCTCGACCGTCCGCCGGCCCCGTCCGGAACGGCCCGGTGGTCGCTCGAGACGCTTATCCTCCTGGTAGGCGCGGAGCTTCGCGCGATGGATCGCGAGTTGCTGCTCGGCCAGACGCAGCCGTGCCTGTGTGGAGGCCAGATCGGCGAAGAACAGCTGGAGGAGCCCAAGGTCGCGCAGCTCCGTCGGCGCGCCGGACGGGCGATCGAGCCAGGCGCTCAGCGCCGACACGCCGCCGGGGGTGATCGTGAAGACGCGTCGACGTCGGCCTCCGGGCTCGCGGGTCTCCGTGACCAGGCCCCGGACCGCGAGCCGAGGAGGCTCGCTGTACAGCAGCGTGTGCGGGAACGACCAGAAGTTTCCCAGCGTGGCCCGGACGTGCCGCTCGAGGTCGTACGGGGTCGATGGCCCCTCGCGGGCGAGCAGTCCCAGGACGAGATACGACGTGGGCGTCAGGCGCTCGGTTGACATAGTACGGACGGTACCATACAGTACGAAGTATTCCGATCCGCACACAAGCGACCAGCTGCCGGGGAAATTCACACCCGGTGGGCCCCTGAGAGGGGCTCCAGTCCTGGATCCGTCACGCGGCCCGGACACAGCGAAGGTGGTTCAACATGACCACGGACATCAAGAAGATCGTCGAGCGGATCCCGCTCGAGGTCCTCAACGGCGGCAACTTCGGTCTCCTCGACGAGATCGTGGCGCCCGACTTCGTCGATCACTTCGCGCAGCCCGGCGTGCCGCCGACGCGTGAAGGCCTCAAGCAGTCCCTCAAGGCGCTCAAGACCGCCTTCCCGGACCTGCGCTACACGATCGAGAAGGCAATCGCGTGCGACGACCAGGTCGTCCACTACGTCTCGGCGAGCGGCACCATGAAGTCTGACTTCATGGGCATTCCCGCCACGGGCAAGCGCGCGAACTGGACCGAGACCCACATCGGGCGGGTCGCCAACGGGCGCCTGACCGAGCATTGGGCGGTCGTCGATCAGCTGGGCATGCTCGTCCAGCTCGGCATCGTCCCGGCACCGGGACGGACCCCCGTCACCGTCTAGTCGTCACGACGACTTGACACCAAAGGCCCCGGCGGTGACGCCGGGGCCTTGGTGCGTACGCGTCAATCTTCGGGCAGGGTTACGCAGATGCAGCTGATCGTGAATGGCGAGTCGCACGATCTTGCCGGCGACGCGTCCCGGGCCCTCCTCTTCGTCCTGCGCGACGAGCTGGGCTTGACGGGCACGAAGCCGGCCTGCGGTGAGGGCGTCTGCGGCGCCTGCACGGTGCTGGTCGACGGCGCGCCGATCCGCTCGTGCGTGACGCCGCTCGGCGACGTCGCGGGCCGGTCGGTGACGACGATCGAAGGTCTCGCTCCGCCCGACTCCCTCCATCCGGTCCAGCGCGCGTTCCTCGCCGAACAGGCCTTCCAATGCGGCTACTGCACCCCGGGCATGGTGCTCGCCGGCGCATCGCTCCTGGTCCGCGATCCGCACCCGACCGACGATGCCATCGTGGCCGCGCTCGACGGCAACGTCTGCCGCTGCTGCACGTACCCACGGATCCTGCGGGCCATCCGGCAGGCGGCGGATCAACCCGCTGAAGGGCAGGGCACGACGGCCGTCGGCTCGGTCACCGGTCAACCCCTGATCGATGCCCGCCAGGCGCCCTGGGAGCAGCACTCGCCTGTGGAGCGCGACTACTTCGACGCCCTGGGCGACGGGCTCGTCGTCGTCCTGCCGCCTCCCGAAGACGACTCCGAATGGGCAGGCGCATGGACGACGAGCGGCGGCGTGTGGCTGCACGTGGGCGCGGACGGCGTGACGGCGTTCACGGGCAAGGTCGAGATGGGGCAGGGCAACACCACGGCGCTCGCGACGATCGTCGCCGACGCCATCGGTGTGGGCATCGAGTCCGTTCGGATGGTCATGGCCGACACGGACGTCAGCCCGCGCGACGAGGGCACGTTCGGCAGTCGCTCGATGCCCGATGCGGGCGCGATGCTGCAGGCCGCCGGCTGGACGGCGCTCGAAACGCTGGTCGACCTGGCGGCCGACCGGCTGGAGGTGAGCCCCGCCGACCTCGTCGCCACCGACGGCGCCATTCGGTCCCGTGACGGCGCCCGGGCGATCCCCTACGCCAGGTTGCTGTCCGGGGTGAGACGTCTCGAAGAAGTCAAAGGACGGCCGAATCGCCCGGCCGCCGCCGCTGCGCAGGGCATCATCGGCACGCCGGTGGCTGCGACAACCGGCGTCGCCATCGTCACGGGCGGGAGGCTGTATGCCACGGACATCTCCCTGCCCGGGATGCTCCACGGTCGGCAGCTGCGTCCCGCTGCGCCCGCTGCCGTGCTCGCGTCCGTGGACCTGTCTGCGGCACGCGCGCTACCTGGCGTGATCGTCGTCGAGGAAGACGACTTCATCGGCGCCGCGGCGCCGGACATGCCATCGCTGGAGCGGGCGATGGCGGCGATCCGCGCCGAGTGGCGGGTTCCCGGCGGCATCCCCGAGGCCGAGCTCGAGGACCACCTGCGCGCGCACCCGGTCGACGTCGAGGGCTGGGACGGCAATTTCGAGAGCGACGAGGGCGACGTCGACCGTGCCCTTGCGCGGGGCGGTTCGCGGGGTGGCGCGCAGATCGCCGCGACGTACACCGCTGCCTACGTCGCGCACGTTCCGCTCGAGACCCGCGCCGCGGTCGCGAGCTGGAACGGCGATCGGGTGACGGTCTGGACGGCGACGCAGACGCCGTTCTGGGCGCGCGGGGAGCTTGCCGAGGCGCTGGGCGTCGCCGAGGATCGGGTTCGCGTGATCGTGCCGCCATTGGGGGCGGGGTTCGGCGGCAAGCACGGCGCCGGCGCGGGGATCGCCGCCGCGCGACTGGCACGAGCGGCCGGGGCGCCTGTCAAGGTGCGTTGGCGGCACGCGGAGGAGTTCGCCTGGGGTCACGTGCGCCCCGCGGCGGTCATCGACGTCCGCGCCGCGGCCTCGGCGCGGGGCTTCATCACGGCCTGGGACTTCCGCAACCTGAACTCGGGGCCGAGCGCGATCATGCCCCCGTATCGGATCGCCAACCAGCGGCTGCGTTACCAACCGGCCGATTCGCCGCTGCACCAGGACTCCTACCGGGCTCTCGCCGCAACGGCCAATACGTTCGCCAGGGAGTCGGCGATCGACGAGCTCGCCCATACGCTTGGGGCGGACCCGCTCGCCTTCCGACTGTCGAACCTCAACGACGAGCGGCTGGCGGCGGTGCTGAGCGCGGCCGCTGAACGCGCCGGCTGGCCGGGCGGTGCTCGAGGCGCAGGCCACGGCCTCGGGATCGCCGGATCCGTGGAGAAGGACGCACGCGTGGCGACGTGCGCGGAAGTCCGCGTTCACGCCGACGGCCGGGTCGACGTCCTCCGCCTCGTGACCGCGTTCGACTGCGGCGCGATCGTCGATCCCGACAATCTGAAGAACCAGGTCGAGGGCGCGACCATCATGGCCCTCGGTCCCGCCCTGTTCGAAGCCGTCCATTTCGATGGCGGCAGGATCACGAACGCGTCCCTGTCGGCCTACCGCGTCCCGAGGTTCAGTGACGTCCCCGCGATCGAGGTCATCCTGCTCGACCATCCCGAGTTGCCGTCCAGCGGCGGCGGGGAGGTGCCGCTCATCGCCGTCGCTCCGGCCATCGCGAACGCGATCTTCGCGGCCTCAGGCCGCCGCCTCCGATCGATGCCGCTCATGACGGCGGCCGGCGCGCGTGCAGCCGGATCGCGGCGCTGACGAGCCCTACGACCTCCTGCAGCTGGGCGACCGAGCGCGGGTCGTGCGGCCGGCCGTCGAGGCGCGGCCCGACGAGGATGGCCGCGAGCCGGTCGCCGCCGCCGGGAATCGGGAGCCTGACGACCGGCGGGACCGGCCACGAGCCGGAGGTTGCCACCGGGCGACTGTCTGCATCGAGGACGGCCCCACCAGATGCCTGCAACTCCCGCACCGCCTCGCCGACGAGACGCGCGGCGGCGCGGGCCGGATCGATCACGCCCAGGACGCGGACCACCTCGTCCCGATAGGCGCCGAAACGGCGTTCGTCGTACTTGAAGCGGCGATCGACAAAGGCTTCGAGGCGCTTGCGCAGCGGCGCGTAGAGGGTCGCGACGACCAGCGTCGTCAGGACGATCGCGGCGTCGGACGACTGGCCCGTCGTCGCCACGAACAACCGCTGTGCCAGCCCGACGGCGGCGGTGAAGACCCCCGCCAGGATCGCCGTCAGCGAGCCGTAGACGAGCGCCCGGTTGATCAGCCGATCGATGTCGTAGAGGCGATAGCGAGTGATCGCGACGCCGATCGCCAGCGGCACGCAGGCAAGCAGCACGAGACCAACGCCGAATGCCATCTCGCTGGCGGGGTGGACCTGCAGGGCGGCGACGGCGAACGCCGGCGCCGCCAGGCCGGCGACGAGGGCGATCCAGCGGATCTGGGCCGCCTCAACGGATTCAGCCCGTCGATAGCGGACGACGATGGAGGCCGCCGCGAGAACGATCGCGGCCGTGACGAGGACGTTGCCGGCCACCGCCATGAAGTCGACGGCCGCCGCCCATGCCGGCGGAGCCGCGAGCGGATTCGGTGAACCCGGCGTTGTGTCGTTGCCGATCGTCCCCGGATGGAGAATCGTCCCGACGTCGTAAAGGACGGCGCCGCCGACGGCGATGAGGGCCACGGCCCTCCAGCGTGGACTGAGCAGCCTGTCGGTCGGGAAGAGCAGGAGGAGCACCGCGGCGCCACTGCCGATCGATGGGATGAAGAAGACCTGCGAGATCACGAGCGCGTCGAGCGCCAGGGGCAGCGGGCGCCCCGGCGGCACGCCGACGATCCCGTAGCCGAACAGCAGGAGGCCCATCCCGAGCCCCAGCCCAGTGGCGATCATGATCCACGCCACGCGGGTGAACGGCCGACGCTGCACGATCAGCGCCCCGACCACCGGGAAGAGGACGATGCTGCCGAGGAAGCCGATGGTCGGCAGGTCGGCGCTCATCGCGAACCGCCCGTCTCCGATCGCCGAGAGCGCGGCGATGCCGAGCGCTTCCAGGATCGCGCCCGTCGCCAGCAGCGTGGCAAGCCGCTGCAGGCGGGCAACGCGCCGGGCGACGCGGCGATCTGCGGCCGCTGGCTCGACGGCAACGGACGTCGCGCTCATCGACGCGAGTCTAGCCCCCGGTCGTCCCCTGATCAGCCGACTCGCTGGAACGACAGCTCGACCCCAAGTCGCAGCGCCGCCCCCGGTTCGAGCATCGCCAGCGCCCCGGGCTCACCGTTGAGCAGCCGCCGAATCGCCTGCGGGGCGTGGGTCTGGGGTTCCAGCGCTACGGCGTCGAGGTGCGCCGGGCTGGCCGCGACGACGTAGAGGGACGGCGCCCGCACACGCATCGTCGCGGACACGCCCAACGCCGGCCAATAGAGCGCGACGGGCGGCTCGGCCAGGTCCGTCCACGTCGCGTCGAGGTTGGACGGCATCTCGGCGAGCCGCCGCAGGTCCAGGGGGCCACTGACCGGCGCGGGTTGCGGTGGCGTCGCCTGGTTCGGTGACAACACGCCGGAGGCCTGGATCGCCACATGAAGCGGCTTCCGGAACCAGGGGTGGACACCGATCCCGCCCGGCATCGGCACGTCGGACAGATTGGTGAGCGTGTAGCCCAGCCGCAAAGCAGCATCGCCGACGTTGACCGCCAGCTCCACCTGGTAGGTCCACGGCCAGCCGTCGCCCCCGGCCCGGATCGCGAACTTGCCGTCGCCCGCGACGTCCCAGGGGATGTCGTAGACCTGGCCGTGGATGGCGGTTCCATCGGGGAAGTTGGGTTGCAGTGCCACCCTGCGGCCGGCAATGGTCACCCTTGTCGCATCGACGCGTCCGCACCACGGGGCCATCGGGTAGGCGCCCCAGAAGAACGTGTCGCGGACATGCTCCGCGACGTCCTGGGGCGTCCGGAGGAGGTCCTGGCCGAAGACCCGCAGGCGATGCCAGCGCGCGCCGATCTCAGGCAGCACCGTCAACTCGAGGGCGTCGCTCTGGAACGTCAGCTGCCGTGTCGCCATCCGGTCAGCGCGTCTTCGCGGAGCTCGCGGCGGTGCCAGAGCCGGCCGGCTGGAACCCCTCAAGCTGCGACCAGAGGGCGAGGCAGGGATCGGTCGGGATCTGCGCCTGCATGCCGACCAGCCGCTCGATCGCCTCGTCCGCCGTGGCCGGGACCCGCCGCAGCAGGAGTTGCCGCTCGAGGAGGGCGCGGTTGAGCGCGCGGCTGTTCAGGACCGGGGCGGAGGGCACGCCCCATTGTCCGATCCGGGCCCGCCCGCCGCCCGGAGCAGGCACGAAAAAACCGGAGCGGCTCCCGAAGGAGCCGCTCCGTTGCTGTCCCGGTGAAGGTATCCGCCGAGGCGGACGCTTCTGCCGCGCGTCAAGGGCATCTATCACGTCGGCTGCACCGACTACCCTGACCCTACCTACCCATGACCTTGTCGCTGGGGCAGCCTTGGCTGCATTGCAGCAAGACCAACTCTAGCCCGGAAGGCCGCGGAATCCAAGGGTTTTGATGCTCGGCCCGATGTAAATTCCTTAACCTTCGTCCCGACCCGGCAACGGCGGACCGGGGCCCTCAGTCCTCGTGGATCGTCACCGAGGTCATCGCCACGGGCTCCACCGGGCGGTCGCCGGGCCCGGTTCGGCCGGCCGCGATAGCGTCCACGACGTCGAGGCCGCGAGTCACCTGGCCGAACAGGGTGTAGCTCTTTGGCAGCTTGCCGGCCAGGTCCTGGTGGCAGATGAAGAACTGGCTGCCGTTCGTGTTGGGGCCGGCATTGGCCATCGCCACCGCCCCGCGCGAGTACTCGCCCCGGATCGGCTCGTCGGCGAACTTGTAGCCGGGGCCGCCCGTCCCCACCCGCTTGGCATCGAGGCTGGCCTGCTTGCCGTACTGACCGTCGCCGCCCTGGATGACGAAGCCGGGGATGACCCGATGGAAGACGACGCCGTCGTAGAAGCCCTTGCGGGCGAGGTCGGCGAAGTTCGAGCTGGCCTTCGGCGCGCTGTCGGTGAACAGCTCGATCTCGATATCGCCCTTGTCCGTGGCGAGGGTGGCGCGGGTCATCGAACCTCCTTGGGTCGAGCCTGTTCAGGGCTGGCTGACGGTTACCGAGTCCATGGCGACCGGTTGGAGCGCGTCGTTGTTTGGCGGCCCGCTGTTTGGCATGGCGGCGATGGCATCGACCGTGTCCATGCCGGAGGTGACCTCGCCGAAAATCGCGTAGGTGTTCGCCCTGACGAGGGCCCCGGCCGCCTGGTCCGACAGGACGATGAAGAACTGCGATCCCTGCGAGTTCGGGGCGGACGTCCTGGCCATCGCCACCACGCCCCGGTGGTACTGCGCCGTGACGGGCTCGTCCTTGATCTCGTAGCCCGGTCCGCCGGTTCCGTTCCCGGAGGGGTCGCCGCCCTGGATGACGAAGTCCGGCACGAGGCGGTGGAAGACGATCCCGTTGTAGAAGCCGCAGGAGGCCAGGGCGACGAAGTTGCCGGCGGCGATCGGCGACAGCGATCCGTCGACGGTGATCTCGATCCTGCCCTTGACCGTGGCGATTGTCACCACCCGCTTCTGGCCGGCCGGGAGTGGCGCCGGCTGGCTCGTGGGACACGTCGCCGAGGCGGTCCTTGCCGCCGGCGACGACCCGCCCGAGCCCGGTGCGCCCGCGGGCGTGACACTGGGCGTGCCGGTCGGGCTGCATGCCCCGATGGCCAGCCCGAGCAGGGTGAGCATGGCGACGAACCCCGCGGTGCGACGTCGCCGGTTCCGCCGCTGCGATACGCCTGGCCGGAGGGAGAGGGCATTCACGCGGCAGCCTCCACGGCGGCTGGGAAGTCGATGGCGCCGGACAACAGGGTCTCGCCGAGGATCACGCCGCTCACCCCGGCGTCCCGCAGGCGCCGGATCCCGTCAAGGTCCGGGACGCCGCCGGCGACCAGGACCTCGACATCGTAGGTCCGAACGAGGGAAGCGAGCAGCGCGGCGTCCGGGTGGCCGCCCCCGTGGGCCAGGACGACCCGTCGGATTCCGGCGCCCGCCAGCTCCACCACGAGGGCCGCCAGGCTGGGCGCCGCCGCACGGCGCCAGGGGAAGGCGGCCAGCCGCTCCGGCCGCGGGTCCAGCCCCATCGCCAGCCAGTCGCCGGCCACCGCAACGCAGTCCCGGATGACTTCCGGCTGGTCGACGACGGTCATGCCGAGCACGGCGCGCGTGGCGCCGGCCGCGAACACCAGCCGGATCTGGTCCGGGCCGTCGACCCCGCCGGCTACCTGGATGGGGACGGCGACCCGCGCCGCGATCGCCCCGATCGCCCCGAGGTTGACCGGCATGCCGGCGCGCGCGCCATCGAAGTCGACCAGGTGGACGATGCGGGCACCCTGCTCGACGAAGACCTGGGCGATCCGCTCCGGGCGATCGGTAGGGGCGCCGACGCCGGCGGCCGCGCCGGGCCAGAAGACGACGCGCGACCGGCCCCCCTCCAGGTCGATCGCCGGGATGACGAGCACCGGGCCGATCAGGTCTTTCGCGCGGCCAGCAGCCGGCGGTGGAAGCTGATCGGCAGGGAGCCGTTGCGCAGCAGCGTGTCGTGGAACGCCTTGAGACTGAACCGATCGCCGAGGCGGCGCTGCTCGTCGGCGCGCAGCTGGAGGAGGAGGACCTTGCCCAATAGATACGACAGTTGGTAGGTCGGGGTGTAGGTGTAGCGGTGGACTTCGGCCCGCGCGTTGGGCTCCTCGAAGCTCGTCTGCTCGACGATGAACCGGATGGCCTCGTCGACGGGGACCTCGCCGCGGTGCATCCGGATGTCGAGGATGATCCGG
>JBGPDX010000046.1:0-15702 GCA_041482475.1 Candidatus Limnocylindria bacterium | reverse complement strand
GGTCGAGTGGCTCGGTCGTGTACGTCGGGCCGAGCGCTTCGTCGGGTCGCAGGTCGCGGGCAAGCCCATTCGGCGCCGAGCCGGCGCCCCACGACAGCGCGGATCGCGTCCCGACGGTGGCGCGGTGGGGAAATGCGTCGGCCGCGGCGTCCCGCGGACGTTCGGCTGTCAGGCGCCCCACGAGCGGCAGCGAGCCGCCGGCGAGGAACCAATCGCGGTCCCGGGTCCGCGGATGCGGGAATGTGGCCGTCGACCGCCACCGCCCGTTCAGCGCCGCCGGAAAGGGCTCGGGCGGGGTGTACTCGCGCTCGAACCAGGTGAAGGCCGGCTCGGCGTCGATCCCGTTGTCGATGCCCTTCAGCCAGTGGTCGAAGAAGCGGACCAGCTCGTGGAGCCAGTCGAGGTTGGGGCCCGGGTAGGCGGAGTCGGGCAGGCCGTGGACCCAGTTGCCGACGAGCGTCCGCGTCGGAGCGCTGCAGCGGGCCTGCATCCGCAGCGCGGGGTCGACGTAGCTGTCCATCCAGCCGCCGATGTCGAAGATCGCCGTCTCGATCGCGTCGTACTCGGGGGCGAGCGACCCCTGCCGCCAGTACGGCCCGTCGCGCTGCTGTCGCATCCACTCGAGAATCCACGGTGGCGTTCGCTCGAGCCGATCCAGCCACGCCTCCTTCCATCCGGGTCCATACAGCGCGGGATCCGGCGGCATGGCGTTCATCGCCACCTGGCTGACGGCGTACTGGCTCTTCTCGCTGACCGTGACGCAGCCGCCGCGGTAGTGGACGTCGTCGAGGTAGCGGTCGTCCGTGGCCATGACCGGGACGATCGCGCGGAGGTGCGGCGGCCGGAGCTTCGCCACCTGGATCGAGGTGAAGCCGCCGTAGCTGATGCCCCACATGCCGACGTTGCCGTTGCACCACGGCTGGGCCGCCAGCCACTCGACGGCGTCGTAGCCGTCGCGCGTCTCGGCGGCGGTGTATTCGTCCAGGGCGATACCCGGCGAGGAGCCCGTCCCGCGGACGTCGAGCCGGCACAAGGCGAAGCCACGCCTGGCCAGCCATTCGCCGCGTCCAACATCCGCATTGCGGCGCCAGTTGTCCTTGCCGTACGGGATCATTTCGAGGATCGCCGGAAACCGTTCCGCCGGCGCGTCGCCGTTCGGCACCGGCAGCCACAGGTTGGCCGACAGCTCGAGGCCGTCGCGGACCGGCACGCCCACGCCGAGCCTGGTCTCGACGGCGTGACGCGGCTGGCTCGCGGTGCGTTCCGCGGACTGAGGGCTCGACACGGGCCCGAGTCTACGGTCGGTGCCTCTGCCGGCGCGGTGCAATCGGGCAGCACCTAGCATGGGCGGATGGCCGACACTCCTCCTCCGTCCGCCTGGCGCCGCCGGACGCGACGGGTGGCCTACGAGAATCCGTGGATCACCGTCTGGCACGACGACGTCGTCCGACCGGACGGCGAGCCCGGCATCTACGGCGTCGTCCATTTCCACGGCCTCGCCGTCGGCGTCGTGGCGATCGACGACGACGACCGTGTCGCCCTCGTGGGCCAGCACCGCTACTCCCTCGACAGCTACTCGTGGGAGATCCCGGAGGGCGGGGTGCCCTTTGCCGAGGATCCGCTGGAGGGTGCCCGGCGCGAGCTGCGCGAGGAGACCGGCCTGGTCGCATCGAGCTGGCAGGAGATCGGCCGGCTCCACCTGTCGAACTCGGTCACCGACGAGGCGGCCGTCGCCTACCTGGCGACGGGGCTGACGGCGGGGCCGGCATCGCCGGACGGCACGGAGGAGCTGGTCCTGCGCTGGGTACCGTTCGACGAGGCCCTGACCATGGCCCTCGACGGCCGGATCACGGACGCCCTGTCCGTCGTGCCGCTCCTCCGGATCGGTCTGACGAGACTTCGCACCGCGGCCGGAGTCGCCGCCGCTACGATCAACGCCACACCGCCACCGGCGGCATCCCGCAGGAGGCGCGCCGTCAGATGACCGAGGGACTGCTCGAACGGCTCGCGCGCGGGCCGGTGCTGGGCGACGGCGGCTACCTGCTCGAGCTCGAGAAGCGCGGCTACGTCCAGGCCGGGCCGTTCACGCCGGAAGTCAGCATCACCGAGCCCCAGGCGCTGGCCGAGCTCCACCGCGAGTTCCTCCGGGCGGGCGCCGAGATCCTCCAGGCGCTGACGTTCTACGCCTCGGAGGAGAAGCTCGCCACGGTCGGCCTGGGCGGGCGGGTCGACGACATCAACCGCGCCGCCGTCCGGGCCGCACGGTCGGTCGCCGACGAGGGCGACGCCCTGGTCGCCGGCAACCTGTCGCTGACCTGGGCATACGACCCCGCCGACCCCGCGTCGGCGGATCGCGTCAGGGCGCTGTTCGACCGCCAGCTCGAGGTCCAGGTGGGGGAGGGGATCGACCTCGTCATCGGCGAGACGTTCAGCTACCTGGGCGAGGCGCTCGTCGCCCTCGAGCGAGCGAAGCTGACGGGCCTGCCGGTCGTCATCACCATGTCGTTCGAGGACCCGCAACCCCACGCCTACGAGGGCGATTCGGTCGGCGACTGCGCCCGCCGTCTCGTCGACGCCGGCGCCGACGTCGTCGGCATCAACTGCCTCCGCGATCCCGAGCGAACGATGCCGCTCATCGCCCAGATGCGGGACGCCGTACCGGGTGCCCACCTCGCGACACAGCCCGTCGCCTACCGCGTCACCGACGAACGGCCGGACTTCACGGCCGCGCCCGAGTTTCCCTTCGCCCTCGAGCACCTGACGCTGTCGCGCGCGGAAATGGCCGACTACGCCGTTCGCGCACGCGACCTGGGCGTCCGCTACATCGGCTCGTGCTGCGGCTCCGTCGCCAACCACGTCCGGGCGATGGCCAGGGCGCTCGGCAAGGTGACGTCCGACGAGCGGGCCTGGAAGTCCACGACGGGCAAGGCGATGTCGGCCTACGAGTACCACGGCCACACCGAGGCGGAGGTCACCTCCTGACCCAGCTCCACGTCGTGCGGGTCTTCGTCGGGCCCGACGGGCGGGGCGGGAATGCGTTGGGCGTCTTCCTCGACGGACCGGCGATCCCCGAGGCGCGCCGGCAGGAAGTGGCGCGCGAGCTGGCGTTCAGCGAGACCGTCTACGTCGACGATGCCCCAACCGGCCGCATCCGGATCTTCACCCCGGGTGCCGAGCTGCCGTTCGCCGGCCATCCCACTGTCGGGACGTCGTGGCTGCTGCGGCATGTGGGCCGCGGCGTGGACGTGCTCCGGCCGCCCGCCGGCGATGTCCCGACGTGGACGGACGCCGAGGCGACCTGGATGCGGGCGCGCCCGGAGTGGGTCCATCGGATCGACTTCGAGCAGCTCCCGAGTGCCGCCGACGTCGACGCGTTGACGGGCGCACCGAACGGCGGCGGCTCGTGGTACGCCTGGGCCTGGATCGACCAGCCGGCCGGCCTCATCCGCTCGCGCTACTTCGTCGCCGACTTCGGGATCGCCGAGGACGAGGCCACCGGATCCGCGGCCGTCGTCATGGGATCGCGGATCGGGCGCCTCACCATCCGCCAGGGAGTCGGGTCGCAGCTGCTCGTTCGGCCGGCGGCGGACGGCTGGGTGGACGTCGGCGGCGCCTGCGTCCTCGATGAGGTTCGCGCCTTCGGTGGCTGAGCGGAACGGCGGTTCGTCGCGCCGCGACTACGCGGCGATCGTCGTCGGGCTCGGCGGGATCGGCTCGGGGGTCGCCTACTGGCTGGCCCGGCGACTGGGCGGCGACGTGCTGGGCCTCGAGCAATTCGAGCTGGGTCACGCCAACGGCGCGTCCCAGGACCACTCGCGGATCATCCGGCTGTCCTACCACCGGCCGCACTACGTCCGCCTCGCGCGTCGCGCCTACGAGACCTGGGCGATCGTGGAGCGTGAGGCAGGCGTCCAGATCGTGACCCGCACCGGTGGCCTCGACGTCGCCCCGCGCGTCGCCTCGATCCCACTCGCCGACTACACCTCGAGCATGGACGCCGAAGGCGTGTCGTACGAGCATCTCGACGGCCCAGAGATCGCCCGCCGCTGGCCGCAGTGGCGCCTCGGCGACGAGCACCACGGGCTCTACCAGCGGGATGGCGGACTGGCCGACCCGAACCGCGCCAACGCCGCCCACCAGCGGCTCGCGCGCGCGCATGGCGCGACACTCCTCGACCGGACGAGGGTCACCGGGTTGCGGGCGACCGGCGGGGAGATCGAGGTGGAAGCAGGTGGCACGGTGTACCGGGCCGCCACGGTCGTCCTTGCCGCCGACGCCTGGACCAACGAGCTCCTCTCGTCGTTCGGGCGTCGTCTGCCGCTGACCATCACCCGGGAGCAGGTGACGTACTTCGCCTGCCCGGATCCGTCGGCCTTCGCCCCCGACCGCTTCCCCGTCTGGATCTGGATGGACGAGCCGTGCTTCTACGGCTTCCCTACCTACGGCGAGGCCGGTCCGAAGGCCGCCCAGGACGTTGGTGGTCGCGAAACCACACCGCAGGGGCGGACGTTCGAGCGCGACGACGAGGCCTACGCGCGGGTTGTCGAGTTCCTGGCAGCGCACCTGCCGGGTGCGCTCGGGCCCGAGATCTACACGAAGACCTGTCTGTACGCCCTGACGCCCGACCGCGAGTTCGTCCTCGACCGGCTGCCGGACGAGCCGGGCGTGCTCGTGGCGCTGGGCGCCGCCCACGGCTTCAAGTACGCGTCACTGTTCGGCCGGATCGTGGCCGAGCTGATCGTCGACGGCGAGACCCCCTCCCGCCGCGACATCGCCCCGTTCCGCATCGATCGGCCGATCCTGCTCGAGGCGAACCCGGCAACGAACTTCATGATATGAGTGAGCAGAGACCGAACGACCCCCGGCCTGCCCCGCCAGGCTCGCAACGGCCTTGCCAACCGCCGCGCGGCTGTGCCACCCTCGCCGCACCCTCGACGGGGGAGGGACGCAGCCGGGGACGCGCGGCGGGATCGCCGCACGCTGTGGGTCAACGTTGCGCCGCTTCGGGAGCCTATGCCAAGCTGCCGGCCACCCTGAGGGGGTTGGGCCGCTCTGCCGGCGAACAGCCGGATGCCCGTTGGAGGAGGAGAACCACGATGCCAGCTTCTCTGCGCGCCCGACTTGCCCGGGTGGTGGTTGCCGCCGGGCTGGTCGCCAGCACGATCCTGCCCGCCGCCGGCGCGGTTCGCGCGGCCGACCCGATCATCCTCCGGGTGGGCACCACGCAGGACCTCGACTCGACGAATCCATGGCAGACCTATCTCGTCGTCGGCTACGAGGCCTTCGGGTTGACGTACAACCTGCTGACGGACTTCGGCGAGGACACGAAGGCGGCGCCGGGCTTCGCCGAGACGTGGGACCGCGCGCCGGACAAGGTGACGTTCCACATCCGGGCCGGCATGAAGTGGTCCGATGGCCAGCCGGCCACCTCGCAGGACGTCTGCTACACGTGGGGCCTGGCGATGGCGGCGATCAAGGCCGACACAAACGTGGGTGCCGGATACCTCGACCCGAACATCAAGGACGCCGGGGTGACGAAGATCGAATGCCCCGACGACGCGACGTTCATCGCCTACACCACCGACCAGTCCGATCGGATCTACCAGGTCTACGTCCCGATTCTGCCGAAGCACATCTTCGGCAAGGACGACTACAAGAAGATCGCCGACGAGAAGTTCAATGCTCCGCTCGTCGGGACCGGCCCCTACACCCTGGCCGAATGGAAGACCGGACAGTTCGCGCGCTTCGTGCGCAACCCGAACTACTGGGGCAAGCAGGGCCTCGAGGACCAGGTCGAGATCCACTTCTACAAGAACAGCGACACGATGGTCCAGGCGCTCAAGGCGAACGAGCTCGACTACGCCCGCGGCGTCAATCCAGACCAGTTCAACCAGCTGAAGACGGACCCGCAGTACACGGCGGTCGTGGGCAAGGCCAACGGCTGGACCCAGCTCGCCTTCAACACCTACGGCAAGACGATCAAGGGCGGCGGCGCGTCGACCAAGGCACTCCAGGACGCCGCGTTCCGCGACGCCCTCGGCTACGCCGTCGACAAGAAGACGCTCGTCGATCGCGTCCTTGGCGGCTACGGCGATGTGGGCACGACGAACGTTCCGCCGGTCCTGTCGGACTGGCACGTCGAGCCGGACAAGCCCCGCACGTTCGACATCGAGCTGGCCAAGCAAAAGCTCGATGCGGCGGGCTACAAGCTCGATGCGAACGGCAAGCGGCTCGACAAGGAGAACAAGCCGATCAAGCTCCGGCTGTACATGCCGAACTCGGACGAGAACTATCCGAAGTCGGCCCAGTTCATCAAGGACTGGTACGGACAGCTTGGGATCGACGTCACGACCCAGGTCCTCGACAGCGCGGCGCTTGGCACCTTGATCCTTCCGCCCGAAGGCGACGGGACCGCCAAGTACGACATCGAGCTGTGGGGCTGGGCCGGCAATCCGGATCCCAACGCCCTGCTCCAGATCTTCCGCTGCGACGCCATCGGCGGAACGTCCGACAGCCAGTACTGCAACAAGGACTTCGACGCGCTCTACGACCAGCAGCTCAAGGAAGCCGGCGACGCGCGCAAGGTGACCCTCGCCAAGATCCAGAACCTCATCTATGACGAAGCGCCGTACGACATCCTCTACTACGACTCGAACCTCGACGTCTATCGGACCGGGACGTTCGCCGGCTGGGTGAACATGCCCGCCAATGGGACGCCCATCTTCAGCTACGGCACGATCAACTACACGTTGCTGACCGACGCCAAGGCCCAGCCGACGCCGGGTCCCAGCGCATCCGAGGCGCCGGCGGCCGCCAGCGCGGCGCCGTCCGCCGCCGCCTCCACCCCGCCGTCGACCGGCACCTCGTCGAGCTCCGGGACGAGCACGATCCTGATCGTGGTTGTCGCCGCGCTCGTCGTCATCGCCATCGCCGGGGTGATCATCATGAACCGCCGCCGAACCGCCGTCCGCGAGGAGGACGAGTGACCCTCGGCGTCCCCGCCTCACAGCCGCCACGAGATACGGAGGGCCGCCCACGGGCGGCCCTCCAGCTCTCCTGAGGAGAACGACCGGCCGTGAGCGGCCGCTATCTGGGCCGCAAGCTGGCACAGGCGATCGTGACGATCGCCGCGATCCTCATCCTGAACTTCCTGCTGTTCCGGTTGATGCCGGGATCGCCGGATCGCGTCCTTCGTAATCCCAACCTGAGTCCGGAGATCATCGCGGCGACGCGCGCCCGCTGGGGTCTGGACAAGCCGCTGATCCCGGACCAGCTGGTGGCGTACATCGCCTCGAGCCTGTCGGGCGATCTGGGCTACTCGATCAAGTACCGCGGCCAGCCGGTGACCGACGTGGTCGGCGGCGCCGTCGGCCCCACGGTCCTGCTCATCGGCCTCGGTGAGATCGTGGCGATCGTCATCGGGCTGTCGATCGGCGCCTACGCCGGTTGGCGGCGCGGCGGTCGCCTCGATCGGATCGGCAACGGCATCAGCCTCGTCCTCTACTCGATGCCGTACTTCGTCATCGGCATGCCGCTGATCATCATCTTCGCCGCGGGCCTGCACTGGTTTCCGACCTCGGGAATGATCTCGCCCGGCGCAGACAGCGGCCCGTTCATCAATCTCCTCTTCGATCTCGGCCGGCACCTGGTCCTGCCACTTACCGCCGTCTCGCTTGGGCTCGTCGGCGCCTACTCCATCCTCATGCGCTCGGCGATCATCGAGACGCGCTCGGAGGACTACATCGTGACCGCGCGGGCCAAGGGCCTGACGGACGATCGCGTCCTGCGCGCGCACGCCTTTCCGAACGCCTTGCTGCCGATGGTCACCCTCATCGCCATCAACCTCGGCTACGTCATCGCCGGCGCGATCACGGCCGAGATCGTCTTCAACTGGCCTGGTCTTGGGACGCTCACGATCGAGGCCCTCGACTCGCGCGACTATCCCGTCCTCCAGGGCATCTTCCTGCTGGTCGCGGTGTCGGTCGTGCTGGCCAACTTCGTCGCGGACATCGTCTACGGCTTCCTCGACCCGCGGGTCCGTACATGAGCAGCTCCGCCGTCGCCGTCGAGCGTGTCCGTTCCGAGCGGTGGCGGATCGCGGGCCGCCGTGCCCGGACGTTCATCGGGCGGTTCGTCCGTCGGTCCGACGGCGTCGTGGGGCTGGCGATCCTCCTGGCCTTCGCAGTCCTGACGGCGTTCCCGGACTTCTTCGTCGGCAACCTGCAGACGGTCGTGACGGCCACCGGCACCAGCCTTCAGCCGCCGTACGGCGCTCATCTGTTCGGGACCGACGAGCTCGGCCGGGACATGCTGAACCTGACCGTCCACGGGGCGCGGATCTCGATGACGATCGGGCTCATGGCGACGTTGATCACGATCCTGGTCGGGGCCCTGGTGGGGATCGTCGCCGGCTACAGCGGCGGCGTCCTGGACACGATCCTCATGCGCCTGTCCGATTTCTTTCTCGTCCTGCCGACGGTCGTCCTCGCCATCATCCTCGCCCCGATCATCCTCGACGTCGTCGGCGCCGATGCCGAGTATCTCGGGATCCGGGCGACGTTGATCGTCATCGTCGTCGTCATCGGCCTGACGAGCTGGGCGACCACGGCGCGGATCATCCGCAGCCAGGTGCTGTCGCTCAAGGAGCGAATGTTCGTCGACCGGGCACGGGTGATCGGGGCGGGAGCGGGCCAGATCATGCGGCGCCACATCCTGCCGAACGTCGTCAACCTCATCGTCGCCCAGGCTGTCCTCACCTTCGCGACCGCCGTCTTCACCGAGACGACGCTGGCGTTCATCGGCCTCGGCGATCCGTTCGCCCCATCGTGGGGGGAGATCCTCAACGCCGCCCAGACGACCGGTGCGCCGGGCCTGGGAGCGTGGTGGTATATCGCGCCGCCGGCCACGTGCGTCGTCCTCGTGGTCCTTGCCTTCACCCTGGTCGGTAACGCCCTCGACGACATCCTCAACCCCAAGGGGGCCGGCCGCCGATGATCGATCCACGCGACCTCCGGCCGGAGGCCCGGGACGCGCCGACCGAGCGGGAGCTCGCGGCCGCCGACGACCAGGCGGCCCGCGCCAGCGGGCCTGGAACGGACGTCGCCGTTGCCCGGACCGGCCCGCTGGCGACCCACGGCCGGCGCCAGCACGCACTCCCCAGGCTGGCCGACCCGAACGCGCCGCTCCTCGAGGTGACGGACCTGAAGGCGCACTTCCGGCTCGAGAAGGGCTGGGTCCGTGCGGTCGATGGCGTGTCCTTCCGGCTCGAGGACGGTGAGGCACTGGGGTTGGCCGGCGAGTCCGGTTGCGGCAAGACGACGACGGCGCTGTCCCTCGTTCGCCTGCTGCCGGCCAACGGGCGGATCAGGGGCGGCAGCGTCAAGCTGTTCGGAATCGACCTGATGCAGAAAAGCGAGCGGGCGCTGCAGCGCTACCGCTGGCGCGAGATCAGCATCGTCTTCCAGGGCGCGATGAACGCGCTCAACCCGGTCCGCCGCGTCCGCGACCAGATCGCGGAGCCCATCGAGATCCGCCTGGGCCAGTCGCAGACCGCGTCGCGAGCGCGGGCCGCCGAGCTGCTCGAGCTGGTCGGGATCCCGAAGCGCCGCGGGCTCGCCTACCCGCACGAGCTGTCGGGCGGGATGCGCCAGCGGGCGATGATCGCGATGGCGCTCGCCTGCGACCCGGCGGTGGTCATCGGGGACGAGCCCACGACGGCGCTCGACGTGATGGTCCAGGCCCAGATCCTGCAGCTGCTCGAGCAGCTGCGACACGACCTGGGGCTGTCGCTCATCCTCATCACCCACGACCTGTCGGTGATCGCCGAGACCTGCGACAAGGTCCTCGTGATGTATGCCGGCCGCGTCGCCGAGGAAGGCCCGGTGAGCCGCGTCTTCACCGCCCCGCGTCATCCCTACACCCAGAAGCTGCTGTCGTCCTTCCCGAACATCCGGGCCGACCGCCGAACCCTCGACGTCATCCCCGGCCAGCCACCGGACCTGCGCGACCCGCCGCCGGGCTGCCGCTTCGCCCCGCGCTGCCCGTTCGCCATGGACATCTGCCGCGAGGTCGTCCCGCCGGAGGTCCGCTTCGCCGACGGCGTGCGCGTGGCCTGCCATCTGTACCCCAATGCCGATGCGCCGATGGCCGGCCTGGCTGCCGCGCCGGTGGCGTCGGGCCGCGGATTGCCGGCCGCGATGGCGGCATCGCCCGCCGTCCCACCGCCGGTGCCCACCGCGCCCAGCGCCGCGCCCGGCGGGCTGCGATGACGGAGCTACTGCGGCTCGAGGGCATCGAGGTCCACTTCCCGATCCGGGGCGGCCTCATCGACGCCCTGCTCCGCCGGAAGGCCGGCGTGATCCGCGCCGTCGACGGCATCGACCTGTCGATCGAGCGCGGCGAGATCCTGGCCCTCGTCGGGGAGTCCGGGTCGGGCAAGACGACCACCGGTCGGGTCATCGTCAAGCTGACTCGCCAGACCGCCGGCCGGGTCGTGTTCGACGGCAAGGACGTCTCGGATCTTTGGGGCGTCGGTCGACTGCACGACTACCGGCGGCGTATCCAGCTGATCTTCCAGGACCCGTACGAGACGCTCAACCCCAAGCAATCGATCCACGACTTCGTGGCGGAGCCGCTCGAGGTCAACCGGATCGGCAAAACGGCCGTCGAACGCGAGGAGCGCGTCATCAAGGCGCTCGAATCGGCGGGTTTGCGACCGGCCTCGGACTTCGCATTCCGCTTCCCGCACGAGCTGTCCGGTGGCCAGCGACAGCGTGTCGTCATCGCCGGCGCCCTGGTCATGGACCCCGAGCTCATCGTTGCCGACGAGCCGGTATCGATGCTCGACGTGTCGATCCGGACGGAGCTGCTGCGGCTGATGCTCGACCTCCGCGCCGCCCGCGGCCTGACCTACCTGTTCATCACCCACGACCTGTCGCTCGCCTGGGTCCTCGCCGACCGGATCGCGGTGATGTACCTCGGCAAGATCATGGAGGTGGGCCCGGCCGAGAAGGTCATCCGGGACCCCCACAACCCGTATACCAAGGCCCTCGTGAGCGTCTCGCCGACGCCGACGCCGCCCTCGGCCGGCGAGCGCATGAGGCGGACGATCCTCGTCGGCGAGACCCCGGACGCCGCGCATGTGCCCACCGGCTGCCGCTTCCATCCCCGTTGTCCGCTGGCCTTCGACCGCTGCCGCGTCGACGAGCCGCCGCTGTTCGACGTCGGCAACGGCCAGCGCGCGGCGTGCTGGCTCGTCGAGGGCGGCCGAAGCCTGCCGATGCTGCCGCCGACGCGCGGCATCGTTGCGGCTGAGACGTTGCCCGCGCCGGCCGCGATCGCGGCGCGTCTCGCCCCGACCTGAGATCGCCTGGGCGATCGCCTCAGCCGATCATCCGTGACGGGGCCGTCCCGCTGGGCGGCCGGCGAGATGTCACATGAGCTCGCGCTCGAAGACCCGATAGAAGACCCAGCCGATCGCCGCCCCCAGGAACGGGGCGGTCAGGTAGATCCAGATCTGGCTGAGATCGCCCCCGACGAGCGCGGGTCCCAGCGACCGTGCGGGATTGACCGACGCGCCACTGAACGGGATGCCCGCCACGTGGATGACCACCAGCGTCAGCGGAATGGCCAGCGGGACATGCCCGGGATCCCGCTTTGTGACCGTCAGCATGACCAGCACCAGGAGCGCCGTCAGGATCACCTCGAGGGCGAAGGCCTGGATGTCGTTGACGGACGCCGGGTGCGTGTTGCGGGTCGACAGCACGGCCGCCTGGCTGGTCAGCACGAGGACGACGGCCGAAGCGCCAATGGCGCCGACGACCTGGGCGACGACGTAGGCGATGGCGTCGACGGTCGGGATGCGCTTGTCGAGGGCCGCGCCCAGGGTGACGGCTGGATTGAAATGACCGCCGGAGATGTCGCCGACGGCAAAGAGCGCGGCGAGCAGGGCGAAGCCGAACCCGATCGGGACGACGACGAGGATCGGTCCGCCCGTCGTCATGGCTGCGACGATCGACATCGAGCCGACGAAGACAAGAAAGAACGTGCCGAGAAGCTCGGCCAGGTACTTCGAGGCGCTCACCCGTCCCTCCACCGTGCCGCACTTGCCGGTGACCGCCGGCGCCAGCCGCAGGAATCGCCCCCGATTCGCACGTCAGTATCGTCCGTCACGTCGCCCGACGCCGGTCGATTCCGGACGCCGCGCTCATCGACGATCGACGGTCCGGCGGGCCGCGCGGACGATGAGCGCGTCACGAATGGCGCGGCAGAGGACCTCGACCAGTTCGATCCGGTCGAGCGCCTGGCCGAGCGCGTCTCCCGCGTCCGGAGAGCCATCGCCCGCCAGGCCGACCCCGACGGCGACGCCGCCGTGCCGTTCGAGGACCACCGCACCCGGCAGCGGCTCACCGTCGGTGAGCGCCACGGCGATACGTTCGGCCAGGTCGGCGCTGCCGGGCTCGCCGAACGCCACGAGCGGGAGACGCGGCAGGAGCAGCGCGGTCTCCGGCAGCGCCGCAGGATCCGGGACCTCGCCGGCGAGCGTCAGCGCCATCGCAGCCGGGAGATGCGCATGGACGACCGCGCCGACGTCGGGCCGGGCGCGCAGGACGGCGCGGTGGATGGCCACGTCCGAGCTGGGCCTGGTCCCCGTTGCCCGGCCTTCGTCGGGCGCGGGCTCGAGGCCGATGACCAGGAGATCGTCGACGCCGAGGGCATCCTTGCGACGGCCCGACGGCGTGATGAGCAGCCGCCCGCTCGGCAGGCGGACGGAGACGTTGCCCTCGCCGGCGACGATCAACCCTCGACTACCCAGCCGCGCGCCGGCCGCCACGATCGCCCGCCGGAGGTCGGCCTCGTTCACGCCGCGCATCGTACGGGAGGGGCGTCTCGCCGGGATGCGCCTGCCCGGCGTCGCGTCCCGGGCGTGTCGATCCCGCATCATGGCAACGATGTCGACCGATCTCCTGGCGCCCGTCGACACCGACGTCTCGTCCGGCGGTGCGCGCCCCGACGACGTCCAGGCGACGGATCCAATGACCGTTCCGCTCACCCACAACCCCGACTTCCGGGCTTTCGTGACCGCCGAGGGCGTGTCGGCGCTGGGCGATTCGGTCAGCTTCACGGCGCTGCCGCTGCTCGTCCTGGCGCTCACCGGCTCCGGATTCGCGATGGGTATCGTCGGCGCCCTGCAGACGTTGCCCGACCTCTTCTTCGGACTCGTGGCCGGCGCCATCGCCGACCGCAGCGACCAGAAGCGGATGATGGTCCTGACCGACCTGGGCCGCGCGGCCCTCACGGCGCTCATTCCGCTGTCCGCCGTCCTCCACGGGCCGACGATGGCGGTGATCCTCATCGTCGCCGCGCCGCTCAGCACGCTTCGCTCACTGTTCCTGGCCGCCTACACCGCCGCTATCCCGACCCTCGTCGGTCGGGCCCGACTGGCCCAGGCCAACTCCTACTTCGAGGTGGTCTACAGCACCGGCTTCATCATCGGGCCGGCCATCGCCGGCGTGCTCTCGACGGCGATCGGCCCGGGCCCAACGCTCGCAATCGACGCGGCGTCGTTCGTCTTCGCCTCGGTCGGCATCGCCCTGATCCGCCGCCCGCTCCGCGCACCGGGCGATCGCCCCGAGACTCACCTGGCGGCGGAGATTCGCGAGGGGATCGTGTTCATCGTCCGCCACCCGATCCTGCGCACGTCGATCCTCTTCTGGAGCCTGACCAGCGTCGTGAGCGCGGGGCTCGTGACGGCGCTGACAGTGCACATCACTCGTGACCTCGCGCTGCCGGCCTCGGCGCTTGGACTCATCCTCGCCGCGTTCGGAATGGGCACCGTCGTGGGGGCGCTGTGGGCGTCGCGGATCCGGCGGGGACGAGCCTGGCCGCAGATCCTGGGCGGGAACCTCGCTCGCGGCGTGGCGCTGGTCGTCGTCGGGGGCGTCGCATCGGTCGAGGTCATGGGTGCCATGGCGTTCGTCGCGGGGATCGCCTCGAGCCTCGTCCTCCTCGCATACATCACGCTCCGTTCGGCATACGCGCCGGACCAGCTGCTGGGCCGCGTCGGCAGCACGGCGCGCACGCTGTCGCTGGGCCTGCAGCCGGTGGGAATGCTGGCGACGGGCGCCCTGATCGACCTGACGAGCGGCTCGACCGTCCTCGTCGCCATCGGCGCGCTGCTCACGGCCGCCAGCGTCCTCTTCGCACCCAGTCGCGCGCTTCGCGCCGCGTCACTGGAGGGCCGATGATCGCGTCCGGTCAAGCGGCCCGGGCGACGACGGGCAGAGTCTCATCCGGGGCGAACTCGAGCTCGATCCGGCACTCGTCGCAGTGGACGGTCTCGGCGAGGCCGTCAAGCCGGAGCGGCGTCTCGCAGAATGGGCAATCGATGGTGACCATGGCGGCGTTCCTTTCGTGCGTCTCGATACCGGCAGGTTCGCGCCGCGCCGTGACAGCTAGGGTGTCACGCCGGCACGCTGGTCCGGCCGCCACGCGATGACGGCCACCGCCGCCGGCCCCGCCATCTCCCTGGAGGGCCTGCGCAAGCGCTACGGCCGGACCGTGGCGCTCGACGGCCTGACGATGACGGTCGAGCGCGGCGAGGTCTTCGGCTTCCTCGGCCCGAACGGCGCCGGGAAGACCACGGCGGTGAAGCTCCTGCTGGGCCTGGCGCGCCCGACGTCCGGAGGCGGGACCGTGCTGGGCGCCCCCCTTGGCGATCGACGGGTCCGCGCCCGGATCGGCTATCTGCCCGAGCTGTTCCGCTACCAGCCGTGGCTCCGCGCGCGCGAGGTCCTGTCGCTGCACTGCGACCTTGCCGGCCTCCCGCGCGCCCGCTGGGATGCCGAGATCGCCGGCAGCCTCCAGCTGGTGGGACTCGCCGATCGGGCAGGGGATCCGGTCGGGGCGTTTTCCAAGGGCATGCAGCAGCGGCTGGGCCTGGGCGTGGCCCTCCTGGCTCGACCGGACCTCGTCGTGCTCGACGAGCCGACGTCGGCCCTGGACCCGGTCGGCCGAACCGACGTCCGGGCGATCATCCGCGAGGTCCGGGGTCGCGGCACGGCGGTCTTCCTGAACTCCCACCTGCTCACCGAGGTCGAGCGCGTCTGCGACCGCGCTGCCATCGTCGACCGTGGCCGCGTCCTGGCCGCGGGTCGCCTCGACGAGCTGCTCGGCGAGCCCGCCGTCCGGATCAGGGTCAGCGAGCTGCCCGCCGACGCCGTCACCCGCCTCGGGGCGTTCGGGCCGCTGCGGCACGACGGCGACTGGCTGTCGGTCCAGCCCATCGACCCCGCCCGCGTTCCCGACCTCGTCGCCGCGCTCGTCCAGGCGGGCGGGCGGATCCACGCCGTCGAAGCCGGCCGCGGATCGCTGGAGGATCGCTTCCTGAGCCTGCTCGCCGAGGGCGGCGACGCGGGAGCCGCCGCGGCCCGCGATGAGGCACGGTCGACGGGGCCCGGCGACGCGCCGTGATCACGATCGCCCTCCTGACCCTCCGCGAAGCGGCCCGCCGGCGGATCCTCGCGGTCCTGCTGCTGCTGACCCTGGCCACCGTCGCCCTGACCGGGTGGGGCGTCGAACGGCTGGCGACGCTGGCGCGCGAAGGCGGCGTCAACGAGCTCCAGATCCGGATCGGCGTGTCGCAGGTCCTGATCCTCGTGGCGTTCATGTTCAGCTTCGTCCTGGCCATGACCGCCGCCTTCC
>JBGPDX010000045.1:0-16150 GCA_041482475.1 Candidatus Limnocylindria bacterium | reverse complement strand
TGGGGCGCGGCTCGGCCTTCCGGCTTCGGCGGACGGGACCGCGTGAGGAGCGCGCGCCGTGACCATCGAGGCGCGCCTCGAAACCGCGATCGGCCGCCTGCCCCGGGACGTCTTCGCCCAGCTCGCCGCGGTTGAGCAGTTCCCCGAATGGCTCGTCGCGTCGGGCGTCGTCCGTGTCGAGCAACTCGATCCGGGCGACGTGAGGCAGGGCACCCGATTGCGGATCGAACAGCGGATCGCCAGCCGGGCGACGACGCTCGAGGGGGGTGTCAGCGCGTTCGAGCCGGCGGCGCGGTTCGGCATCCAGGCAAGGGACAAGGACGGTATCTCGGTCGAGCTCGAGGCCCTGCTCGTGCCCGACGGCGCGACGACGCGGCTGCGATGGTCGGTTCGGCTGGGCCTCCCGCTCCGCTATCGGCTGTACGAATCGATGGCCGCGCCTCAGCTTCGGCGCGCCGCGGCGGCCGATCTCGAGCGGCTCAAGCGGCGTCTCGAGGCCGTCGCCGGCTGACTCGAGTCGGTGCGCCCGGCCCTGGCCTTCGCATCGCTCGCACCATCTCACGAGCACCTGGCAAGACAGGCGGGCGGCGCGGCCCCCGCTCGCGGTCGCTGCGCCCATCGGCGCACGGGTAGACTGTCGCCACGCGGGCAGGCACAGCGGAGGCGGGCATCGAGGGTGGCGGCGACGAAGGAGCCCGGGACGACCGAGGAGGATCCTCTGGCCGGGACGGGCGACGCGAAGCCGTCGACGGCCCGGCCGGCCGCGCAGCGTGGCAAGACGGTCCATGGCGAGCCGGCGAACGCCGGCCACCGCGTCCTCGCGCCTGACGACGCCGAGGTCGAGGCCTACCTCGAGACCGCGCTCAAGGCTCCCGCGCCACAACGCTCACCGGACGATCGCCCGGGCGGCGCGCGTACGGACGGGTCGGGGGTCGAGCCCGACTCCGTAATCGTCCTTGACTTCGGCAGCCAGTTCGCCCAGCTCATCGCCCGCCGCGTCCGGGAGCTCAACGTCTATTCGGAGCTGCTCCCTCACGACACGCCGTGGGCGGAGATCGAACGGCGAAAGCCCAGGGCCATCATCCTGTCGGGAGGGCCGAACTCCGTCTACGACGAGGGGGCGCCACGGCCGGATCCGGCCATCTGGAGCGGCCGGATCCCCGTCCTGGGCATCTGCTACGGGGCCCAGTTGATGGCCCATGAGCTGGGCGGCGACGTGCTCCCGGCCAACCGCCGTGAGTACGGCCCGGCGCTCGTCTCGATCACGGATCCGGACGGCCTGTTCAGCGGGCTCGAACGCGACCAGCCGGTCTGGATGAGTCACGGCGACTCGATCACCCGGCTGCCCGACGGATTCCGGGCGACGGCGCAGACCGAATCGACACCCTTCGCCGGGCTCGTCGATCCGGTCCGCCGGCTCTACGGCATCCAGTTCCACCCCGAGGTCGTCCACACGCCGGGCGGTCGCGAGATCCTGCGCAACTTCGTCGTCGGCCTCGCCGGCGCGAGGCCCCAGTGGACCGCCGCGAACTTCATCGACACGACCGTCGCCGAGATCCGCGCCCGCGTCGACGCCCGGGCGCGCGAGACCGGCAGCGACGGCAACGTCATCTGCGCGCTGTCCGGCGGCGTCGATTCGGCGGTCGCGGCGACGCTCGTCCATCGCGCCGTCGGTGACCGCCTGACATGCATCTACGTCGATCACGGGCTGATGCGCAAGCGGGAGTCGGAGCTCCTGCGCGACACGTTCGAGCGCAACCTGGGGATGCGGCTCGTGATGGTCGATGCGCGCGAGCGCTTCCTGCGTCGCCTCGCCGCCGTCGACGATCCCGAGCAGAAGCGGAAGATCATCGGCGACGAGTTCATCCGCGTCTTCGAGGAGGAGGCGGCGAAGATCTCCGCCTCCGGACAGATCGACTTCCTGACCCAGGGCACGCTCTACCCGGACGTCATCGAATCGGCGACCTCGGAGACCAAGGCGGCGCAGAAGATCAAGACCCACCACAACGTCGGCGGGCTGCCGGCCGACCTGCGCTTCCGGCTCATCGAGCCGCTGCGTTACCTGTTCAAGGACGAGGTCCGGGCGGTCGGCGCCGAGCTGGGGCTGCCCGAGGCGATGGTCCTGCGCCAGCCGTTCCCCGGCCCCGGGCTGGCCATTCGGATCATCGGCGAGGTCACGGCCGAGCGGCTCGACACGTTGCGCGAGGCCGACTGGATCGTCATCGACGAGATCAAGGCGGCGGGGCTCTACCGCAGCCTGTGGCAGTCGTTCGCGATCCTGACGCCGGTCCGATCGGTCGGCGTGATGGGCGACGGCCGGACCTACGCCAATGTCGTCGCCATCCGCGCCGTCACCTCGGAGGACGGCATGACGGCCGACTGGGCGAAGCTGCCGTACGAAGTCCTGGGCCGGATCTCGAGCCGGATCGTCAACGAGGTCCCGGGCGTCAACCGGGTCGTCTACGACATCAGCTCCAAGCCCCCCGCGACCATCGAATGGGAATAGGCACCCTCCCCGTTTTGAGCGGCAGCCGCTCTCCGAGGTCGACGGCAGCCGCCCGAGGACTCCCAGCCGGAGTCCCTGACGGCATGGGACCGAGGATGACCATCGGGGCATTCCGGCACCACCCACACGCGCTAGAGTGCGGCCGATGGCCGAGGAACGCCCGACCCAGGGCACCGCGACTGCCGCCCGCTGTCCGTGGTGCTCCGCGGAACTGTCGACGGCGGGCGTCGCCAGCTGCCCATCGTGCGGCGCGACGCTCGTCGAGCCCGATGCCTCCGTCCCAGGCGTGAACGCCATCGACGCCGAGGCGATCGCGCGCAACGCTCGCCTCGCGACCCCGGTGCGACGGACGGGCCTCCTGGCGTGGATCAGCGGCGATGACTCCTACGACGACGAGACGCCCGCTCCCCCAGGATCGCTCGCCCCGCCGCCGCCCGAGGTCCGACGCGAGATCCTGCGCCTGGAGCTCGAGGCCGAGTACGCGAACCTCCAGGCCCAGGCCGATTCGATCGTCTCCGAAGCCGAGGCGGAGGCGCGCGAGGGTGTCCGCCAGCCGGCCACCGAATCCGAGGCCAAGCCGGCTGACGCCGTTCCTCCGGCCGAAGCCACCGCCGACGATGCCGCCGAGGGCCCGACCCAGCCCGTCTGACGGATTCGCGCGGCGCTTGCGGGTATCCTGCGGCCGTGCCCGACCGACTGCCACCGCCCGGCCCGTCGTACCTGCGGGAACACGAAGTCCGGATTGGCGACCACCGATACCGGGCCGGAATGAGCCGCCCCAGCGACGGCCCCGACGACTGGTGGCTGGCCGTCATGTGGGTCGCCGACGACGAGGGCGTCGTCAGCTTCGTCTCCGTTGCGCCGCCGAGCGGCCCGCCCGCGGACCCACCGCTGGCCCGGCTGGGACGCGCCCTGGCTGGCGCGCTGTCGGGACTCATTCGCGAGGAGAACGGCCGCCTGGCGATCCGCCTGACGCCGGTGATCCCGCCGGACGATGCCGCCCGCCCGTGGCGTTGTCCGCTGGCCGTTCGAGCCGCGTTCAAGTGGGAACCCGTTCGCCAGGCGGCGCTCCCACCGACCGAGCTGGCGCAGCTGGTCCTGGCGGGTTTCGCCGGGTCCGTCGAGGGCCTCCAGCGCCGCTGACGGCCCGATCGGTCCGTCGGGCATAGACTCGCGCAACCCCTCATGGCGCCCCTACCGCTTGTCGCACGCAGCCGCCCGTCGTGGCGCGGATCCCTCGTCGCCGCGGCTCTGACGGTTCTCGCCCGACCGCGCACCTGGCCGATCGCGCTGGCCGGCTTCCTCGCCCGGGGCGGCATCCTCGCCTTCCTGCTGCCGATCGTCGTCCTGCCCACGCCGTCCGGTATCGCCGACGTCATCGCGCCGGCCCTGACGTCCTTCGCCTTCGGTCTCGTCTCGCCGTCCTTCGTCGCGATCGTCGCGGCGGTCGGGGTCGCGATCGTGGCGTGGCTCGTGCTGGGCGGCCTGGCCGGCGCCTGGGCGGACGTCGAGCTGGTCCGCCAGGCGGCCGACGACGACGAGCTGGGCTTCGCGCTCGTTGGTCGAGCCCGCAGCCCGGTCCTGAGGGCGCTGACCGTGCGTCTGCTCGCCGACCTGCCGCTCGCCGTGGCGCTGGCCTTCGGCGCCGTCGAGATCGTCGTGGCCGCCTACGCCGAGCTGACTTCTCCGTTCGATGTCGTGACGCCTCTATTCGTGCGTGTCCTGGGCGACGTGCCTGGGGCGATCGCCGTCGTCGTCGTGACGTGGGCGCTCGGGGAGGCGGCCGGAGGGCTGGCAGTGCGCCACCTGCTGCTCGGTGGCAAGGGCATCCTGCCGGCCCTTCGCGACGGGTGGCTCGACCTCGTTCGGCGGCCCCGCTCGTCGATCGGCACACTCGTCGTGACCGACCTCGCCGTCGGGATCGCGGTCGTGTCCTGTGCCCTTGCGGCGGGGGTCGCCTGGTCGTGGGCACGCTTCGCGATCCTCGACCGCGAGGCCCTCGTGGCGCCCCTGGCGGTCCTCGTCCTGGTCGCTGTCTGGCTGGGCGGGCTGGTGCTGGTGGCCACCGTCGTCGGCTGGCGGAGCGTCCTCTGGACGGCCGAGGCGATCCGCGCGATGCCGGGGCCATCGAGCGTCGACCGCGCTCGCGACGAGCGTGCGGTCGGGACCTTCGGCGGTCCGGAACACGCCCGTCCGGGGGGCTGACCGTCCCATAGGACCTCTGCCACCCTGTTGACCTTCGGTCGCCTGCGGCCGTCTCACGGAGGTCTGTTCATGGCGACGACGACCGTCGTCTGCCCCGAGTGCGGAGACCCAGTTCCGTACGGCCGGCTGTCCTGCCCGGCGTGCGGTTCGCTGCTCGCCTCGGTGGCCGGCGCGTCCCGTCGCGAAGTGCCCCTGCCGGCCGCCAACGTCGACCAGCCGTCCGTCGCGCCTGCCTGGGGCTGGCAGGAGGCTGCGGCGCCTTCGGTACCGCCACCGCCACTGCCCCCGGCTCCACCGCTGGTGCCATCCGCGCAACGAGCCCCCCAGCCCTCGAGGCTTGCCGCGCGGGCCGCTGCCGCGGCAGCGGCGGCGACCCCAGCCGCGCCGGCCCGACCGCCGACGCCGGCGCGACCCGTCGCGCCTCCGGGAGCGAGCCCCGCGCCCCGCCCCGCGAATGGCGCCGACGGCCCCACGGCCCGGCCCGTCGCTGCCATTGCCGCCGCCCCGGGCGCCACGCCCGCGGCACCGCCATCGGCTCCCAGGCCCTCCGCCGTCCCTGCCGCCGCGGGGCCGGCCACCGCTTTGTCGCGGCCCCCGCGCCCCGCACCGGCGAGCCGGGCACAGGCGCCCGCAAGCCCGCCCCCGACGACCCGGACGGTCGGCGCATCGACCGCCGCCGAGGTGCTTGGCGCGGCCCCGGCGGCCGCGCGGCCCGCCCCTCGGCGACGTCCCGTGCCGCCCCCGATCGCCGCCGTCACGCCGCCGCCGACCGTCGCGCCGACACCGGTCACGACCGCCCCGCCGGCCGCCCCCGCCCGACCGCTGTCAGGGCCCCCCACGCTTTCGCCCGCTGTCACGGCATCGGTGTCGCCTGCGGCCCCGCGGGCCGAACCGAGCTGGCCGGCCCACACCGCCGCGACCATGGCCCCCATCGTCCCGGACGGCACGCCGCGAACCGCGGACAGGATGCGGACGGCCGCCAAACGGACCGATCGCCGGCCAGTCAACGGGGGCCCGGGCGGCACGTCGCCTGCGCTCATCGACGGCCCGCCTGTCCCGATCTGGCCGCCCGAGCCGGCCGGTGAGCCGCTGCCGCCGTCGGCCGTCTTCGCCGGCGCCCCGGATGCCGACGTCCCCGCGAGCACGGGCGCGACACGGGCCGCCGCGTCGCCACGACCGCCGTCAGCCACGCGACCGGGGGGCGCGTCGCGATGGAGCCTCCCGCTGCTCGCCGATCTCCAGGTCGAGACCCCCGCCAACCTCGCCGACTGGCTCGTCGCCGCCGGTAGCGCCACTGCCCTGGTCAGCTTCCTCCTGCCGTGGTCGGCCACGGTCCTCGGCGCGAAGAACTTCGGCGGCTACACCGACAGTTGGGGACTGGCCGTCCCGTCCCATTTCCTCATCCTGCTCATGCTCGCCGCGGTGCTGACCCTGGCCGTCATGCCGAACCCGGTCCCATCGTGGATCCGAACGGGCGTCCTGGGCATCGTCTTCGGCGGCCTGCTCCTGGGGCTCGTCTGGCCGTATCTCGTCGGCGGCTTCGGTGCGAGCCTCGGGGTCATGGGCGAGGCGGTCGCGGCCGTGCTCATGGGCGCGGGTGGCATCGTCACCGTGCGGGCCGGCCGTCACGAGGGAGTCGACGACTCCGTCTGACCCCGGCACAGGCCCCAGGTTCGGCGACCTGCCCCTGCTACACTGCCGCGGACGCTGTCGGCGCCCGGGGACTCCCCGCGAGGTCGGGTCGCGACGCACGGAGGCACGCAGCCAGGCGCATGGACCAGATCATTCAGCAGATCGGCTCCACCATCGGCGGCTTCTTCGACAGCCCGCCGGTCCGCCTGGGCCTGCAGGCTATCGCGATCTACTTCGTCATCCTCTGGCTGGCTGCAGCCTACTGGGCCTTCCGGGACATGCAGCTCCGATCGGAGAACCCGATCCTGCCGTACCTCGCGGCGAGCTTCGTCATCGTCTTCACCCCGATCCTCTTTCCCCTGGCGGTGTTCGTCTACCGGATCATCCGGCCGCAGGAGAAGATCGGCGAGATCTACGAGCGAAACCTCGCCGAAGAGGCGCTCCTCGCCGAGGTCGAGGCGGTCAAGAGCTGTCCCACCTGCAGCCGTCGGATCAACGACGAGTGGATCATCTGTCCCACCTGCCGCACGCGCCTCAACCGTGTCTGCCCGAACTGCAGCCGGCTGGTGGGTCTCGACTGGTCGCTCTGCGCATGGTGCGGCAAGGACTTCGAGCGGCGTGACATGACGACCGTTCAGCCGCTCCCCGACGCCGAGGCCAGCGGCCGTCTCGCCACCGGGACCGACAGCCGCTCGGTCCGGCCGTCCGCGCCGCGACCGATGAGCCGCCCCGCCGCGAGCCGCGGTGGGGGAGCGCGGGCCGCGCAGGATCCGCTCCCGTAACGACACCGGCGAATCCACCGAACCCCCGGCCCGGGGGTTCCATCTTCACCATCGAAGGGCGCGCCGCGCCCGGCCTGTTCGTCCTCGGCTGGCTGGCGACAATCGTCGGTCTTGGCGTCGCGATCGTCGGGTACCTGGCCGTCGGACCCGTTGGGCGGATCCTCCTGACGCTCGGCGTCGCGATCCTGTCCATCGGGCTGCTCTCCGGTGCCGGCTCGCAGGCCGTCGAACGGAAGGCGCGTGGCACGGAGCCCTACACCGGCCCCTCGCCGATTCTCCTGTTCGCCGCCTCGATCCCGATCGCCTACCTCGGCGCCGTGCTCATCGGGGTCCTGTTCGAGGCCGTCGGCGCAGGCGCGACGCGGCCGATCGCCGAGCTGCTGCTGGTCACGATCCAGGGCGCCGCCTACCTCGTCGTCATCGCCCTGCTCGTCGCGGGCTCGGGGGCGCTGACGTGGGCGGACATGGGGTTCCGTCCCGGCACCCGGCGGGCCGTCGAGGATCTGGCCTGGGGGGCCCTGTTCGCCGGTCCCGTCATCGGGCTGACCCTCATCGTGACGGCGATTCTCGTCGCGGTCTTCCGCGCCGCCCCGGACAACCCGCTACCGCCGACGGGCCAGGCGTCCGGCCTCCTCCTGCATCTGCTCGCCGGTGCCGTCGTCGCGCCGGTCGCCGAGGAGACGATGTTCCGCGGCGTCGCGACGACGGCGTGGGTCCGCTCACTCGGGGTGCGCGCCGGAATCGTCCGCGCGGCGCTGTTCTTCGCGTTCGCCCACATCCTGCTGATCGGCGGTTCGACCGTTGGCGAGGCGCTCGCCATCGCATTCGTCGCATTTGCCGGCCGCGTTCCGATCGCTCTGTTCCTTGGCTGGGTCTTCGTTCGACGCGGCTCGATCTACGCCTCGATCGGCCTGCACGCGACGTTCAACGGCTTCCTGATCGTGCTGGCCGAAGCGGCGGCGCGGGCGGCCGGCTGACGGGCCGGGTGAGGCCGGGCGAAGGAACCGGTGACGGACCGGTGAGCGCCGCCGCGTAGGCTCCGTCGCGTTCCCGGATCCGAATGGCGGGGGGAATCGGCGGGCTCCTGTCGTTCGGGTTCGGGGACGCCCAGTTCGCCGTCTGGCCAGGAGGTGGACGGTGTTCGATGGCGCGGAGGCGGTGCGTGCGGCCACGTCGTCGCGGCGACGGATCCGCGAGCTTCCGGCGGCCGACCGCCCTCGCGAGCGGTTGGCCCTGCGCGGCCCGGGCGGACTGACCTCGGCCGAGCTGATCGCGCTGCTGTGGGGGTCGGGGTCGGCTGGGCGTTCGGCCGTCGACCTCGCCGAGGATGCGCTGGCGCGACACGAGGGCCTGACCGGCCTCGCCCGGGCAACGGACGTGGAGCTCGAGGCGATTCCGGGTGTCGGTCGAGCCAGGGCGGCGCAGCTCGCGGCGGCCTTCGAGCTTGGCCGGCGGCTGCTGGCCGACTGGCCGACCGGCCGCTGGACGATCCGCTCCCCGCGCGACGTCGCGGATCGGCTCGTGCTCCAGATGGGCCGCCTCGAGCGGGAGGAGCTGCGTGTCGTCCTTCTCAACACCAAGAACGTCGTCCTTCGCGTGGCGACCGTCTACCAGGGCAACGTGGCGTCCTCGCTCGTCCGGGTGGGGGAGCTGTATCGGGACGCGGTGCGGCTCAACGCCAGCGCCCTGATCCTCGTCCACAACCATCCGTCCGGTGACCCAACGCCATCGCCGGACGATCTTCACCTGACGGCCGAGGCGCTCGCAGCCGGCAGGCTCCTCGACATTCAGCTGCTGGACCACCTCGTCGTCGGCCACGACGCGTACGTGTCGTTGCGCGATCGCGGTATCGCGTTCGACCGACCCGCGGCCCGCGGGACGTGAGCGATCCGGTGGCTGAATCGACGGGCGCCAGCTGACCGCCGGTATACTCGTCGGGCCGTTTCCGCGATCGACAAACGCCGTCACGCCGCGTCCGCCACCGCCGTGTCCAGCCGGCCCGCGCGCCCCCCAGGAGTCCCGCCCGGCTCATGCTCGACCGCCTCCTTGGCCTGTTTTCGCGCGACATCGGAATCGACCTCGGAACGGCCAATACCCTGGTTCACGTCCGCGACCGCGGCATCGTCATGAGCGAGCCGTCGGTCGTCGCGATCGACGCCCGGACGAGGCGCGTCCTGGCCATCGGCGCCGAGGCCAAGCGGATGGTCGGCCGAACGCCGGCCAACATCATCGCCGTCCGGCCGCTGCGCGACGGCGTCATCAGCGACTTCGACGTGACCGAGCAGATGATCAAGTACTTCGTGAATCGCGTGCACGACCGGATCGGGCTCATCCCGCGGCCGCGGATGCTGCTCGGCATCCCGTCCGGGGTGACCGAGGTGGAGAAGCGCGCCGTCAGAGATGCGGCGCTCAACGCAGGCGCGCGTTGGGCGCGTCTCATCGAGGAGCCGATGGCGGCAGCGATCGGCGCGGGACTGCCGGTCAGCGAGCCGTCCGGCAGCCTTATCGTCGATATCGGCGGCGGGACTACGGAGGTCGCCGTCATCAGTCTTGGCGGCATCGTCGTCAGCCGCAGCATCCGGATCGGCGGCGACGAGATGGACCAGGACATCGTCACGTTCGCCCGCCGCGAGTACAACCTGTTCCTCGGCGAGCGGACGGCGGAGGACGTCAAGATCGCGATCGGTTCGGCCTATCCCGGCGAATGGGACCAGCAACGGGTCACGCTGCGGGGCCGGGACCTGCTCACCGGCCTGCCACGCCAGGTCGAGGTCGGCGCCGATCAGATCCGCGAAGCCATCGAGCCGTCGGTCACCCAGATCGTCGACACGATCAAGGACACCATCGAGGAGACGCCACCCGAGCTCGTCGCCGACATCATGGACCAGGGCATCGTCCTGGCCGGCGGAGGGGCACTGCTGGTTGGTCTCGACAAGCGCGTCGCCGAGGCGACCCAGATGCCCGTCCACGTCGCCGACGATCCGCTGACCTGCGTCGTCCGGGGGACCGGGGTCGTACTGGAGGGGCTGGGCACGCCCCAGATGGAGCGACTCCTGGTGGCCGACACGTACGCCCGCCCGCCGCGCTAGCGCCCGGCACCCCAGCCCGTGACCCGTCGTTCGCTCACCGAGGTCCCGGGCCGAGTCCCCGCGAGGCCATGGGCCCGAGGCCTGGGAGGCGGAGGTCTTCGACGCCAACCGCCCGAGGTTCGGCGTCGAGGAATCGCCTTTGCGGCCCTCGTCGCCATCACGCTCCTGTTGATGGCCTTCTCGTCGAACCCGCTCGTCCTCGATCTGCAGCGCGGCGTCGCGTTCGCCTTCCGGCCCATCGAGGGCGGGCTCGACCAGGTGGCGGGCGCGGTGGCGTCGGTGGCGTCGACCGTCGGCGAGATCGACCGGCTGCGGCTCGACAACGCCCAGCTTCGCCAGGAGAACGATCGCCTGGCGGCGGAGAACGCCAGGCTCGAGGAGATCCGACGCGAGAACGAGCAGCTGACCGCGCTCCTCCAGTTGCGCAACGGTTTCGACTACCGGACCGTCGCTGCCCAGGTCATCGCCGCCGAGTCGTCGGAGTTCCGGCGCGTTGTCACGATCGGCGCGGGCACTGACGACGGGATCGTCGCCGGCGACGTCGTCATCGTCCAGGGCGACGCGCTGGCCGGCCGGGTCATCGACGCCGGGCCGACCTTCGCCCACGTGCTGCTCATCACCGACAGCGGCTCGACCGTTATCGGCCAGCTGCCGAGCGCGGCCACCGGTGAGGTCGTCGGCCAGCTGGGCGGCGTCGTGGTCATGGACAAGATCGATGCGACGGAACGGGTCCAGCTCGGCGACGAGGTCGTCACGGCCGGCATCGAGCTGGGCGGCGGGATCCGGTCGCCCTACCCGAAAGGCCTCGTCATCGGCCAGGTCGTCGACGTCAGGCGCGACCCCAATGCCGTCGTCCAGACAGCCTGGCTGCTGCCGGCAGCGCCACTCGACCGCCTGGAGTACGTCCTCGTCATCACCGACTACCGGGGTGGGCTACCGCCGATCGAGCAGCAGCCGACGGTCTGCCTGCCCGAGGGCACCTTCGGGACGCTGCCGAACAACGAGCAGCCGTGTGTCATCCGAAGCCCGAAGCCCTCCGCCTCCCGCGCGCCATGAGGTCGCCGTCGGAGGAGACGTCGTGACGGGGGCGCCTGCCGGCGGGTCCCGTTCCGGCTGCTACCCTGTCGCGCGATGAAGGGCATCGTCCTCGCCGGCGGGACGGCGACACGCCTCTTCCCGCTGACGATCGTCACGAACAAGCACCTGTTGCCGATCTACGACCGACCGATGATCTACTACCCGATCGAGACGCTGGCCGGGATGGGAATCCGCGAGGTCATGGTCGTGGTCGGTGGCAAGAGCGTCGGCGACGTCGTCGAGCTGCTCGCCGACGGTGGGCACTTCGGGCTGGACCTGACCTACCGCTACCAGCGGGGAGCGCTCGGGATCGCCCATGCCATCGGACTCGCCCGCGACTTCGTCGGGGACGACGCCTTCTGCTGCGTCCTGGGCGACAACATCCTCCGCGGGCCGCTGCTCGCGGACGTCGCCCGCGAGTTCGAGGCCGGTGTGTGGGGCGCCGGAGCGCTGCTCTATGAAGTACCGGACCCGGAGCGGTTCGGCGTCGCCGAGCTCGACCGCGCCGGGCGCGTGGTTGCGTTCGAGGAAAAGCCGAGGGTGCCGAAGTCGAACCTGATCCCGATCGGCGTCTACTTCCTGCGACCCGACGCCTTCGACGTCATCGACCACCTCGCGCCCTCGGGCCGCGGCGAGCTCGAGATCACCGATGTCCTCAATCACTACATCCCGAACGGCGGCCTGTTCACCCGCGTCTACGATGGCCACTGGACCGACGCGGGCACGGTGCCGTCCCTCCTCCGCGCCGCCGAGCTGGCGGCCAGGGACGATGCCGACGGCCGCCTGAGTCCGCCGGTCGAGCGTCCGACGCAATGACCCGCGAGTTCCGTCATCTCCTCGTCACCGGCGGCGGCGGCTTCATCGGTTCGTGTTTCGTGCGCGACATCCTCGCTCGCCGCGACGGGACCCAGGTGACGGTGCTCGACAAGCTGACCTACGCCGGTAACCGGGCCAATCTCGCCGTCGTGTCGGCAGACCCGGAGCAGGCGCGCCGGTTCCGCTTCGTCGAGGGCGACATCGCCGACCCCGAGCTGGTCGGCCGGCTCGCCGGCGCCGCGGACGGGATCGTCAATTTCGCCGCCGAATCCCACGTCGACCGCTCGATCCTCGACCCGGAAGCATTTCTGCGGACCGGCGTCATCGGCGTCCACGTGCTCCTCGAGGCCTGCCGGCGCGAGGCGGAGGCGGCGGCCGCCGGACGGCGTGCCCGCGCGCCGCGGCTCCTCCAGGTCTCGACCGACGAGGTCTACGGGTCGATCGACGAGGGCCGCGCGGCGGAGGATGCGCCGCTCGCGCCGCGATCGCCGTACTCCGCAGCCAAGGCGGCCGGCGAGCTGCTCGCTCGCTCCTACCACGTGACGTACGGGCTCGACGTCGTCGTCACCCGCGGCTCGAACACGTACGGTCCGTTCCAGCACCCGGAGAAGCTCATCCCGTTGTTCGTCACCAACGCCATCGACGACCGTGAGCTGCCGCTCTACGGCGACGGGCTGCAGCGCCGCGACTGGCTCTACGTCGCCGACCACGCCGGGGCCGTCGAGCACGTCCTTCGCGAGGGCGCGCCGGGCGAGGTGTACAACCTGCCGGGCAACCGCGAGCTGCCGAACCGCGAAGTCGTGCGATTGCTGCTGGAGCGGCTCGGCAAGCCCTGGTCGCTCGTCCGCCAGGTCGAAGACCGGCCGGGCCACGACCGTCGCTACGCCATGGACGGATCGAAGCTTGCCGCGCTCGGCTGGCGAAACCGGACGTCGTTCGAACGGGGCCTCGCCGAGACCGTCGACTGGTTCCGGGCGAACGACGCCTGGTGGCGGGCGATCCGGTCGGGCGACTGGGACGCCTATTACGAGCGGCAGTACGGGTCGCGCCTCGCCGGCGGCGTCGCCGCGGCAACGACAGGCGACGCAGCCAGCGGCAAGAGCTGACGTGCGCGTCGCGGTAACTGGCGCGTCGGGCCGCCTCGGCTCGGCACTGGTCGACGCGCTTGCCGACGCTCCGTTCACGGGCCTCGGCGGGCCGATCGCGTGGCGCCGGCCCCAGTTCGACCTCGACAATCCCGATTCGTTCGCGGCACTCATCGCGCGCGACAGACCGGAGGTGATCGTCCACGCTGCGGCGTGGACGGACGTCGACGCGTGCGCGCGGGAACCGGAGCTGGCGATGCGCCGCAACGCCGAAGCGACCGGCGCGCTCGCGCGCGCGGCCGCCGAAGCGGGCGTCGACCTGCTTGCGATCTCGACCAATGAGGTGTTCAGCGGACGGCTGCCGGGTGAGCGAAACCCGATGCGCGGCTACCAAACCACCGACGCCCCGGAACCCATCAACGCATACGGCCGTTCCAAACTGGCCGGCGAGCGTTTCGCGCAGGCGGCCTTCGACGGCGCAGGGAGCCGCTTCGGAATCGTTCGAACCGCCTGGCTATTCGGGCCACCGGGCAACGACTTTCCGGCCAAGATCCTCGCGGCGGCGGAGCGGGCGAAGTCATCCGGGCAGCCTCTCAAGCTTGTGCACGACGAGGCGGGATCGCCGACGTACACCATCGACCTCGCGGAAGCGATCACTGAGCTGATCGGGGCCGGCGAAGTCGAAGGACTGCACCACATCGTCAACAGCGGCTTCGCGTCGCGCGCCGACTGGGGGCGGGAGGTGCTGCGCCAGGCAGGCGTGAACGTGGAGACGTTGGACGTCTCGATGTCGGAGTGGCAACGCCCCTCCACGCCGCCGGGATGGGCCTACCTCGAGCCGACGCCGCTGCCGTCGGGCGAACCGATGCGAACGTGGCAAGGCGCCCTGGCAGATTACCTCCCGGTGCTCCTCCGCCAACGCGCGGCGACCGCGCGATGAGCCCCACCGGCCAGCCCGAGCCGTCGCCGGTGCCGGGCGTCCGGTTCGGCCGGCTCGAGCGCCACGGCGACCAGCGAGGGGCGTTCCGCGAGGTCTGGCGGGCCAGCTCGTTCGGCCGCCTCGGCCCCGAGGAGGCCGGCGTCGCCCCCGGCGGCGAGGCGCGCTTCGTCCAGGCCAACTTGTCGAGCTCGGCCGCCGGGGTGCTTCGCGGGCTCCACTACCACCGTCGCCAGCTGGACTACTGGGTCGTCGCCGCCGGGCGCGCCTTCGTCGCCCTCGTCGACGTCCGGCCCCTGCTGGCCGGGAGCTCGCCCCGGGCGGCGGTCGAGACACGCGAGCTGGCGGCCGACCACTGGGTGGTCATCCCGGCCGGCGTCGCCCATGGCTTCCTGGCCCTCGAGCCGCTCGAGCTGCTCTACCTCGTGACCAACGAGTACGACGGGAGTGACGAGCTGGGCTTTGCCTGGGACGACCCGGCCGTCGGGGTCCCGTGGCCGCGACTGGCGATGACCCCCGACGGCCGGCCCGTCCTGTCCGAGCGGGACCGCTCCAATCCGGCGCTGGCGGACCTCGTCGCCCGGCTGGCGCGATAGGCGGTTACGCGCCGGGTCACCGCCGGCTGCCCATCTCCGCCCTCGACCCCACCCCTGCGGCGCCCTCTCCACAGCGTGGCGGACCAACGACTCACGCCGGTCGGGACCATCCCGCGATTGAGGTCGGGCTCGACTCGGGGGACCTTGGTGGGACGCGTGCGCCAGTCGCCGTGACCCCCGTGGGCCTTCCCGCCGATCCGGAGCTCGAATTGCGCCAGACCATCGCCGCCCTCACCCTCGCCCTCATGGCCGGCTTCGGCGCGCTCGCACCGAACGCCGTTCCGGCAGCAGCGGCGGCGACCGGCCCGAAGGTCGTGATCATCGTCGGGGCCACCCACAGCGTGACGCCCACCTACCGCACCTACGCCGACTCGGTCTACGCCGAGGCGATCAAGTACACCCAGAACGTCGTCAAGGTCTATAGCCCGTATGCCACGTGGAGCGCCGTCAAGGCCGCCGTCGCCGGCGCCTCGATCGTCGTCTACATGGGTCATGGCAACGGCTGGCCAAGCCCGTACCCGTACGACCCGCTCTACACGGGCAAGGACGGCTTCGGCCTCAATGCCATCGCCGGCAACGGCGACTACAACAACAAGTATTACGGCGAGCCCTACATCGCCACCCTGGCCCTGGCGCCGAACGCCGTCGTCATCCTGAGCCACCTCTGCTACGCCTCGGGCAACTCGGAGCCGGGCAACCCGGCGCCGACGCTCGCCGTCGCCAGGCAGCGGGCCGACAACTACGCCACGGCCTTCCTCAAGGCCGGGGCCCGGGCAGTCATCGCCGAGGGCCACGCGGGGCCTGAGTACTACATCCGGGCCCTGTTCACCACCCACCAGTCGATCGACTCGCTCTGGCGGGCCGCTCCCAGCTACCACGCCCACGCCTTCAGCTTCACGTCGGTGCGGAGCCCGAGCTTCACGGTCCAGATGGACCCCGACTACGTTTCGTCTGGCTATTACCGGTCGGTCAGCGGCAACCTCGCCCTCCAGTCCGGGCTCGTCGTCGGCACCTCCTCGGGCTGGCTGTCGCCGGGCGTTCGCCAGGCCGTAACCGCCCCGCGAGCGTAGCCCGGGGGCGGAGTACCAACCGCACCGGACGCCCCCGTACCGGCCCCCGCCGGGACCATCGTCAGGCTTGGTGCGTCGAGGCCCCACCCGCTACGGTGAGCGCCGCTCCAGCCGACCGGCGTGACGTTCCCCCAGGGCGCCGATCCGGTCGTCACTGTCACCGGCGACGCCGTCCCGTCGCTGCCGCCGATGAGGACCGCCGTGACCGGATTCCCGCGCCGCCCCGTTGCCGATTCCGCGTCTGGCCGGCGCCGCGCGGCCGTCCTGGCGTCTCTCGTCTCGCTGGCCCTGGTCGCCCCGGGCTTCGTGTTCGCCGGCGTCGCTACGGCGCGTTCGGGCGGACCGACCGGGCGCG
>JBGPDX010000044.1:0-16323 GCA_041482475.1 Candidatus Limnocylindria bacterium | reverse complement strand
CTTCGACTTCGAGCGCCGCTGTCTCAGCGTGCTTGTCCGTCGACCCGACGGTCCCAGGCAGCTCATCACCAAGGGTGCCCCCGAAGCCATCCTCGAACGCTCGGCACGCGTCCGAACCGCGCACGGGACGGCGCCGCTCGATCGGGTTCAGCGGGCCCGCATCGAGGCCCTCATGAAGGCGGCGGCCTCGGATGGCGCGCGCACCATCGCGGTCGGTAGCCGGGTCGACAGATCAGGCTCTGGGTCCCGATCGGCCTTGCCCACGAGGCTCGAAGCGAGCGCCGAGGCGAGGCTCGTCTTCGAGGGGCTCCTCGTCTTCAGCGATCCGCCGAAGGCCGACATCGCCAATACGCTTGCCGAGCTCGACGCCCTCGGCGTCCAGCTCAGGATCGTCACCGGCGACAACGACCTGGTCGCCCGCGCCGTGGCGACGCAGGTCGGTCTCAAGGTCGACGGCATCCTGACCGGCGACCAGATCCAGCGGCTCAAGCACTCCGCCTTCGTGGCCCGCGCCCAGCGCACGACGATCTTCGCCCGGGTCGATCCGGATCAGAAGCTGCGCGTCATCCGCGCCCTCCAGGAACGCGGCGCCGTCGTCGGCTATCTCGGCGACGGCATCAACGACGCGCCACCGCTGCACGTCGCCGACGTCGGGATCAGCGTCGACAACGGGACCGACGTCGCCCGTGCCGCCGCCGACATCGTCCTGCTTCAGCCGAGCCTGGCCGCCATCGCGCAGGGGGTTCGCGAAGGCCGACGCACGTTCGCCAACACCCTCAAGTACATCAGGATGGGGATCAGTTCGAACTTCGGCAACATGCTGAGCATGGCCGGCGCGGCCGTCGTCCTCCCCTTCCTGCCGATGCTGCCCAGCCAGATCCTCCTCAACAACCTGATCTATGACGCGTCGCAGACGGCCATCCCGTCCGACGGCATCGACCCAGAGACGGAGGCGGAGCCGGCCCAGTGGGACATCGGCGGGATCGAGCGCTTCATGCTCCTGTTCGGCCCCATCAGCTCGATCTTCGACTACCTGACGTTCGGGCTCCTGCTCCTCGTCCTCCACGCGAGCGAATCCGAATTCCACACCGGCTGGTTCGTCGAATCACTCGCCACCCAGGTGCTGGTCATCTTCGCCATCCGCACCCGCCGCAGTCCGTTCTGGCGCAGCCGACCGAGCCGCCCGCTCGTGGCGGCCGCGTTCGCCGCCGTCGCGGTCGCCATCCTGCTGCCGCTCTCGCCACTCGCCGGTCTGCTCGGGTTCACGCCGCTGCCCCCGCTCTTCTGGCTGGCGCTGGCCTCGTTCGTGGTCGCCTACCTGGGGCTCGTCGAGGTGGCCAAGCGGTGGGTGCTCCGCTCGTCGCGCCGAATAGTCCCCGGCGCGCGCTGACGATCACGGCGCCCATTTCGGGGCCGCGCTCAGGGCGTTGCGCCTTCCGGCACCGCGGCTGCTGGGGCGTGGATCGCGTCGAGGCTGATCCGCCGGGCGTGGATGCGACAGATGACCCGCATCTCGCGCGCCCGCTGGCCGACCGGGTAGATGAAGCCGTAGTACCGGGGATGACGGGCGTACATCTGCGTCAGCACGTCGAGGTGCTCGAGCGCGCCGTCAGTGACGAGCTCGGCGTCGCCGCGGATCTGGATGAACCGGGCCGTGTTGTCCGGGTCGACGACGAGCAGGCTGACCTTCGTGTTGGCGGCCAGGTTCCGGCCCTTCTGGCGCTGCGTGGTCGTGTTGACCCGGGCGCATTCGCCGTCGTGATCGATCCAAACCAGGCTCGACTGGGGCTGGCCGTCGGAACCCATCGTCGTCAACACGCCACAGATCGGTCGGGTCAGCAGGTCGAGGTGCGAGGCTGGGATCGCGACTGTCCTGGGCGCGACGAGGGTGGTCATCGCGCTCCTCGATCCCTCGTCGCATCGAGGGCGACGACGTGGGTCGGTCGGATCCGGCACAGCACCGGGATCTCGGTCTCGGCGAATCGCGCCGGGATGGCGTCACCGAAGTAACGGACCTGCCTGCCGACGTACTTCGAGGTCAGGACATCGAGATGCTCGATCGCCCCCTCTTCGGTCATCTCGACGACCGTCCCGCGAACCTCGAGAGAGCGGAGCGGCTGGCGCGGGTCGTAGCAGAGGAGCGTGACCTTCGGGTCGCGGCGCATGTTCCGTTCCTTCTGGAAGCCGCGCATCGTGTTGACCCGGACGGAGGTGCCGTCGAAGTCGCACCACACCACCGAGGTCTGCGGATAGCCATCGGGCATCACCGTCGTGAGCGCGGCGACCGGCGGGCACTCGACGAGGTCCCGGTGCGAGGCTGGAATCGCGTCGCTCGCGCGGTTGCCGGGCAGGGCGATCGTTCGCACCGCTCGGTCACCTCCCCGCAGGGTGGGCGTGGGCGGTGGCGGTGACCGAGAACCTGCTGAGCGCCCTCATGGCAGCGCCCTCAGTGAACGGCCCGGTCGGTGGCGCGCCGCTCGCGGGGGCCCCGGCCTCCGCCTCCGGTCGTGGAAGCCCCGCTCCAGCCACGGGAACGCGCATCATCGGGCCCCTCCCGGGCGCTCAGGCCGGCGGCCGCCACGGTCGCCCACGCAAAATTGGCCCATGCGCAACGTGCCCCCGGAGCGGATCCTCGCGCCAGTGCCAAAGTGCCTGATGACCCTCCCGGGAGGGCTGACCGGCCCGCTCGAAATCGGTGCCTTCGGCATCCCCTCTGAGGGCACCCGTCGCTAAGCTCTCTCCAGTGCCCGATGTGCGGGCCAAGGGAGGGATGAAAGGATGGAACTCACCAACCGTGAGTCGTGGGCGCTCATCCACGGGATGGTGCTCGGGGCGCTGTTTCTGCTCGCCTTCGGCGGCGGCATGGCGGGGCTCTACAGCCTTCGCGAGAGGTACCTGACCGTCGAGGGCGTGACTGAGCGAACTCCGCGCCTCCTGATCGGGACCATCGTCATGGCCGTCGTGGCCTGGCTGGCGGTGATCGTCGGAACGTGGGTCGTCTATCCCTGGTACCGGGCGGTGCCGCCGGCCGGGACGACCGACTTCACGACATTCCCGAAGTCTCTGCTGCTCGCCTCGCCGGGCACCGCGGACTGGCACAACTTCGCAATGGAGTGGAAAGAGCACGTCGCCTGGTTCGCGCCGTTCCTTGCCACGGCCGTGGCGTTCGCCGTCGCGTACTACGGCGTCCAGCTCGTGCGACGTGGTGACGTCCGCCGGGCCGCGATCGTGTTCTTCGTCCTGGCATTCGCGGCGGCCGGCGTCGCCGGATTGTTCGGGGCGCTGATCACGAAGGCCGCTCCGGTCGTGTAGGGAAGGGGTACCACGATGTCTGACAAGGCTTACCAGGACAGCAAGCCCAATGGCCCAGTCGCCGCCGCGTTCGTCGCCGCCGGAATTGGCTGCCTCGTCCTTGGGCTGCTCGTCATCCTCAACACGGCCAACATCGTCACCGGAGCGACGCTCGACTTCGCCAAGAACTATGGCATCGGCTCGGGCGTCGGCCCGCTCTCGGGCAAGGTCATCCTCTCGACCATCGCGTTCCTCGCGACCTGGGGAGTGCTCGGCTTCCTGTGGCGGGGCAAGGAGGTCAACTTTGGCCGGGCCTTCGCGCTCGCCCTGATCTTCGTCGCCCTCGGCTTCGCCTTCACGTTCCCGCCCATCTTCGACCTCGTGAAGCCGAAGTAGCGGCAGCGGATCGCCGCCTTCGATACAGAGGCGGCGGCGATCCCTTCCCCACCGCCTCGGGCCGCGCCCCGGTCATCGACCAGGGCGCGGCCTGTTCGCGCGCGGGGGTGACAACGGCGTGACCTGTAGCCCGCCCAACCGGGCCGGTCGGCACTCATCAGCGTCTGCGCATATGTCGATAGTCGTGCCATGGACGAAATCACGATCCTCCAGGCTGATGTTCTCAGAACGCTTGCCAGCCCGCGACGTCTCGAGATCCTGCACGCGCTTGCCCGCGGTCCGATCGAGGTAGGCCGCCTGGCGGAGGCCATCGGAGCGAGCCAGCCCAACGTCTCGCAGCACCTCGCGGTGCTGCGCAGCGCCGGCATCGTCGAGGCCGAGCGTGATGGCCGGGAGGTCCGGTACCGGCTTGTCGACGCGGACGTCATGGTCGCCTGCGGCATCATGCGGTCGGTTCTCGAGCGGCGTCTCACGCGTCTCGGCGAGATGGCCGCCGGCGCGGTCGGCTCCGCCGTCACCAGCAGCCGAGCCGAGCCCCACGCCACATCGCCCGGGCCCGGATCCATCCGCTCAGCTTCGAGGTGACTGCCATGAACGAGCCCCTGAATCTGGTCCTCTTCTCGGGGACGGACGACAAGCTCCAGGCCGCCGCACTCCTGACCGCCGGGGCTGCGGCCCTGGGCAAGCCGGTGAACGTCTTTCTCCAGTACTGGGCGCTCGACGCGTTCCGGGCCAACCGGATCGCCGCCGACCATGGGCTTGCCCCGGAGGCTGGCGCAGAGGGTCGGGCGGCGGTCGACGCGCTTCGGGCCGCCGGGCAGGTCAGCTGGGCGGAAACGCTGCGCCAGGCCAAGGAGCTCGGCGGCGTCGACGTCCAGGCCTGCTCGCTGTCGATGGACCTGCTCCACCTCGAACCATCCGACCTCGACCCACTCGTGGACGGCGTGGAGGGCGTCACCGCCTTCTACCTCAATGCCGGCGAGGGCCAGGTCGTTTTCATCTAGGACCGAAGGAGGCCCGCCCATGACGCTCCAGATCCTCCACCACGTCGACGCCCGTGGGCTGTCGTGTCCGATGCCGATCGTCAAGACCGCCCAGGCAATCAGGACGATCGCATCGGGCGACCTCGTCGAGGTCCTCGCGACCGACGCCGGGTCCGTCAAGGACTTCGCGGCCTGGTCCCGGACGACCGGCAACGAACTCGTCGAGCAGTCAGCGGACGGCGGTGTCTACCGCTTCGTCCTGCGCCGGAAGTGAGGCACCAGCCATGACCACGACCACCACCATCGAGCGCCCGGTGACGCCGCCGATCGATCCCATCGCCCAGGCGGTGGCCGACGTCGAGGGTCTGCCGGAGAGCATCCCCGAGGCGGACACCGAGCCGACCGTCAGGACGAAGGAGCTCGTCATCGTCAACTGGTCGGGCGAGCTCGACAAAGTCTGGCCGGTCCTGATCCTGTCGTCCACGGCGGCCGCGAGCGGCGTGCGCTGCAAGGTCTTCGTGACCTTCTGGGGCCTGCTGCCATTCGTCAAGGATCAGAAGCGGATCGTCGGCGACAACTGGATGCAGAAGATGCTCACGCTGATGCAGCGCCCGGGCATCGACCACCTGAAGCTCAGCAAGATGAACTTCCTGGGAATGGGGCCCTGGATGATGGGCAGCCTCCGCAAGAAGTACGGCGTCGCGAGCCCGCGCGAGCTGCTCGAGGCGGCCAACGCTCTGGGCGTGGAATTCATCCCCTGCCAGATGACGATGGACATGTTCGGCCTGAAGCGCGAGGACCTCATCGACGAGATGGGTGAGCCGGCCGGCGCCGCCACCGCCATCGAGATCATGACCGAGGCCGACGCCTCGCTGTTCATCTAGGAAAGGGCGTCTCGCGATGACTGACACGCTTGCCGCGCCGGGTGCCACGCGAACCGTGGACGCCCGTGGCAGCTTCTGCCCAGGTCCGCTCATGGAGCTCATCCGGGCGATCCGCGAGAGCTCGCCCGGCACCGTGATCGCCGTTTACAGCTCCGACTCCGGCAGCCGGACCGACATCCCGAAGTGGGTCACGAAGGCGGGCCACCGGCTCGTCGACATCGCCCGCCGCGACGGCTACGACGAGATCGTCGTCGAGAAGACCCATTGAGGCACGTGATGAAGCGAATCCTCATCCTCGGCGGCGGCGTCGGCGGCACGCTGACCGCCAATCTCCTGATCCGGAAGCTCCGCCGCCAGGTCAAGGCCGGCGAGGTCACGATCACCGTGGTCGACCAGACCGGGCAGCACACCTACCAGCCCGGATTCATGTACATCGCGATGGGTGGCGAGCGGGCCGAAAACCTTCGGCGCCCAGAGCGCGGCCTGCTCGATCATCGCGTCAACCTCGTCGTCGGGGAGGTCGAGAAGATCGACGAGCCGTCCCGGACCGTCCGCCTGACGGACGGCTTGCGGCTCGGCTATGACGTTCTCGTCCTCGCCACCGGGTCGCGGATCGTTCCGGAGGCGATCGAGCATTTCGACACGGAGGCGCACCACTTCTACACGGCCGAGGCGGCCCTCGACCTCCGCCGGGCGCTCGACGCGTTCACCGGCGGACGGATCGTCATCGGTATCGCCGGGATGCCCTACAAGTGCCCGCCGGCGCCGCTCGAGGTCGCGTTCCTGATCGAGGCGGAGCTCCGCCAGCGCGGGTTGCGCGACACGAGTGAGCTGCACTTCTGTTCGCCGATCGGGCGAGCTTTCCCGATCGAGAGCGTCTCCGAGATGGCAACGCCCATCCTCGAGCAGAAGGGCATCGAGCTGCACACGTTCTTCAACGTCGAGTCGATCGATCCACAGCGCCATGTCGTCCAGAGCCTCGAGGGCGAGGAACTCCCGTACGACCTGCTCATCCTCGTGCCACCGCACAAGGGCCAGCAGTTCCTGATGGACAGCGGACTGGCGCCCGCCCCGGGCGGCTGGCTGCCGACGGACCGCGCCAGCCTCCAGGTGGGCGGGCGGCCGAATGTCTACGCTCTCGGGGACGCAACCGACCTGCCGCTGTCCAAGGCGGGCTCAACGGCCCACTTCGAGGCGCCGGTCGTCACCGAACGGATCGTCGCGTCGATCGAGGGGCGCGAGGTCGATCGGAAGCACGGCGATTACCTCGGCAAGGTGATGTGCTTCTTCGAGGTCGGCGACGGCAAGGGAACCTTGCTGCAGTTCGACTACGAGCATCCGCCGCGGCCACCGAAGCCCAACCAGTTCTGGCACCTGGGCAAGATCGTCTTCAACAAGACGTACTGGCACACGGTCCCGAAAGGGCGTGTCTAGTCCAGGGAGTCGAGCACGAACACGGGGATCTGCCGGTCCGTCTTCGCCTGGTACTTCGCATAGTCGGGCCACGCTTCGACAGCGCGCTCCCACCAGACGGCTTTCTCGTCAGCGGTGACCTCGCGCGCCGTGTAGTCGCGTCTCGTCGCGCGATCCTGCAGCTCGACGTGCGGGTTCTTCTTGAGGTTGTGGTACCAGAGGGGATTCTCCGGGGCGCCGCCGAGTGACGCGACCACCGCGTAGCGGCCTTCGTGTTCGACGCGCATGAGGGGCACCTTGCGCAGCTTGCCGGTCTTCGCGCCGACCGAGGTCAGCACGATCACGGGCCGGCCGCGAAGATCTCCACCCTGCTCGCCGTTCGTCGCCTCATAGAGCTCCGTCTGCTTGCGCGACCATGCGGACGTGCCCGGTTCGTACTCTCCGAGGAGTGGCATGTCCGTATTCTGCCGCAGCGTTGGCCTACGGACTCCAGAAGGCGGCGATGCCGTCGGCGATCCGGCGCTCCGCGGACCCGTCGGCGGGCACGATCGTGATGTGGCTCGCCCCCGCCTCGTCCTGGAGTGGCAGCACGATCGCGTCGCTCGTGGGCGACCAGAGGCGGTGGCTCCGCGCGTACTGGTCGACGAACGGCAGGAACTGGGCCAGGACGAGGTCCGACAGGCGCACGGCCCTGTGGGACCGGATGGCGCCGGTCCGGACGTCGACGAACAGCAGATGCAGCGACAGGCGATCGGTCTGGGCGATGGGCCCCTGTAGCGCGGCGGTGAGCGCGGGGACCGCCGCCACGCTGTTGTCGCTCGGCAGGGGGATCCGGAGGACGGCGAGCGTGCGGCCGTCGGGCGCCCAGAACCAGGCGACGACCGAACCGTCCACCAGCAGGCGCGTGGCTCCCGACCGGACGTCGATCAGCTCAAGCGGGCCGATCGGCAATCCGACCGGCGCCGTGGAATCGGAGTAGGCGAGCTGATCGCCCGCCGGGCTCCAGCCCAGCGCACTCGCACCGCCGACACGGGCCTCGCGCCGCGACGAGCCGTCCCTCGCCTCGACGACGACGCTGGTCGACGGTCCTTCGCGCAGGGCGACATAGGCGCGCGACCGACCATCGGGGGAGACGGCCGGCGCCTGGAACGCGCCGACCGATGCGCCGATCGGCGCCACCTCCGCGGTGTCAACCGCGACCTCACCCAGGAAGGCGTTCTGGCTGTTGGCGCCGCTGTGCACCAGCACGTGCGAGGCGTCGATCCAGTCCCAGTAGAGGGGCTGGCCTCGACGGACCATCACCGCGGGAGCCGTCCCATCGGCGGCGACGACCTGCAGAGCCAGGCCGTCGGGCTCGTTGGTCAGGAAGCTGATGCGCCGTCCGTTCGGCGACCAGTAGAGGTAGATCGGAGCCGCGCTCGAGCTGCGATAGGCGGCCACCGGCTGGGTCGCCGTACCGCCGCCTGCGCCATCGTCGAAGACGAACACACCCGAGTCGGCTTGATCGAGCCCGATCGCCGCGATGCGGGTCCCGTCCGGGGACCAGGCAGGGAACTGGAACGCCAGGCTCCCCACGCTGTAGACCCGGCGGTCCGTCCCGGCGGGCAGGAGCGTGCTGAGAACGCCGTTGGCGTCGACCATCGCGATCCTGGCGGCGTGACCGCCGGGGGGTCGCCGACCGTCGAGCCGTATCGTCCCGCTGCCGATGAGGGCGACGACGATCGCGCCGGTGAAGGCGAGTCCCAGCCCCAGCACCAACGGGCGAGGACGCCCACCCGGGCGGGCGGGGCCGGCTGATTGCGCGGTGACCTGGTCGACTTCGTCCATCGGGGCCATGTCTCCGGCAATCGAGGACACCAACCAGCGTGAAGCGTCAGTGTGCGCGTATCCTCGCGACGATGAGCGCAAGGCGAGGCGCCTCGCGGGACGAATACCCCGTCGTCCCGTCACCCACGGCCCGCCTGGCCGGCCGGGCCCTTGGCATCGACATCGGTGGCACCGGCATCAAGGCCGCCGTGGTGGATCTCGCCAGCGGTCAGCTCGTGACGGACCGGATCCGCGAGCTGACGCCGCGGCCGGCGACTCCCAGGGCGGTGCTGGATGTCGTCGTCGACGTGGTGCGCCGCCTCGAGGCGACCGGGAAACTGACGGCCGGCATGCCTGGCGGGGCCGCGTTCCCGTCGGTTATCAGGGCCGGCAAGGCCATGACGGCGACCCACGGCGAAGGGTCGTGGATCGGGGCGTCCGTCCAGCAGATGCTCGAACGGCGACTGGACCGGCCGATGCTGGTGCTCAACGATGCCGACGCAGCGGGTGTGGCCGAGATCGCGTACGGGGCCGGCAAGGGGCAGCACGGCGTCGTCCTGTTGCTGGACCTCGGGACGGGCATCGGCTCGGCGCTCTTCGTGAACGGGCAGCTCGTGCCGAACATGCAGCTGGGACACGTCGAGTTCCACGGCCGGGACGCGGAGACCCGCCTGTCGCCCGTGGCGCGGACCCGGTTGAAGATGGGCTGGAAGAAGTGGGGCGGCGAGTTCAACGAGCTGCTTGCCCGATACGAGGAGTACCTCTGGCCGGACCTGATCATCATCGGCGGAGGCATGGCCAGGGAGTTCTCGAAGTACAGGCAGTACCTCAGGACGAGCGCCCCGCTCGTGGCGGCGGCGATGGACAACAGCGCCGGCATCGTTGGCGCCGCCAGGGTTGGCGGGAGCGCGGCCCGGGCATCCCTCAGGGACGGACGGGCTCGATGACGGCGCCGGGGCGGTCGGCTGCCGAACCGCTGTCGCCGATCGAGAGGTACAGGTCCTCCTCCTGGGCCTGGTGCAGCCGGAGAATCGCCTCCAGGCCGTAGAGGACGCGCTGGAGATCGGTTCGATCCTCGGGGCTCGGGCCCTCAGGTGGGAGGTCGCGGACGAGACGGTCGAGGAGCCGGGCGAGCCGGAAGATCTCCTGGTGGGTTCGGTGCATCGAGGCGGTCGCGTCGTCGGAGCCCATCGCCGCCGTGAGCATCGGGTAGATCGTCCGGTCCTCCATCTCCTCGTGAGGCAGGAGGTTATCCGCCACGAACCGGCGGACACCCTCAAGGGCGGCCAGCGCCGCGTCGGCGGCCAGGCCATCGAGGAGGTCGGCCGTGCCGCGGACCCCGGCGATTGGCCCCTCGAGCGCGACGTGCTCGGCGCGCAGCCGGGTGCTCGTCTCGCTCCAGCCTGGGATCCGGACCGGGACCTCCACGCCGCCCCGCAGAGCGCGCAGCGCGTTGAGGATCACGATGACGTCGATGGCCTCCTGGAGGATCGCCCCGGCGACGACCGGAAGGAACCCCAGCGCCGCGGCGGCCATCGCGACGAGCGACATCCCCATGCCCAGGACGACACTCTGGACGGCGATGGAGCGCGCCCGGCGGGCGATCTGGACGGCTTCGGTCAGGCGGTCGAGACGGTCGACCGCGATGACGATGTCGGCGGCCTCGGACGAGGCGCTCGCCCCGCGTGCCCCCATCGCCACCCCGACGTCGGCGAGGGCCAACGCGGGCGCGTCGTTGAGCCCGTCGCCGACCATCACGATCGGCCCGGAAACGTCCGACCGCTCGGTGAGGACGGCGTCGACCTTCTCGGTGGGCGCCCGGTCGGCGAGGACGGCGTCGACGCCGATGGCCGACCCGATCATGTCGGCGACCGCCGCGTTGTCGCCGGTGACCATGACGATGCGGGTGAAGCCGATCCGCCGAAGCGAGCGAATCGCCCGTGGCGTCTCGGGGCGGAGCGGGTCGTCGAGGACCAGCGCGCCGCGGACCGTGTCGTCGATCCGGACGAAGGCGCACGTCGAACCCTCGATCGCGGCACGTCGCCGGACGTCGCGCGCCCATCGCGGCAGCCCGCCCTCGCCGGCACAGAAGTCCGCGGTCCCGACCGAAACCCGCCGGCCGTCGACCAGCCCGGTCACGCCGGCGCCCGGCGTCTCGACGACGTCGTCCGGCATGGACAGCTCGAGTCCCCGTTCCCGGGCCCCGTGGACGATCGAACCCGCGAGCACGTGCGGCGACAGTTGCTCGACGGAGGCCGCCAGCCGAAGGACCTCGGCCTGACCGATGGCCGCCGGCTCCGTGGCAGGACCGACGTCGATCGTGGCCAGGCGCGGCCGGCCGGCGGTGAGCGTTCCCGTCTTGTCGAACAGCATGACCCGGGCCCGGGCCAGGGTCTCGAGCGGACCGCCGCCCTTGACGATGACGCCGCGCCGCGCGGCCCGCGAGATCCCTGCGACGATGGCGATTGGGGCGGCGAGCAGGAGAGGGCACGGCGTCGCCACGACGAGGACGGCGAGGCCGCGGATGGGGTCGCCGGACGCGAGCCAGGCCGCCGCGGAGATGGCCAGGGTGAACGGGATGAAAATGAGGGCGTACCGGTCGGCCAGGCGGACGAATGGCGCCTTGCTGTGCTGTGCCTCCTGGACGAGCCGGACGATCCCGGCGTACGCGCTTTCGGCGGCGGTCGCCATGGCACGGAGATCGAACGACGAGCCCGCGTTGACGGTCCCGGAGGAGACCGGGTCGCCTTCCTCGCGGGTCATGAGCCGAGACTCGCCGGTGAGTGCGGATTCGTCGAGGACGGCCGGACTCCCGGCGATCATCCCGTCGACCGGGACCACCTCGCCGGGCCGGATCGCGAGCAGGTCGCCGGGGGCGATCGCCTCGATCGGCGTCGTCTCGAGACCGCCATCGACATAGCGCTGGACCTCGCGCGGTGCCCGCCCAAGGAGCGCGGTCAGCTCGCGGTGGGCGCGACCCTGCGCATAGCGCTCCAACGCCTCGCCGGTGGCCAACATGACGCCGATGACCGCCGCCGCGAACGGCTCGCCGAGGAGCAGCGCCCCGACGATGGCGAGGATCGCGATCAGGTCCACGCCGAGCTCGCCGTGCAGCAGATGGCGCACGATCGACCAGGCGAGCCGGATCGCCACGACGATCGATGGGATGGCCCAGGCCAGGGCGGCCGCCTCCTGGGCTCCTGCGAGGGCGAGCGCGATCCCGGCCACGAGCCCGACCACGGTCAGCGGCAGGACACCCCGCTGGACAAGGTCACGCGCGGTGTCGAGCGGGCGCGTGGGCTCTCCTGTTGTCGCGGCTGAGGCCACGACAGACGGTGGGACCGTGTCGCTCGTGCTCATCGGATCGAGGATAGGCCCGCCGGCACGGAATCGCCGCCGGGCCGGGCCGGCTCCTTCGCAGCGCCCCTGTCAGACACGCCCGGCAGGCAACTACGGGCGAATGGCCACCTTCAGCACGCCGTCGCGACGGTTGCTGAACAGGTCGTACGCCTCGACGATGTCGGTGAGGGCGAATCGATGGGTGATGAGCGGGAGCGGATCGAAGCGCCCCGATTGCACCATGGCCATGAGCCGACGCATGCGTTCCTTGCCGCCGGGGCAGAGCGTCGTCACGATGCGGTGCCCGCCGAGTCCTGCGGCGAACGCGTCGTACGGCATCTCGAGCTTGCCGGAGTAGACGCCCAGGCTCGACAACGTGCCACCCGGGCGCAGACAGCGCAGGGCGTTCTCGAAGGTGCCCTGCGTCCCGAGGGCCTCGATCGTGACGTCCGCACCGCCGCCGGTAAGTCGTTTCACTTCGGCCACCACGTCGACCTGGGTGAAGTCCAGCGTTACGTCGGCGCCCATCCGCCGGGCGGTCGCGAGCCGGACCGGGTCGCTGTCGACACCGATGACGAGGGCAGCGCCCATGAGCTTCGCCCCGGCCGTCGCACAAAGGCCGATCGGACCCTGGGCGAAGACGACCACGGCATCGCCGATCCGGACGCCGCCGGATTCCGCGCCGGCGAAGCCGGTCGAGGCGATGTCTGCGAGGAGCACGACTTGTTCGTCGCTCACCTCGTCCGGGATCCTGGCGAGGTTGGCCTGGGCGGACGGCACGAGGAGAAACTCGGCCTGCGCGCCATTGATGGTGTTCCCGAACCGCCACCCCCCGAGGGCTTCGTAGCCGCCGCCGTGGCCGCACTGGCTCGTGTGCCCGGACAGGCACGCGGCGCACTGGCCGCAGGGCGTGATCGCGCCGACAAGGACGCGTTCACCGATCTCGTAGCCGACGACGCCGGCGCCGAGCTCCTCGATGACGCCGACCGGCTCATGGCCGATGACGAGACCGGGACGGACCGGGTACTCGCCCTTGAAGATGTGGACGTCGGTCCCGCAGATCGTCGTCGTCGTGACGCGGATGACGGCCTCGCCCGGTCCGGCGCTGGGCCGCGGGACGTCCTCGACCCGGATGTCACCAGGGCCGTGGAAAACGGTCGCACGCATCGTCGGCGTGGAGGACGAGCTGATCGGATTGATCGGGGTGGCGAGAACCATGACAGTGCTTCCTTTCGGCAGGGACGAGATCCTCGCCCCTCCCCCGATCATCGGCGCGAGCGCGGTCGCGCCACAAGGACGGTGGCGGCCCGACTTCACGGGCCAAAGGTCCCGAGATTCCGCGGTCAGACCCGCTCGAAGGCCATCGCCACCGAGCCGCCGCCGCCGAGGCAGAGCGTCGCCAGGCCGTAGCGGCCCTTGCGACGGCGGAGCTCGTGCAGCAGCGTCGCGACGATCCGCGCGCCGGAAGCGCCGATCGGATGGCCCAGGGCGATCGCGCCGCCGTTCACGTTGACCTTGTCCCAGTCGAAGCCGAGCTCCCGGCCATCGGCCAGGGTCTGGGCGGCGAACGCCTCGTTGATCTCGATGAGGTCGAAGGCTTCGATCGGCATCTCGATCCGGTCGAGGAGGCGGCGAACGCCCTGGATCGGGGCGAGGAAGAGCCACTTCGGCTCGACCTCGGCCTGGGCATAACCGACGATCCGCGCCAGCGGCTTGAGACCGTAGCGCTCGACCGTCCGCTCGCTGGCCACGACGGTTGCTGCGGCTCCGTCGGTGATCCCCGGCGCGTTGCCCGCGGTCACCGTTCCAGTCGTTGCATCCCCGCGGTCGGCGCCGTCGGGGAGAGCGAAGGCAGGCTTCAGGCGCGCCAGAGACTCGGCGGTCGAGTCGCGGCGGGGGTTCTCGTCGGTCGTCACGACAGTCTCGCGACTCTTGGCATCGAGGACCGTGACCGGCGCCAGCTCCGCGTCGAACCAGCCGGCGTCGATGGCTGCGATCGCCTTCTGGTGGGAACCCAGCGCGAATGCATCCTGGTCCTCGCGGCTGACGTGATTGCTGATGGCGACGCGCTCGGCGTGCGTGCCCATGTGGCAGTCCTCGAGGGTGCACCACACGCCGTCGCGCAGGACGACGTCCTGGATCACGCCGTTGCCGAGCCGGTAGCCGAAACGCGCCTTCGGCAGCAGGTACGGCGCCGCGTTCATGTTCTCCATCCCGCCGGCCACGAGCACGTCCGCGTCGCCGGCCCGGATCTCCGCCGCCGCGAGCATGATCGCCTTGAGCCCGGAACCGCAGACGCGGTTGATCGTGGTCGCGCTGGTCGTGACCGGCAGGCCGGCCTTGAGCGCCGCCTGGCGGGCGGGCGCCTCGCCGACGCCGGCCTGGAGCACCTGGCCCATCAGGACTTCGTCGATCGGCGTGTCCTGGGGTAGTCCGCTGCGTTTGATCGCGGCGGCGATGGCGACGCCTCCCAGCTCAACCGCCGGCACGTCGACGAATGCCCCACCGAACTTGCCGATGGGCGTCCGAGCGGCGCTGACCAGGTAGACGTGTCCGTTGCGGCCCGCAGTGCTGGCCGCGTTGGTCTCCTGGATGGTCATTGCATCACCTCGAATTTCTGACAGTTACGGAGCCGCCCGCGCCGCGTGGCGCCCGGCTGCAGCCTGACCCCGAAGGGCGGGGCTGCTCAGGTGTACAGGCCGCCGTCGATCGTGATCACCTGGCCCGTGATGTAGTCACCATGGGCGGCGAGGAAGGCGACGACCTGGGCGACCTCATCGGGCAGGCCAAACCGGCCCATTGGCACGCGGGCGCGGATGGCGGCTCGGACATCCTCCGGCATCGCCGCGATCATCTCCGTCTCGATGAAGCCCGGCGCGATTGCGTTCACCGTGATCCCCTTGCGGGCAAGCTCCAGTGCCGCCGACTTGGTAAAGCCGATGATGCCCGCTTTGGCGGCAGCGTAGTTGGCCTGACCGAAGTTGCCGTGGAGGCCGATCACCGAGCTGATGTTGACGATCCGGCCGTAGCCGGCCTTGACCATGTGGGGGAGCGTCCGCGACGTCAGCCGGAAGACGCTGCTCAGGTTCGTCGCGACGACAGCGTCCCACTCCTCGGCAGACATCTTGGCCAGCGTTCGATCGCGGGTGATGCCGGCGTTGTTGACGAGCACGTCGATCTTGCCGAAGCGCTCGATGACCGAATCGACCGCGGCTGCAACAGCGGTGGCGTCCTGGACGTCGCCCGCCAGGGGCATGGCATCGACGCCCAGCGCCTTGACCTCGTCTACTACCGCTGCGGCCGCGGCGGCGTCATGTCCGTAACCCACGGCGACGCTTGCTCCGTGGCGTGCCAGTTCGAGCGCGATCGCCCGACCGATGCCTCGCGATGCCCCGGTGACCAGGCAGATCCTGCCTGCCAGATCAGTCATCTGTGGCCTCCTCCCCGCCTGACAGACCAATGGCCGGCGAATCAATCGCCGGCCATGGGCCTGAATTGGTCGTTGGACGGATCAGCGTCGCTGAGCGTCGACGGCCTTCTGGCTCGCCTTGACCGTGGCTTGCCAGTTCTCGAGCGTCGCCCGCTGGGTCTGGCGCATGAGCTCAGAGAACTGCTCGATCGCCTGGCGGTTGCTCTTGACGCCGAGGTCGAACAGGCCAAGACCCGCCTCGACCGCTGCGTTCTGGGCGTCGAAGGCCGCCTTCATGGCCGCCTCGCTCTGGACGTTCAGGGTGCTGAACAGGTCGCGACCCATGTCAGTTGCCTCGCCCATGTACGAGCGGGCGCCCTCGATCGAGGCCCTGGCCGCCTTGGTTCCGTTGCGGGCTGCTTCGGTTGCGATTCGAGCGGCTTCGTTGACGGCCGCTGTCGCGCTATCCGGCAGTTCTTTCGTCGTGGTGGACATTGCTGTCTCCTTCACCTATGATCTAGCTGGCTCTACTAGCGCAGCTGGTATATGCATTGTGCACTTATCACCGCCCTGGTGTCAAGAGCCCACCGCCAGATCGGAGTACAGACCCCCAGGATGGCTGATCGTCGAGAGGATGCTCGGTCCCGTCGGCGCCCCAGGGCGCCGGAGACGGAACGGGCCGACGATGCCGAGGGATGGCCCGGCTGGCCTCCCCGTAACATCCTGGCGCCGTTTGTCCTGCTTGCCGTCTCGATGCAGCGAGGCCACGGCTACGTCATCGAGGACTACCTGCGTACCCTCG
>JBGPDX010000043.1:0-16340 GCA_041482475.1 Candidatus Limnocylindria bacterium | reverse complement strand
GCGATCTCGCTGCTGTTCTTCGCCGTGGCGCGGATGGGCTGGATCTACCTCGCCAGCGCGGTCATCCTGGGCGGCCTGTTCCTGCGCCAGGCCTGGGTGCTGTGGCGGCAGGGCAGCGCCCCGGAGGCATCGACCGCGCAGGCGATCCGCCTCTACCGCTACTCGATCTCCTACCTGTCGCTGCTGTTCCTGGCCGTCGCCGTCGACGCGCTCGTCCTGCCGCTCCGCTAGACCGCCGCGGCCGCCGTTCGCGCTTCGACTTCGTGGACCCGGCGCGTCGCGGGCGCCGAACGGCCTTGCCTGTCAGGATGCGCCGATGGACATCCACTTCCTGGGTGGCGCGACCACCGTGACCGGGTCGCGCTTCCTGCTGACCACGCCGCGTGCCCACGTCCTCGTCGATTGCGGGATGTTCCAGGGCAGCCCCAACGAATCGGTTCGCAACCGGATCCCGCTGGGCTTCGATCCGGCGAGGCTGGACGCGATCCTCCTGACCCACGCCCACCTCGACCACTGCGGACTGCTGCCCGTCGCGGTCCGGGAGGGCTACCAGGGGGCGATCCACGCCACAACCGGGACGATCGAGCTGGCCAACCTCGTGCTGCTCGATTCTGGGCGGCTCCAGGAGGAGTTCGCCAAGCGCGAGGCGCGCTGGGAGCGGCGGCATCCGGAGCGGGTCCCCGAAAACGACCGCAAGGAGACGGCCGACTACGCCGCCGCCGTCGACCTTGCCGCCGCCGTCGATGCCTCCGGGGAGGAGGCCGCCATCGAGACGCGATCCACCGGCGAGCACGTCCCGACGACGATCGAGCCGGCCGGCGACGTCCGGCACCCGGACCCCGAGGCCGCCCTCCGCGCCCAACCGCCGGAGCTGATCATCGACCTCGACGCGCCGCTCTACACGGAGCGCGACGCCGCCGCGGTGATGCCGCTCTTCAAGCCGCTCGACTACGACCAGGAGATCGAGGTGGCTCCGGGCATCCGCGCCACGTTCCTCGACGCCGGCCATATCCTGGGCTCCGCGATCATCCGCCTCCGGATCAAGGAGACCGACGATTCCGAGGAGCGCTTCGTCGTCTTCTCCGGCGACCTGGGCCGGCCGAACACGCCGATCATCCGTGACCCGACCGTCGTCGACCGGGCCGACTACGTCCTCGTCGAGTCGACCTACGGCGGCCGCGAGCACGAGCCGGAGCAGGAGGCGATTCGCGTCCTGGCCGAGACCGTCAAGCTGGTCGGCGAGTCGAAGGGCGTCCTGCTGGTCCCGTCGTTCGCCATCGGCCGGACGCAGGAGATCGTCTGGCAGCTGGACCGCCTGATCGAGCGCGGCGAGATCCCCTTGCTGCCGCTGTTCCTCGACTCCCCCATGGCGTCGAAGGCGACGGACATCTACCGCCACCATCCCGAGTACTTCGACGCCGAGACGCGCCAGCTCCTGCAGACCGAGGGCTCGCCGCTCGACTACCCCAAGCAGACGATCACCAACGACCTCAAGCAGTCGCAGGCCATCGAGGGAACGCCGCGGCCCTACATGATCGTGGCCTCGAACGGGATGCTGACCGGCGGGCGCGTGGTGGGCCACCTGCGCCTCCTCATCGACGATCCCGGGGCCACGCTGCTGTTCGTCGGCTACCAGGGGCAGGGGACGCTGGGGGCGCATCTCCAGGCCGGCGCGACGACGGTCAAGCTCGACGGCCAGGTGCGCCAGGTCCGCTGCCGAATCCGCTCGATCAGCGGCTTCTCGGCGCATGCCGACGAGCCGGAGCTGCTGGCCTGGTTGGAGCACTTCGCCGCCGGCAAGCGGCCCGGCGACCCCGGCTATCCCAGGCGCGTGTTCCTCGTCCACGGGGACCCCGAGGCTCAGCAGGCCCTCGAGCCGAAGGTCCGCGCGCTCGGCTTCGAGACCCACGTCCCGGTCTGGCACGAGCGGGTGACCCTGGACTAGCCGGGCCGGCCGGCCACGCTCGCGCCGTCGCGCGGCGCGGAACCCCCCGCCTCATCAGGCGCAACCCGCGCCGGCCGCCGCCGTCGCCCGGACAGAATCCGGCGACCCGGCGGCGACCGTTGCCAGCCGGGACGAGGAGGGAAGCGACCTTGGCCGAGTTCGACATGGGCCTCGTCCAGCGCGGTGCCCGCAACCGGCGGACGCCCTACTACGAGGCGACCCAGCGGTACTCGCCGAAGGGCTTCACGGTCTACAACCACATGTACTTCCCGATCCGTTTCGACTCGTTCGAGGCGGAGTTCGACGCGCTGCTCAACGACGTCACGATCTGGGACGTCAGCGTCGAGCGCTGCCTCGAGGTGTCCGGGCCGGATGGCGCCCGCTTCGCCCAGCTACTGACCCCGCGGGATCTGTCGAAGTGCGCCGTCGGGCAGGCGAAGTACGTCCTCATCTGCGACCGCGACGGCGGCATCGTCAACGACCCGGTCCTGACCCGGATGGACGACAACACCTTCTGGTTCGCCCTCGCCTCGTCCGACGGGCTCCTCTTCGCCCGGGGACTCAGGAACGCCTACCCGAAGCTCGACGTGACGATCCGCGAGGCCGACGTCGCGCCGCTCCAGGTCCAGGGCCCGAAGTCGAAGGACCTCATCCGCGACCTCGTCGGCGAGTCGATCCTCGACCTCAAGTACTACTGGTGGCGGCGGGCCGAGATCCGCGGCATCCCGGTCGTCGTGACCCGCACCGGCTGGACGTCCGAGGTCGGCTACGAGATCTACCTGCTCGACACGTCGCGCGGCACCGAGCTATGGGAGGCGCTGATGGAGACGGGCCGCAAGTACAACGTCAAGCCGACCGGACCATCGGACATCCGAAGGATCGAGGGCGCGATCTTCAACTGGGGCGCCGACATGACCTACGACAACAACGCCTTCGAGCTGGGCCTCGACCGCCTCGTCGACGTCGGGCTCGCCGACGACGCCTGCATCTCGATCGCGGCGCTGCGCCGGATCAAGCGGGCCGGGGTCCAGCGTCGGATCGTCGGCGTCGAGCTCGATGGCGATCCGTTCCCCGCCCTCAACAACGTCAAGTGGCCGGCGTCGCACGGCGGCAAGGCCGTCGGCAAGGTGACGTCGGCCATCTGGTCGCCGCGACTGAAGCGCAACATCGGCTACTGCTGGGTGCCGTCGCCGCTGGTGGCGGAAGGCACCCGGCTCGACGTCGCCAGCGAGTGGGGCGACCGCCACGCGACCGTCGTCCCGATGCCGTTCGTCGATCCCCAGAAGCGGATCCCGGTCTCCTGACGAAGCCAGTTCTGATCGCGCGCGAGGCCGACCTGCCCGACGCAGGCAGCTACGTCGTCGCCGAGGTCGATGGCGAGGCGATCGTCGTCGTCCGCGGCCGTGACGGCGTCGTCCGGGCCTTCTACAACGTCTGCCGCCATCGCGGCACCGCGGTCGTCGAGGAGCGCTGCGGCAAGGCGGTCCGCTTCCAGTGCCCGTACCACGCCTGGATCTACGACCTCGACGGCAGCCTCGTGCGAGCGAAGCACACCGACGACCTCGACGACTTCTCGGTCGAGGGCTACTCGCTGCGGCCCATGCCGATCGAGGTCCGCGAGGGCGCGGTGTTCGCCAGGCTGCCCGACGAGGAACGAGCGCCACGGCCGGCGGACGCGCTGCTGTCCGCGGCGGAGGTCGCCGCCATTCGGCGGCCCTATCGGGCAGCGTCGCTGCTGCCGGGCCGCGCCTACCACGACGACGCCATCCACCAATTCGAGCGCGGCGACTGGTTCGGCCGTGACTGGATCGCCGTCGGGCGCGTCGAGGACGCGCCGTCCGTCCCGCCGGGAGCGATCACGGCGACGTGGCAGGGCTTCGTATTCGCGACGCTCGACCCGCAGGCGCCGCCGCTCCTCGACTGGCTCGACGACCTCGTCCCGCACCTCGCCCGCTTCGACTTCGGCCGGCTCCGCTCGGCCCACCGGATCGACTACGACGTCGCCGCCAACTGGAAGCTCGTGGCGGAGAACTACTCGGAGTGCTACCACTGTCCGGGCCTCCACCCGCAGCTCAATCACCTGACGCCCTATGACCTGGGCGGCGACTTCGATACCCACGGGCCGTGGCAGGGCGGCTGGATGGAGTTGACCGGCGCCGCCGAGACGATGGCGCTGCGCGGCGGTGGCCGCGCAGGCCGGCCGGCGCTCGCCGGCATGACCCCGATCGACGAGCGGCGGATCGTCTATTACCTCGTCTGGCCGACGCTCTTCCTGTCGGTTCACCCGGACTACCTGCTGGCCCATCGGCTCGTGCCGGACGGTCCGGAGCGGACGCGGATCGCCTGCGACTGGTTGTTCGACCCGGACACGATGGGCCGCGCCGACTTCGATCCCACCGACGCCGTCGAGTTCTGGGACATGACCAACCGCCAGGACTGGCACGTCTGCGAGCTCCAGCAGCGCGGGACCGCCTCGCGGAGCTGGACGGCCGGCCGGTATTCGAACCAGGAGCCGTCGGTCCACGCCTTCGACCTGATGGCCGCCGACCGCTACGCCCGCGACGGGACCGTCAGCCGGCGAACCGTGCGAGATCGCTACGACGTGCCGGTCCCGAGGGATAGCCCGCCGGCCTGACGTCCGCGGCCCGGTCAGGCCGCCGGGAAGGACGGAACCCTCGTCAGCCAGGGCGCGGTGGTCAGCGCGTCGAGGTCGATCGGCTCGGCGACCCGTGTCTTCGCCGGCCGGCCAAGCAGGTAGCCCTGTCCGGCGCCGATGCCCAGCTCGCGGATGACCGTCAGCTGCTGGGCCGTCTCGACGCCCTCGGCGACGACCGACGCCTTCCACTGCGCGGCGAGCTCCTGGATCGCCCGCAGGACGGCGTGGGACGGATCGTGGACGATCCCGCCCTGGACGAGCGACAGGTCAATCTTGACCATGTCGAAGTGGACCTCGCTGAGGAGGCGCAGCCCGGCGTTGCCGGCGCCCACGTCGTCGGCCGCCAGCCGGAAGCCCGCCCGCCGGCAGGCCTCGACGTTCTTGCGCAGCTGCTCGAGGTCCTCGACCTTCTCGCGCTCGGTCAGCTCCAGGACGACCTGCTGGGGGGCGATCGCTCGACGGCGGAAGATATTGACGAGCTCCGACGGGCGGAACAGCTCGGACTCGAGGGTCCGCGGCGAGAGGTTGACGCTGAGGTAGGTGTCGGGCTCGACCGTCCCTGCCCCGGCCGCCACGATCTGGAGACAGGTCAGGTCGAGCTCCACCGTTCGGTCGGCGACCTCCGCGGCCGCGAACAGCGTCGAGGCATCGGCGAAGGGTGCGCCCGACGCCGGCCTGACCAGCCCTTCGAACCCCACCGGCTTGCCCGTCGAGAGCGAAAAGATCGGCTGGTAGACGGGCCGCAGGGCGCGGCTGACGAGGACCTCGCCGACCGCCGCGGACAGCTCCGCGACCGACCGATCGTCGGCCGACGAGCCGTGACGGCCGGGGTCGTAGGCCACGGCGGACGTTCGGCCGTGGCGTTTGCACCAGTAGAGCGCCGCGTCCGCCTGGCGGTAGAGCTGATGGCCTTCGGCGCTCGGGACCGGGTAGGCGGACACACCGATCGAGACCGAGAACGGGTCGATCGACCGCCCGCCATCGGAGCCGTTGAGCGCGCTGGCCAGGATCCGGCGAGCGACGGACAGGCCGGTCCCGATGTCGGAGTGGGGGAGGAGCACCGCGAACTCGTCGCCACCGACGCGGAAGGCGCGGTCGCTGCGGCGGAGAGCCGAGCCGGCGATCCGGCCGACGGTGGCCAGCAGCTCGTCGCCGGCCGCGTGGCCGCGATCGTCGTTGACCTTCTTGAGATCGTCGACGTCGATGATCAGCAGTGCCAGCGTCGTCGTTGTCCGGCGGGCGAGCTCGAGCTGACGGGCCAGCTCCTCCTGGAAGGAGCGGTGGTTGCCCAGCCCGGTCAGGGCGTCGACGAGCGAATCGCTCCTCGCCTGGCCGTACAGCTCGAGGAGCCGGACCCGCTCGACCTCGAGCTGCTCGACGGCGTCGAGGACGCGCCGGCCAAGGAAGGCCATCGCCGGCGGCAGCGCCACCGCGCAGGCGACGAGGAACGTGACGGCCGCGTCATGACCGGCCCCGGCGCCCGGCCAGAATCCCTGGATCGCGGCGAGGCCCATGAGCACGGCGAACTCGACGAGCATCGCCGTGATCAGGCGGCGGCGAACCAGCTGCAGTCCCACCTCGCGAGGGACCGCCCGGTCTTCGGTTGTCTGGGGCGGCGGCATGAGGTCCTCTGCAATCCCGGATGGGTCATGTGTAGACCATTGCGGTGGACTTGTTGCCGCGCCGAAAGTACCGCCGCCGTACCCCGATGGGGGCAGGGACCACGTCGCCGCCGTTCACTACGTTCGGGTCGTCGGCGCCGGTCGTGTTGTGGGTAGGTCCTTGCGAGCCGCCATACGGGTAGTCGCCTCCGTCGGGCTCGCGGGTGCGATCGCACTCGCGGCATGGTTCGGGCCGTCCCCGAACCCGTTCGCCCCGGGTTCCGCGCTGGCCGCCAACTGCGGCAGCAACTCGCACCAGCTCGTGCTCAGCAACGGGACGGTGTCGCCGGGCAGCGGGACGACGGCCACCCTGTTCCGGTTCTCGGTCCGCTACACCGACAACGCCAACTGCGCCCCGACCTCGATCGTGGTGACGGTTCCCGGCGTCGGGCTCTTCCCGCTGACCGGCTCGGGGACCAACTACGCCGCCGGCGTGACGTTCTCGGTGACGCGACGGCTGCCGGTCGGGACGTGGACCTACCTCTTCAACGCCCAGAGCGGCTCCGGCGGCGGGGCCCGCCGGGTGACCCTCCGATCGGTCAACCCGCCGCGGGTGGTCGTGACGTCCCCCTCGCCGACCCCGAGGCCCACGCCGAAACCGACCCCGAAACCCACGCCGCGGCCCACCCCCCGGCCCACGCCGCGCCCGACGCCCCGCCCCACGCCCAGGCCGACGGCGAAACCGGCCCCGAAACCCTCTGCCATCCCCGCGCCCGGCACGACGCCCGGCCCCAGCCCCGCGCCGGGCGCCTCCGGCCCCGGGACGACCGGTTCGCCGGGCGGCAGTGGCGACCCGCGGGCTCAGGCTTCACCGTCCCCTGTCGGCGTCGGCGCCGTCGCGGGGGGCGGCGGCGGTGGTGGCGGGTTCCGGGTGCCATCCGTCTTCCGCGGCTCGGCGGCGACGGGGATCGCCACCTGGCTCTTCGCCACGTCCGCCGGCGTCCTGCTGTTCGCCCTGCTGATGCGGCGTCGGCGGGACGACCGCCGGCCGCTCGCGCCGGCGAGCGCGGTGCCCGCCACCAGCTGGGCCGACGCCGGCACGCCCCCCGAGGAGACCCACATCCCGCGCTGGCGACGTCCCTCCGTCCAGGCGGGCCGGACCGCGTCGGCCTACGGGCCGCCCGTCTCCCGCCCGCCGCTCACGTTCGCCGAGCCGCCGCCGTCTGGCGTCGAGCGGGTCGCCGTGCACTACCGCTTCGTCCGGGTCGCCGACTCGCCGGACGACATCCGCTCGGTCGAGCTGGGACGGCTCGATCGCGGCGACGAGGTCGACGTCCTCGAGCGTCGCAGCGGCTTCGCCCACGTCCGCGCCCCGGACGGCCTGGAAGGCTGGGTCCCGCGGATGACCCTGGGCCAGATCGAATCGCCGGCCTGACCCTCGCGGCGCCGCCGGCCTCAGCCCGGCCGGATCCCGCGCCGGGCGGCGATCCGGTCGCCGGCCGACTCCCATCCGGCATCGATGGGCCGGCCGGGCTGGTCGAGGTCGATGAGCAGCGGCGCATGATCGGACGGCACGGGCTTGCCCTTGCGCGCCTCGCGGTCGATCTCGGCGAAGACGACCCGCTTGGCGATCGATGGGCTCACCAGCAGGTGATCGATCCGCATCCCGAAGTTCTTGTGGAAGTTGCCGGCCCGGTAATCCCACCAGGTGAAGCGGCCGATCTCGTCGTGGCGTGAGCGATAGGCGTCGACGAGCCCGGTCTCGAGCAGGCGGCGGAACGCGGCTCGCTCCGGCTCCGAGACGTGGGTCCCGCCGTGCGCGGCGCGAGCATCCCAGACGTCGACGTCGGCCGGCGCGACGTTGAAGTCGCCGCCGGTGACGATCGGCTGGCCGGCCCCGTTCGCCTCGGCGAGCCAGCGCGCCAGGCGGTCGTACCAGGCCAGCTTGCCGGTGTAGAACGGTGACCCCACGACGCGGCCGTTGGGAGCGTACAGACTGACGAGGCGGATCCCGGACGCGACTAGGCCCAGCATCCGTGCCTCGTCGAACGGGTTGAAGTCCTCCTCGGCGAAGGCCGTGTCGGCGCCGGGGCCGCTGTCCCGCACCGGGCCGTCGCCGAAGTTCGTGACGATGCGGTCGACGGCGATCCCCTTCCGGACGGCGATGCCGACGCCGTTCCAGCGGCCCTCGCCGTGGTGGACGAGGTCGTAGCCGGCCATGGCGAAGGCCATCACCGGCGCCTCGGCGTCGGTCAGCTTCGTCTCCTGCAGTAGGAGGACGTCGGGCGCCGCCCGGCCCAGCCACCACTCGACCTTCTCGAGTCGCGCCTTGAGCGAGTTGACGTTCCAGGTCGCGATGCGCATCGCGGCTCAGTAGCGCCGGCCGCGCTGGCGGGCGAGATCGAAGTTCGCCGTATCGGCCACTGCCATGACCGCCATCGTGCCGGCCTGGACCGGGTCCGAGACGACGAGATCGACGGCGTCCGTGATCGAGCCGACCATGTTGAGGGCGATGATCGGGATCCCGCGCTCGCGGAGCTCGCGCGCCGCCACGGTGATGTCGCCGCCCATGATCGAGCCGGCCAGGACGAGCAGTCGGGCGCGCGGCAGATCGGCGACGGCGCGGACGGCGGCCGCGATCGCCGCTTCCCCGACGAGCGGGATCGTGTCGACGCTGATCCGCTCGCCGCGGAGGTTGTGGCGGTCCGCCTCGCTCACGGCGCCGAGCGCGACCTGGGCGACCTGCGCGCCGCCGCCGACGACGATGATCCGCTTGCCGAAGACCCGCCCGAGCGCCTCCGTCAGGTGCGCTCGTCGGACGCCGGGGGCGTGCTCGATCGTGCTGAGGAGCGTCGCATCGCCGATCCCCTCGACCTCGACCTCGAGCTCGGCGCCGGCGTTCGGGCCGTCCGGCGTGCGGCCGACCGTGCTCAGGGTCCGGACCGAACCGCCGGCGGCGGCGATTCGGGCGACGAGGTCCGGAACGGCGGTCGGCGAGTCGTCGAGGACCAGGTGAACGGCGACCGTCGACGGCTGCGGGGCGCGGGCCGGCATGGGATCGGCGGTTCGGGCGGCGGTCAGCCGGCGGGTCGAGGCGAGCGCCCGCGGACGTCGGACACCGACAGGTTGCCGGGATCGAGCCCGCCGCTGGCGTCGTGCTCCTCGTAGCGCAGGCCGAGGGTGTCGAAGACCTCGCGCGTCGCCGCGGCGTCGCTCGTCTCGAGCATCAGCTCGCCGTTCGTGTCCTCGGCGATGCCGACGATGCCGGCGATGTTCACCGACCGCTCGGCGAGCGCGGTGGCGACGCGAGCGAGGGCGCCGGGCCGATCGTCGAGCTGGACCGTGAACCAGACCGTCACCGCGTCACCTCCTGTCGGCTGATGGTACCCGCTCGCACGCGGCCGACCGCGATACCCTCGCCTGATGGCGCGAACGGCCGGGCCGGTGCAGATCTTCGGGACGAACGACTCGCCGCCGACCCGCGCCGCGCTGCGTTTCTTCAAGGAGCGGCGGGTCGAAGTCCACTTCGTCGACGTGCGCCGTCACCCGATGGCGCCCGGCGAGCTGCGCCGGTTCGTCGAGCGGCTGGGAGCGGCGGCGCTCGCGGACACCGAGAGCCGGCCGTGGCGGGACGGCGGCCTCGGCTACCTGCGGATGGACCCGCCGGAGCTCGCCGCGCGTCTGCTCGCCGACCAGCGGCTGCTGCGGCTGCCCCTCGTTCGTGCGGGGAACGCCTTCGCCGCCGGACGCGACGAGGCGGGCTGGAGGCGGATGGCCGAGCCCTCGCCCGATCAGCCGGCCGGCCGCTGAGCCCGGGCCCGGTAGCCGAGTCCGACCCCCAGCGCGATCATCGCCGCCCCGATGACGGCCCAGCGGAAATCGCCGACCATGAAGCTCGATCCGCCCAGGATGCCGAGCCCCTGGCCGACGAAGATCGCGCCGACCACGATGAGCAGGCCGGCCGCGATGTAGGCACTGCGCTGCATCGGTTCACCTCCGGTGGCATCCTAGCTGGGTGAGCGATCGAGTCGCCGGGGGCCGCGGCCCAGCCCAACGCGACCGTCGCGACGAGCCGCCGCGGGAGGCCGACGCCGGCCAGGCGGCCGGCCCGACCGCGAACGCCGGACCGGGACGCCCGGCCGAACGGCGGCGCAGCGGCAGGCTCGTCATGGGGCCTCGCGCGGCGCGGCGGATGCAGGCCGGGACCGGCGCGACGGCGGATGAGAAGCTCCTTCGTCGGGCGACCCGGCCGGCCTTTCTCGACACCGATCCCTGGCGCGTCCTGCGGATCCAGTCGGAGTTCGTGGACGGCTTCGACGCCCTCGCCGCCGTCGGGCCGGCGGTGACGGTCTTCGGTTCGGCGCGGACGCGACCGGAGGATCCCTTCTACGAGCTGGCGCGCGACATCGGGCGCCGGCTCGCGGAGGAGGGTTTCGCCGTCATCACCGGCGGCGGGCCGGGCACCATGGAGGCCGCCAACCGGGGCTGCCAGGAGGGCGGCGGGCTGTCGATCGGCTGCAACATCGAGCTGCCCCACGAGCAGAGCCTCAACGCCTACGTCGACCTGGGCATCGAGTTCAGCTATTTCTTCGCCCGCAAGACGATGTTCGTCAAGTACGCCGACGGCTTCGTCATCCTGCCCGGCGGCTTCGGCACCCTCGACGAGCTGTTCGAGGCGCTGACCCTGATCCAGACCGGCAAGGTCCGCCACTTCCCGGTGGTCCTCGTCGGCAGCCGCTACTGGGCAGGGCTGCTGGCCTGGATGCGGGACGTGCAGCTGTCGGCCGGCGCCATCACCGCGGCCGACCTCGACCTGCTCAAGGTGACCGACGACGCGGCAGAGGTCGCCTCGATCATCCGCGACTACGCCGCGCGCGCCGCGGCCGACGTTCCGATCGTCGAGGACGAGATCCGTTAGTCACCCGCCGGGACGGGCGGCAGCGCCACCTCGATTCGCCCGCCGACGATCCGGACGGGGTAATAGCGGAAGCGCCGAACGCGGGTCAGTCGCCTCGCCTCCGCCTTGAGCCCGGGCGGGTCGGTCTTCGGCTCCCTGCCCGCGGGCGACCAGGTGGCATGGTAGCGGCCGTCGGGATCGAGTCCGCCGGTCGTCGGCATCTGGACGGGATTGCCGGACCGAAGGTCGAACCGTCCCTCGTGCAGCGGACAGGCGACGACGCAGCCGTCGAGCTCGCCGAGCGACAGCGGCGCCGACATGTGCGGGCAGCGATCGTCGACGGCGACAATGCCGTCGGGGGTGTTGGCGAGGAGGACGTCGAGATCGCCGCGGGTCACCCGCCGCATCGCGCCGGGCGCGAGCTCCGCCGCGGCCAGCAGCGGCACGAAGTCGACGCCGGCCGTGCCGGACGCAGTCAGCTCCTGGGGAAACGGGGCGGCCCTCGGTGCCATCGTCGCGATCGTACGCGGGCCCGGCGTCGCGTGCCGTCGGCCGTTCGCCGGGGTGATCGAAACAGAACGGCCCCGGGCGATGCCCGGGGCCGTTCCGAGAGGAGGAGGAGCGAGGGTCAGTCCGGAGCCGGCGCTCCGCGATAGCGAGGCGCTTCCCCGTCCCGTGGCGCGGGCCTGTCGCCGGTCGCCGGCGCGGCCGCCTGCGATGGCCCGAGGGCCGTTCGCAGCGGTAGCTCCTTCATCGCCAGGGCGGTGAAGATGGCCACCACGGTCGTGGCGAGCCCGATCCACAGCGTCGACCCGATCGCCAGGCTGAACGACTGGAAGAAGGCGTGATCGAGTTGCGGGATGAACGGGTCGAACAGCTGATGGACGGCGGTCGCTCCCGGGCCCGCCTGCGTCGCGATGGCGTCGGCGATGGCCTTGCCGAAGCTCTGGCCGACGCCGGTCAGCTTGCTGATGTCCAGCCCGCCCGACGCACCGCCACCGAACGCCTGCGACAGCTGGTCGAACTGCGACTGGAAGGCCGGCGGAGCCGATGCCCGGATCTGGCCGAAGACGGGCCCGACCTGGGCCGGGAGCTGATCCCGGATTCCCTGGGCGAAGGCCGTTCCGGCGATCGCCAGGCCAACGGACCCGCCGATCTGGCGGAAGAACGTCAGGTTGCTGGTCGCGACGCCCAGCTTCTGGAACGGCACGGCGTTCTGGACGACGATCGTGAAGACGGCCAGCGTCGGGCCGATGCCCACGCCGGCGATGAACATCCAGAGGAACAGCGCCGGCAGGTCGGTGTCGGCAGTCAGGTGGGTCATCAGGAAGAGGCCAATCGCCATCAGCCCGATGGACGCGATGAGGACGGCCTTGTACCGCCCGGTACGGGCGACGATCTGGCCCGACACGATCGAGCTGCCGATGAGGCCGATGAGGAGCGGGAACATCAGGTAGCCCGACGCCGTGGCCGACTCGTGCCGGACCACCTGGAACCAGCGCGGCAGGAAGATGATCGCGCCGAAGAAGCCGAAGCTGACGAGGAACGTCGAGACGAGGGACGACACGTAGGTCCGGTTGCGCCACAGGTCGAGCGGGATGATCGGTTCCTTGGCCCGGGCTTCGACGAACAGGAACAGGATCGTCAACAGGGCACCGATGCCGATCAGGCCACCGACGCCGAAGTCGGTCCACTCGTGGACGGTGAACGTGGCCTGGTCGATCTTGTTGGTGAGACCGACGAGGATGAGGCTGATCGCCACGGTGAACAGCAGCGCCCCCAGGTAGTCGAGGTTGCGCGAGGCGCCGGCCCGGCGGATGGTGGGCAGCAGCCGCCAGATCACGAAGAGGCTGATGACTCCCAGCGGCAGGTTGACGTAGAAGACCCAGTGCCAGCTGATGTTGTCGGTGATGAGCCCACCGAGCGCCGGTCCCACGAGGAACGACACGCCGAAGACGGCGCCGAACAGGCCCTGGTACTTGCCGCGCTCGGCCGGCGTGAACAGGTCGCCGATGACCGCGAGGGCGATCGGGAACAGCGCGCCGGCGCCGAGTCCCTGGATGCCACGGAACAGGATGAGCTGGGCCATGTTCTGGGACAGGCCCGACAGCGCCGAGCCGACGAGGAACAGGGTGATGCCGATCATGAGCAGCGGCCGCCGGCCGTACAGGTCGGACAGCTTGCCGTAGAAGGGCACGGTGATCGTGCTCGTCAACAGGTAGATGGTCACGACCCAGGTGTAGAGGTTGTTGCCGCCCAGGTCGGTGACGATGCGCGGCAGGGCGGTGCCGACAACGGTCTGGTCGAGCGCGCCCAGGAACAGCGCCAGCAGAATGGCGCCGAGGATCTCGAACTTCGCGCGGCGGTCGAGACCGAGCGCCGGGTCTTCGGCGAGCGAGGGTGTCGAGTCGCGCTGGGCCTCGACGGGCATTGACTCCATTCGATCCTTCCTTGTGATCAGCTGGCCGCGACGCTCGCGGCGGTTGGGGCATGGGGGCCGTCGGGGGCGGTGGTGTGCGGGTGCGGGTGCGCGTGCGAGAAGAGGCCCGGATCCTCCATGGCGATGTCGGCGACGGCCGAGCGGACGTCGTCGAGGGCCTCCGCCAGCCGCTCGAGGCGAGCGGTGTCGAGCCGGCCCAGGATCCGCTCGATGAGGTCGTCGCGAAGATTCTCGACGTCGGTCAGGATCTGGCGACCCTGGTCGCTCACCCGAACGAGCACGACGCGCCGGTCGTCCGGGTGCCGGACCCGCTCGACGAAGCCACGCTCTGCCATCCGGTCGATGAGCCCGGTCGCGTTCGAATCGGACACGTCGAGCAGCTCGGCGACGTGACTCATCGGCAGCTGGCCGTGGCGATCGAGCATCGACATCAAGTGGAGGTGGCTCATCGAGACGCCCTGCCGCACGAGGCGCTCGCTGCCGACGCAGCGCAGCTCGCCGAGCGAGGCGCGAAACTGGGCGACGATCGTGGCGACCAGCGCAGCCCGGTCCGGCCGCGCGGTGCGCTCGCGCGTCACGAGCGAGGCTGGCGAGGCTGGAGTGGAAATGGTTCGTGACACGCGGACTATTCTATAGACCCGGACGATCTTGTCAATCTGGAAGATTCGGACGAGCGGGAGGAACGCATGCGGTTCGCCCTGATGATCGAGCCACAGATGGGCCTGACCTACGCCGAGCAGCTGGCGATCGCCCAGCGAGCGGAGGCCGCCGGCATCGAGGCGCTCTTCCGGTCCGATCACTACGAGAGCTTCCCGGGCCCGAACGACAACCCCACGACCGATGCCTGGGCGGTCCTGGCCGGGCTGGCCCGCGAGACGTCGAGGATCCACCTCGGCACGCTCGTCTCACCGGTTACCTTCCGCCCGCCGGGGAACCTCGCCAAGGTCGTGACGACCGTCGACGAGATGAGCGGCGGGCGGGTGGAACTGGGCCTGGGCGCCGGCTGGCACGACGACGAGCACCGCCGCCACGGCTTTCCCTTTCCGCCCATCGAGGACCGGGCGGAGATGCTCGAGGAACAGATCCAGATCCTCCGCGGGCTGTGGGGCGAGCCGGACGGCTGGTCCTTCAAGGGCCGCCACTACACGATCGAGGACGCGCTGTTCCGACCGAAGGCGGTCGTCGCACCCGACCGGCCGCGGACTTCGATCGGCGGGGTGCGGCCGCGGATCCTCGTCGGTGGGGAAGGTAAGCCCCGGTCGATGCGGATCGCCGCCCGCTGGGCCGACGAGTTCAACCTCTCGTCGAGCTCGCCGGAGCTCGCCCGCCGGAAGTTCGCGTCGCTCGACGAAGCGTGCCGGGCGATTGGGCGCGAACCGGGATCCATCACCCACTCGGCGATGGTCGGCGTCCTCGTCGGCGCGAGCCCGGGCGAGCTGCGGGCGCGCAAGGCGGCCCTCCAATCGGCCCTCGGGGCCGATGGCGGCGGCGAAGCGTGGCTGGAGGAGCGGCGGCAGCGCTGGATCATGGGCTCCCCGGAGGCTGCCCGCGCCACCGTCGCACGGTACGCCGACGCCGGGGTGGAGCGGCTGATGCTCCAGGACTTCGTGCCGCGGGACCTGGAGATGATCGACCTGCTGGGCCGCGAGATCGTCGCCCGCGGCTGACCAGTCGGTCTACTCGGCGGCCGCGGCGGCCTCGCGGTAGTGGACGTCGTTGCGGCGGATGGCGTCGGGATTCGTCCCCCTGGCCCGGGCGATCCGCTCCGTCACGAGCTGCAGCGCGGTCGCGCTGCCGAGCAGCGCCGCCACCGGCGCCGGCAGGCCTGGCGCCTCGGGCACGACGAGTCGTCCGGCAGGCGTGTCGTCGCCTCCGAGCGCGGCGGCGACGTCGGCGGACACGATCGCCGCGACCCGGACCCCCACGCCCCGCGCAGCGGCCAGTGCCTGGCGCGCGCGTTTGACCCGCTCGGCCCGCCGCTCGCGGTCGGTCAGGATGAGGACCAGACCCGTCGACTCGCCGGTCGCCGGCAGGTGGCCGTGGAGGAACGTTTCGAGGTCGCGCATCGCCGACGGCACCCACGCCGCCTCCTCGATCTTCAGGACGAGCTCGCGCGCGGCCGGCCGATCGGCGCCGGTCCCGACGATGAGGATGTGACTGCTCCGGGCGAGGGCGGCGGCGATGGCTTCGGCGGTCCGCTCGTCGCGGGCGCCGGCGGCCATCAGGTCCGCCACGGCTGCAGGATCGACGGCGCGCCGCGAGAGCGCCGCTCCGACGGCGGTCGCGGTCAGCAGTGGGGCGACGTAGCCGATCGTGTGGCACCAGCTCTGGTCCATCTCGTCGGTGGTCACGACGATGCCGGCAAGCGCCGCCCCCGGTGACGCCGAGCCGGCCGTGACAAGCGCGACGCGCACGCCGTTGACGCGGGCGGCCTCCATCGAGGCGTTGGTCGCGGCCGATCCGCCCTCGTGCGAGATTCCGATGAGCAGCCCCGAGCGCTGGGGATCGAGCGCCGCCTCGAGCGCCTGCGCAGCGACGATCGCGTTCGGCTCGCGGGCCAGGCCCGCCGCCCGGGCGGCCTCGCGCAGGATCTCGACGACACCCTGGGCCGCGTGCTCGCTCGTGCCGCAGCCGGTCACGACGATCGGCTGCCCGGCGGACAGAGTCTCGCGAATGACCTCCGCCAGCGTCTGTGCCGGCGACCCGGGCCGGGCGAGGCGTGCCAGGAGCCGCCGGGCGAGGTGGGGCTCGGCCGCGATCATGTCGGTCATGTGGTACGGCGGGCCCGATCGCGCGGACGG
>JBGPDX010000042.1:0-16679 GCA_041482475.1 Candidatus Limnocylindria bacterium | reverse complement strand
TCGATGGCTGGCGCGGGCCGGCGGTCACCTCGAGCGCGTGGCGAGCGACCAGCCGCAACGATTCGAGGAGGTCGAGGGAATCGGCCCCACCGTCGCCGCCAGCCTGGCCGCCTGGTTCGTGCCCGGCGGTCCGGGCGAGGGCGTTCTCGAGGACCTCGCCGACGCCGGCGTCGAGGCCGAGCTGCCCGAGCCGCGCACGGCCGCCGTTGCCGGCCCGCTGGCCGGCCGGACCCTGGTCGTGAGCGGCACGCTCGAGGGTTTCAGCCGGCAGGAGGCCGAGGAGGCGATTCGCGCGGTCGGCGGCAAGGCCGGCGGCTCGGTCAGCCGGAAGACCGACTACCTCGTCGCCGGCGAGAACGCCGGGTCGAAGCTGGCCAGGGCCCAGGAGCTCGGCGTGCCGGTCCTGGACGAGGCCGCCTTCCGCAGGCTGCTCGGGGGCGAGTAGGCGTGACCGGGCAGCAGCTGCGGATCTACCGGATCGAGGCGGGCCGCCTCGACGACTTCGTCAGCGCCTGGAACCGCGGCGTGGAGCCACTGCGGCGCCGTTTCGGGTTCACCAGCCAGGCGTGGACCGTGCCGCAGGAGCATCTCTTCGTCTGGCTCGTGACGTACGACGGCGACGGGACGTTCGGCGACGCGGACGCCCGCTACTACGCGTCGCCGGAGCGAGCCGCGCTGGATCCCGATCCTGCCGCCTGGATCGAGGCCAACGAGACCCGCGCGCTGATCCCGGTCAGTGGCGGCGGTTCGTCCGGCGGTGGTAGCGCTCCATGAGCTCGGTCACCGCCGCGCGCGAGTCCTGCCACTCGGGCTGATCGCCGAGGATCGTCGTCTCGCCGCCCCACCGCTTCAGCTGGCTCATCGCGGTGACGATGGCGTTGTGCTCGAACGACCGGCGGCGGCCCGCCTCGACGTTGCCGGTGACGAGGTAGCGGCGGACGACGTCGAACGGCGCGGTCCAGCGCCCGATCCGGATCCGGTCGCCCTCGCGCATCGTCTCGAGCAGCTCATCGTCGCCGACGGGATGCCGGTCGTGCTCGCGCAGGTGGTGCTGCAGGTCGACGCGGACGCCGGGCCGATCGAGGCTCGTCAGGCGCCCGTCGTCGCCGGCCGTCTGGTAGCAGACCGGACACGACGGGAGCGTTGCGTCGGCGCGCGGCGGGGCCCCGTACGGCAGGCCGCAGCGGCGGCAGAAGGCGGCGCTCGTCGCCGGCGTCCCGCACTGGAGGCAGGCGGCGGCGCTCATCCGCCCACCCGGCCGCCGGTCAACAGGCGGGCGATCGCCGCCCGGGTCACGTCGTCGGCGCCGTCGATCCGGACGTGCCAGTACTCGGGGGTGTAGAGGCCGGCCGGGCTCCGCACGACAGTCGCCCGGCCCTTGCCGCCGAGGCGCTCGATGGCGGTCGTCAGGGCGCCCGCCAGGCGGGCGGGCGAATCGGGCCGGGGCATGTGTGGGTCGAGGTACGACGACAGGCTGCCAACCACGCGCTCCAGCTCCGGGCGGACGAAGGCGACGTCCACGGCGCCCACGGCGCCGGGCTGGAGGACGTCCGGCGGCGGCGGAGGCTGGGTGCCGCGGAATCGGCGGCGGGCGCGGTCGAGGCTCTTAGCCCACATCGGACGGGCGCGGCTCCGGTTGTGGCCAGGTGGATCGGGTCGGCCCCGGATGGACGGCCCCACGATGGGGGGACGAACGCCGGACTTGTATCCCCCGATGGCGTGACCCGGGACCCGAACCATCGGGGTAATCGGCGGCGCCCGGAGGCGGTGCCAGGGCGCACCGTGACCCGCCGCCCGGCGGGTGGACGGGGGTGGTCCGCTATCATCCGGCGATGGCCACGCTGTCCCGTGCCGACGTCGAGCACGTCGCTCACCTGGCCCGGCTTGGGCTCACCGACGAGGAGCTGAGGCGCCTCGAAGGACAGCTCAACCACATCCTCGACCAGTACGCGATCCTCGCCCGGCTGCCGACCGACGACATCCCGCCGACCGCCCAGACGATCGAGCTCGAGAACATCCTGCGGGACGACGTCCCGGGCCCCAGCCTGCCGGTCGAGGCGGTGCTTCGCAACGCCGCCGAGACCCACGCGGACTTCATCGTGGTGCCGCCGATCATGGGCGGTGGCGGCGAGTGACGCCGGCGCGGCGATGACTGATCCGACCCGACTCGCCGGGCACGACCAGGCCCGCCTGCTGCGAGCCGGCGAGATCTCGTCCCGCGAGCTCGCCTCGGCCCACCTCGCCGTCGCCGAGCGCCAGAACCGGGCCCTCAACGCCTGGCTGACGATCGACCGCGATGGCGCCCTGGCCCAGGCCGATGCCGCCGATCGCCGGCTGGCCCGGGCGCGCAAGGGGGGGCGCACGTCCGTCGACGCCCTCCACCCTCTCTTCGGACTTCCGGTCGCCCTGAAGGATCTCGTGTCCGTCGCCGGCGGCCAGTGCACCGCCGGCTCGAGGATCCTCGAGGGTTACGTCGCGCCGTACGACGCCCACGTCACGGAGCACCTGCGCGGCGTGGGGGCCGTCGTCCAGGGCAAGACGAACATGGACGAGTTCGCCATGGGCTCGTCGACCGAGTACTCAGCCTACGGCCCGACGGCCAATCCGTGGGGCCTCGATCGCGTGCCCGGGGGCTCGTCGGGCGGTTCGGCGACCGCCGTCGCCGCGTACCACGTGCCATTTGCCTTGGGGACGGACACGGGCGGGTCGATCCGCCAGCCCGCCGCGCTGTGCGGCATCGTCGGCCTCAAGCCGACCTACGGCCGCGTCAGCCGCTACGGCATCGTGGCCTTTGCCAGCAGCCTCGACCAGATCGGGCCGTTCGGCCGCGACGTGCGCGACGCCGCCGCGCTGCTCCATGCCGTCGCCGGCCGCGACGCGCGCGACTCGACGTCGGCGCCCCGGCCCGTCCCCGACGAGCTGCTCCATCTCTCGGCCGACGACGAGGCGGCGACGGCCCTGCGCGGGAAGCGCCTGGGGTTGCCGAAGGAGTACTTCGTCGCCGGCATGGAACCCGGGGTCGAGGCGCGGGTCCGGGAGGCGGTGACCGCCCTCGAGGAGGCGGGGGCACGGGTCGAGGAGGTGTCGCTGCCCCACACCGAGTACGGGCTGGCCACCTATTACATCGTCGCGCCGGCGGAGGCCTCGGCGAACCTCGCCCGCTACGACGGCATCCGTTATGGCCCGCGGCTGGGCGACGGGGACGTCCTCGGCAACTACCTCGCCACCCGAGGTCGGGGCTTCGGGGCCGAGGTCAAGCGCCGGGTCATGCTCGGGACCTACGCCCTGTCGGCCGGCTACTACGACGCCTACTACCTCAAGGCCCAGAAGGTCCGGACGCTCATCAAGGGCGACTTCGACGCGCTGTTCGGCCAGGGGTTCGACGCCCTCGTCGCGCCGACCTCGCCGTCGGTCGCCTTCCGCTTCGGGGCGCGCCTGGCCGACCCCGTCACGATGTACCTGTCCGACGCCTGCACCCTGCCGGTCAACATGGCCGGCCTGCCGGGGTTGTCGGTGCCGTGCGGGCTGTCCGAAGGGCTGCCGGTCGGGCTCCAGCTCATTGGCCCGCCCTGGTCGGAGCTCGAGCTGTTCCGGATCGCCCGTGGCTTCGAGGCCGTCACCGCGACCGCCGCCTGGCGCGGCCAGGAGCCGGCCGAGCTCGCCCTCGCCGACGATCCCGCCGCCCTGACGCCCGCCGAACGCGCCCGCCGCCTGGCGGCCGCGGCCCACTGAGGAGCGCGATGGCCACCGCAGCCAGGCGCGTCGAGCCGGGCCGCCGCGATCGGGAAGGGAGTGGCGCCTCGGCGGCCGCCGGCACGCGTGGGCCGCTCGCCGAACGCGCGCTCGCGCAACGGGTCCGCGCGGTTCCGCCGTCGGGCATCCGGCGCTTCTTCGACATCCTGGCGACGATGGACGACGTCATCAGCCTGGGGGTGGGGGAGCCCGACTTCGACACCCCCGGCCAGGTCGTCGAGGCCGGCGTCCGATCGCTGCGCAGCGGGCGGACCCACTACACCAGCAACTACGGCACGCTCGACCTGCGGCGCGCCCTCGCCGCGCACCTCGAGCGACGCTACGGCGTGAGCTACGACCCGCAACGCGAGCTGCTGATCACCGTCGGGGCCAGCGAGGCGGTCGACCTGGCCCTGCGGGCGACCTGCGATCCGGGCGACGAGGTGATCCTCCACGAGCCCTCGTACGTCGCCTACGCACCGGCCGTGACGTTCGCCGGCGGCGTCGTCCGCTACGTGCCGACCCGCCTCGAGGACGACTTCGCCCTGGACCCGGCGGCGGTCGAGGCGGCGATCACGCGGCGGACCAAGGCACTCTTCCTGGGCTACCCGTGCAACCCGACGGGCGCGGTCCTGCCGGACGCCGTCCAGGACGAGCTGGGGCGGATCGCCGTCCGCCACGATCTGCTCGTCTATTCCGACGAGATCTACGACCGCCTGTCGTACGGCTCCTACCGGCATCGCGCGATGAGCTCGCTGCCGGGCCTGCGGGATCGGACGATCCTGATCGGCGGCTTCTCGAAGGCCTACGCGATGACCGGCTGGCGGGTCGGCTACCTGGCAGCCCCGGCGGGCATGCTCGAGGGGATCGTCAAGGTCCACCAGTACGGGATCATGTCGGCGCCGACGACCGCCCAGGACGCCGCCCTCGTGGCGCTCACGACCGGTGAGCCCGACGTCGAGCGGATGCTGGCCGAATACGATCGGCGACGACGACTCCTGGTCGACGGGCTGAACCGGCTGGGCCTGCGGACGTTCGAGCCTCGCGGCGCCTTCTACGCCTTTCCGCAGATCACCTCCAGCGGCTTCGACTCCGACGCGTTCGCCCAGCGCCTGCTCGAGGAAGAGCGGGTGGCGGTGGTGCCGGGGAGTGCCTTCGGACCGTCCGGCGAGGGCCACGTCCGGGCCTGCTACGCCACCGCCTACGAGCAGCTCGAGGAGGCCCTGGTGCGGATCGGGCGGTTCATCAACCGGCACCGCCCGGCCTGAGCGCCGCGCCGCCGGCGTCCATGCCGGACCCCCGGGACGCTGTGCGAAACTGATCGGCGATGGCGATCCTCCTCGTTGCCTGCGGCCTGACCGCCGCCGTCATCGGCGGCTGGCGCGGCTACGCCCTCGCCCGCGCGGCGCTCGCCCCGCTCGTCCACGAGGGCGAGCCCACCCGGACGGCGCTCGAAGCGGCCCGGCCGATCCACAGCCGATTCCGGGTTCGGCTGTTCGCCCGGCGCGTCCTGGCGGCAACCGGCTGGCTCATCCTGGCGCTCTACGGGCTCTACCTCGCCCAGGTGGGATCGGCCCTCCCGTGACGGCGACCCGCGCGGAAACAGCCCTGACCGCCGTCCTCGAACGCTACGAGCCGGTGATCGGGATCGAGGTCCACTGCCGGCCGAAGACGGCCAGCAAGATGTTCTGCGCCTGTTCGGCCGACTTCGACGGGGCGCCACCGAACACCCACGTCTGCCCGGTCTGCCTTGGCCTGCCCGGCGCCCTCCCGGTCATCAACCGCCGAGCGGTCGAGCACGTCCTGACCACCGGACTGGCCATCGGGGCGAGCATTCCCCCGGCGACGCGCTGGGATCGCAAGAACTACTTCTACCCCGACCTTCCGAAGGGCTACCAGATCAGCCAGTACGACCTCCCCCTGGCGTCGCATGGTCGGCTGACCTTCGACACCTCCGACGGTCCGGTGACGGTCGGCATCACCCGCGCCCACCTCGAGGAGGACACCGCCCGCCTGATCCATGCGGCCGGCCCCGACGGCCGGCCCGTCAGCCTCGTCGACTTCAACCGTTCCGGCGCGCCGTTGATGGAGATCGTCACCGATCCGGACGTCCGGAGCGCCGAGCAGGCCCGACGCTACGCCGAGGAGCTGCAGCTCCTGCTCCGGGCGATCGGCGTGTCCGACGCGGACATGGAACGGGGCCAGCTGCGGGTCGAGGCGAACGTCTCGCTCCGGCCACGCGGGGACGAGGCGTTCGGGACGCGGGTCGAGATCAAGAACATGAACTCGTTCCGATCGGTCGAGCGGGCCGTCGCGTCGGAGATCGAGCGCCAGGCGCGGGCACTCGACGGGGGCGAGCCGATCGTCCAGGAGACGCGTGGCTGGGACGAGAATCGCGGGACGACCTACCGGATGCGGGTCAAGGAGTCGTCCGACGACTACCGCTACTTCCCCGAGCCGGACCTGCCGCCGCTCCACCTCGACGCGGCCTGGCTCGACCGGCTCCGGGCCGATCTGCCCGAGCTGCCGGCCGCGCGGCGACTGCGCTACCGCGACGTGCAGGGCCTGTCGGCCTACGACGCCGGGGTGATCGTCGCCGATCCCGACGCGGCGACGTTGTTCGAGAGCGTGCTCGCCGCGGACCCGGCCCTCGACGCCAAGCAGGTCGCCAACTGGGTCACCGGCGAGTATCTCCGCCTCCGCAACGAGGCCGGCATCGTGAGCGTGGAGCCGCGCGAGCTGGCGCTCGTCATCCGTCAGGTGGTCGACGGAGCCCTGTCGCGGGCCAACGCCCGCGAGGTCCTCGCCGACCACATCGCGACCGGGCGCGCCACGCTCGACATCGTCGCCGCGCGAGGCTTCCGCCAGATCTCCGACGCGACGGCGCTCGGGTCGATCGTCGACGAGGTCCTCGCCGCGAACGCAGCCGCGGTCGCCGACTATCGCGCCGGCAAGACCCAGGCGGTGGGGTTCATCGTCGGCCAGGTGATGAAGGCGACACGCGGCCAGGCCAATGCGGCTCTTGTCGGGGAGACGGTCCGGCGGCGCCTCGACGCCCGTGGCGAGGAAGGTTGAGTGGGACCCGTCAACGTGATCCTGTTGGTCGGCGGAGTGGTCCTCGTTGCGGTGGGCTATGGCCGCGCTCGCGGACCGTGGGATCGCTATCGGGCGCTCAAGGCGCAGGACGCCAACGTCTCCCGCTACGAGGCGTGGCGCGGAGGCCTGCGCGATTCGGGAACCACCGGCGCGTCGGTCGCGATGGAGATCCTCCGCCGGCAGGCGCGCCTTGGCGCCCTCATCGCGGCCTTCGGCGTCGTCCTGGTCGTGGCCGGATTCGCGGTCCACTGACGCCCGCGCCGGGGCTCTTGTCGACGCCCGCACGGAGGGCGCTACCGGCCGCGGAACCGCCGGTGCTCGATGGCCGTGCAGCGGTCCATGACGACGAGCAGCCCGGCGTCGTGGGCGATCCGGGCGGCCTCCCAGTTGACGACCCCCAGCTGGAGCCACAGGCAGCGGGCCCGGGCGTCGACCGCCTGCCGCGCGTGGTCGACGCACAGCTCCGCCCGGCGGAAGACGTCGACGATGTCGAACGGCCCCGTCGCATCCACGGCTTCGGCCAGCGTGCGGAACGCCGGGACGCCCAGGACGTCGCGCTCGGCCGGGTTCACCGGCACGCAGTCGTAGCCCTGGTGGACCAGGTAGCGGAAGACGCCGAACGAGGGTCGCGAGGGTTTCGACGAGGCGCCGACGACGGCGATCCGCCGGCTGGTTCGGAGGATGGCCTCGATCCCATCGTCGCCAAGGAGCGGGACCGTCCCTCGGCCCTCCTCGACGTCGAGGATCTCCCGGGCGCGCCGCCGCTCCTCGGCCGTCAGGTCGCGGCCTCCCGCTCGTACGGCTGGCCGTCGGCGGCCGGCGGGATGCTCCGCCCAACGACGCCGGCGAGGATGACGATCGTGAGGAGGTACGGCAGCGCATCGTAGAACTGATCGGGCAGGGCGCTCAGGATCTGCCCGAGGTCGCCGCTCGGCAGGGAGAACTTGATCGAGTTCCCGAGCGCCGTGCTTGACGAGAACAGCAACGCGGCGCCGAATGCTCCGACGGGCGACCACCTGCCGACGATCATGGCGGCCAGGCCGATGAACCCCCGCCCGGTGGTCATTCCTTGCTGGAACGAGTTCGTGGCCTCCATGCTCAGGTAGGCCCCGCCCAGCGCAGCGAACAGACCGCCGATCAGGACGTTCCGGTAACGGACGCGGATCACATCGATGCCCACCGTCTCGGCGGCCCGGGGATGTTCGCCGACCGCCCGCGAACGGAGGCCCCAGCGCGAGCGGAACAGGAGCACCTGGAAGATGATCACGATCACGATCACCGACATTGCGATCGGACCCTGGCTCAGGAACATGCCCACAATCCAGCCGACGACCGGAAGGTCAAGCAGGGCCTGAGGCGGCCGAAACTGGCTGAAGGACCCAGCCCCGTTCGGCGAGGTCCTGGAGATGAGGTTATTCAGGTAGCCCGTCAGGCCGAACGCGGCGATGTTGATGATCGTGCCGCTGATGATCTGGTCAGCCCGAACGCTGATCGACAGCCATGCGTGGAGCCATGAGATCACCACGCCCGACAGCAGCGCTGCGACCAGCGCGACGACAAGTGCCGGCGTCATCCCGAACGGCCCGATCACGGCCGATCCCAGGATCGGCACCACCAGGACGCCGGCATACCAGCCCACGAACGCGGCGCTGATCATGATCCCTTCGATGCCGATGTTGACCACGCCGGCCCGTTCGCACATCACCCCGCACAGCGCGGCCAGCGCAATCGGCGTCGCGGCCTGGAGGATGCCAGGAGCGATGTTCGGGAGCACGGCGATGAGGTAGCCGCCGAACTGGAAAACCAGGCCCGCGATGGGGATCGAGTACAACGCTTGGATCAGGGCGTCCATCAGCGAGCCACGACCTCTCCAGCGTACGTTCGAGTGATCGTGTCGGTCGTATCGAGGCCGGGCTTGACGCCGCGCAACTTCAGCACTCGTCGAAGGACCGGGTTGGCGACGAGGAACAGCAGGATCGTGGCCTGCAGGACGTCGATCAACTCGGCCGGAATGCCGGCTTTGATCTGCATCAGCGAGGCCCCGGCCCGAAGGGCGCCGAAGAGGAGCGCTGCGGCCACGATCCCGATGGGATTCGTGCGCCCGAGCAGGGCGACAGCGATCGAGTCGAACCCAACCGTGGTTCCGAAGGACGGCGTCATGAGGTGGGTCACGCCCAGGACGACCACGCCCCCGGCCAGTCCGGCAAGGGCTCCCGCCAGGGACATGGTCAGGATCGTCAGGAGCCGCGGGTGCATCCCCGCATAGCGCGCCGCGTCTGGATTGGCCCCGACCGTCCGGATCTCAAATCCGAGCGTCGTTCGGAGCAGGAGGAAGGCGATTAGCGCGACGGCAAGGAGCGCCAGGGCGATGCCGGCGTGCCCGCTGTGGCCGATGATCACCGGCAGCGCGGCGTTACCCACGTCCGGGGTTATCGCCTCGGGTCGGCCGTGCTGTCGGAGCGGTCCCCCGACGACGGCGGCGATCACGGCGATGGCGATGTAGTTGAGCATGATCGTCACGACGACCTCGTGAGCGCCAGAGACGGCCTTGAGCAGGCCGGGAATGAAGCCCCACAGCGCGCCGGCGAGCATGCCCGCGGCCAGCGCCAGGGTGATCGCGATCAGAGGTGGGGCGCCGGCCAGGCCGACCCCCACTGCGACCGAGCCCAGGGCGCCGAGCAGGAACTGGCCCTGGGCGCCGATGTTGAAGAGGCCGGCCTTGAACGCCAGGCCCACTGACAGCCCGCCCAACACCAGCGGGGTCGTTGAAACGAGCGTGTCGACGATCGCGTCGAAGTTCCCGACGGCGCCCTCAATCAGCGCTGCGTAGGCCGACAGCGGGAGGAGGAGGTCGAAGCGCCCACCGGGCAGCACCAGCTGGGACGCCAGGATGACGAACGCGCCGACGACCAGGGCCAACAGGATGGAGATGAGCGGGAGGGCGATGAGCGCCCAGATCTGACCGAGCAGGCGCCTCGCTCGATTGGGCAACGGAACCCGAGCGGTCATGCGGCAGGCCCCGTCTCCGCGCCCGACGACCGTGCCTCCCCACCGGTTGCCATGAGCAGGCCGATTTCATTCTTGTCCGCGGTGCGCCCATCACGAACGGCCACGATCCGGCCGCGATACATGACCGCGATCCGATCCGACAGCTCGAGGATTTCGTCCAGCTCCGCCGAGACGAGGAGCGTCGCCGTCCCCGCATCGCGCTTGGCGATTGCCTGGCGATGGATGAACTCGATGCTTCCGACGTCGAGCCCGCGCGTGGGCTGATCCAGGACAAGCAGCTTGAGGTCCCGCGCGAACTCCCTTGCTACCACCAGCTTCTGCTGATTACCACCGGACAAGGTTCCAGCTCGCACCTTGGCCGAGGGCGTACGCACGTCGTATTCGCGGATCCGGTCCTCTGCGGTGCTCTCGATGGCAGCGTCGTTCCGGATGAAGCCGCGGGCATATGGCCGGCGGTAGTAGTCCGTGAGGACGAGGTTGTCGGCGACCGGGAACGAGAGCACCAACCCGAAGCGGTGCCTGTCGGCCGGAACGTACGCGACCCCTGACTCGTTGGTCTCCCGGGGCGTAGCCCGAGTGATGTCCTTGCCCTGCAGGGTGATCCGCCCCGCCGACGGACGGCGTAGCCCGACGATCGCTTCGACCAGCTCGTCCTGCCCATTCCCGGCGACACCAGCCACTCCCAGGATCTCGCCCGACCGGACCTCGAGGTCGACGCCCCGGACCACAACCGACCCGCGATCGTCCTTGACTTCCAGGCCATCGACCGACAGCACGACGCCCGCTGGCTTTGACTGGCCGCGGTCCACGGTCAGCTGGACCTCACGGCCGACCATCAGCTCGGCCAAGTCGTCCTCGTCGGTCTCGGCCGGGCGCCGCTGGCCGACCACCTTGCCGCGCCGAATCACGGTGATTCGATCGGCGATCTCGAGCACTTCGTACAGCTTGTGGCTGATGAACACGATGCTGTGACCCTCGTCGGCCAGGCGCCGCAGGACCACAAAGATCTCTTCGGTTTCCTGTGGAGTCAGGACAGCCGTCGGTTCGTCGAGCACGAGGATCCTCGCGTCCCGATAGAGCGCCTTCAGGATCTCGACGCGCTGCTGCCAGCCCACCGAGAGAGACCCGACACGGGCATCGGGATCGATTTCGAACCCAAACCGTCGGCCGAGCTCGACGATCCGGCGCCGAGCCTCGCGCCGGTCGAGGAAGATCGGGCCGGCCATCGTCTCTTCCCCGAGGAGGATGTTCTCGGCCACCGAGAACACCGGCACCAGCATGAAGTGCTGGTGGACCATGTTGATCCCACGGGCGATCGCATCCGATGGGCCCGCGATGTGCACCTCCTGCCCGTCCAGCAGGATGGCGCCCTCGTCCGGTCTCGCCAGCCCGTACAGGATGTTCATCAGCGTGGTCTTGCCGGCGCCGTTCTCGCCGAGCAAGGCGTGAACCTCGCCGGGTCGGACCTCGAGGTCGATGTGGTCGTTGGCGACCACGCCGGGATAGCGCTTGGTGATGCCGCGCATCTCGAGCGCGGGCGCGTGCACCGGCGCTTCGGTCGTCGTCATCCGGGCCTCGGACCGGAGGGTGCTGGCAGAAACGAGAACGGGCCGGCGTGTTCTGCGCGGCCCGCTCGTTCCTTCATCGGACTGAGGCTGTTACTTCGGCAACGTGGAGATGTCGCCGCACTTGTCGGGGCAGGTCTTGAGCGTCCCGGCTTTCATTGCCGCGAAGGCCGTGTCGAGCTGAGCCTTCAGGCCCGCGGGGACCTTGCTCTCGAGATCGTGGAACGGCGAGTAGCCGATCCCGTCTCGCTTGGCATCCCAGTGGTCGTCGCCGCCCTTCTGGGTGCCGGCGACGATGTTCGCGATATCGCTCGAGACTGCTAGAGCGAGCTTCTTCTCGGCGCTGGTCACGGTGCACTTTGCCGCGTTCGGATACGACAGCGCCTGGTCGACGTCCACGCCGATGCCGAGAATTCCGGCCGCGCAGGCGGCGTCCAGGATGCCATTCCCGGTCTTGCCGGCGACCTGGAAGAGGACGTCCGGCTTGTTCGTGGTGATGAACTGCTGGCCGAAGTTGGTGCCCGTGACCGGGTCGTTGAACGCCTTCGTGAAGTCGCTGGTCGTGACCCAGGCGACCGACAACTTGATGTTCGGGTTGATCTTCTGAGCGCCGAGCTGGTAGCCCTGGATGTAGCGGATACATGGCCCGCACAGGGTGATGCCGCCGATGGCGCCGATTGTTCCGGTCTTGCTGACGGTCGCGGCGACCATCCCGGCAAGATACCCGGGCTGATCCTCCTGGTAGCTGATCGCAACATACTTGGGCAGGACGGTCGCGGCGTCGCCGGCGCACTTGAACGTGCCGTCGGGCAGACCGTCGGTCGTGACGCAGGGTGGCCCCTGGTCGACGCCGATGAACCAGATGTCCTTGTTCGCGTGAGCGGCGCACGTCGTCGCCTGCCCGTAGTTGAAGCCGGCCGTGACGATGACGTCGAAGCCCTGGTCGACATACGACTGGATGTTCTTGGCGAACTCCGACGAATCCTTCGGGACGACGACCGGCGGTTCGGCCGCGCCGAGAGCGGCTGCGCCATTCTTGGCACCGACGTACGTATATTCGTTGAAGTTCTTGTCGTTGACGGTGCCGACATCGGTCGCGACACCGATCTTCCATTTCGTCTTGTCGGTCGGGAACTGGTGCGGGCCACCACTGTGGGCCGTGGCGCCCGCGCAGGGGTTAGCCGCCGAGGCGCTCGGGCTCGCAGTGCTCGAACAGGCGGATGCGATGACGGCCAGCCCTGCGAGCAGGGTCAAGCCCAGGGAGCGGGTGCGCATGCTTCCTCCTCCATCGTCGACCCGAGAACGCGGGTCGTCACGGTGCTGTGTCGCGCGGATTTCGCAGGCGCGCCCGCCGCCGCGGTGGGGGCCGCCATTGGGCGCATCGTAGTCGCGCGGTGAGGCCAATCGCAAGTCTCGCCCGGGCCCGCGCGCAGGAGCGTCGACCCTGCATCCGGTGGCGCTCGGGATGGCAGACTCCGGCCATGTCCCACGAGCGGCACGGCGGGCCCACGACGGCCCTCGACTGGGTGGCTCTGGGCGACTCGTACACGATCGGGACGTCGGTGGCCGAGACCGACCGATGGCCGAACCAGCTGGTCGCCCGCGTCCCGCCCGGGACCCTCAGCCTGCGCGCCAATCTCGCCGTCAACGGCTACACCTCGCAGGACGTCATCGACGACGGGCTGCCGCGGCTTCGGTCGCTCCGGCCCGGGTTCGCGTCGCTGCTCGTGGGCGTCAATGACGTCGTCCGGGGCGTGCCGGCGGGGACGTTCCGGCAGAACGCCGCCACGATCCTCGACGCCCTGCTGGTCGAGCTGCCGCGACGCCGGATCGTCGTCGTCTCGACGCCGGACTACACGGTGACGCCGGCAGGGGCGAGCTATGGCGACCCGGGCACCCGGCGGGCGGGGATCGCCGCCGTCAACGGCATCCTCGAAACCCTTGTCCTCGATCGCGGCCTGGCGTTCGTCGACATCGTCGACCTGTCGCGGCGTGTCCGCGACGACCCGTCGCTGGTCGCTGCGGATGGTCTTCACCCGAGCGGCGCCCAGTACCGTCTGTGGGTCGACCGGATCGCGCCGGTTGTCGAGGAACTCCTTGGGGGCTGACCCATGACAGACGCGCGAGGACCCCTTCGAGGTGTGACTCGATCCGGGCGAGGCCGGCACCCCACCCGTGCTCCTCGCCGCGGTCGGGCGCCCAGTCGAGGAGCCTCCGGAGGTCAGCGGCGGCGGTCCCGCGCCAGCTCGCCCAGGCGCCGGTCGTCGATGCCCAGGTGATGGGCGACCTCGTGCCGGACCACCTCCACGACCGCGGCGGCGAGTGCGTCCGGGTCGGGGTAGGCGCGTTCGAGCGGTCCGCGGAAGATCGTGATCTTGCTCGGAAAGCTCGCGCCATCGGCCCCCCAGCGCGTCCGCGGAACGCCCTGGTAGAGCCCGAACAACCCGCCCGCGCGGACCGAGGCGAGCTGCTCGGCGGTTGGCTCATCCTCGACGACGATCGCCACGGAACCCAGCCGCTCCCGGAACTCGTTGGGCAGACCGCCGACGGCGGCTCCGACGAGGGCCTCGAATTTCAGGCCGTCTGCCTCGTTCGGCCGGTCAGGCTCCATGTCCGGACGATACCGCCGTCGGCCGAGAGGCGAGGTTCTCGTGGTTGGGAGCCTGGGGCCGCCGAGGTCGACGCCGTAGGCAAGATCGAGGCGTCGCGCAGCGATAGACTGGCGTCCCGTGACGCTGGCCCCGAACGACTTCACCCATCTGCACGTCCACTCGGAGTTCAGCCTCCTCGACGGTCTCGGGCGGATCAGCGATCTCGTCGACGCGGCCGCCCAGCAGGGCTTCGACTCGCTCGCGCTGACCGACCACGGCGCGCTCTACGGCGCGGTCGCCTTCTGGCAGGCGGCGACGAACCGGGGCATCAAGCCGATCATCGGCGTCGAGACGTACGTCGCGCGCCGGTCGATGACCGACCGAGAGGGCAAGGCCGACGCCCAGCCCTTCCACCTCATCCTGCTGGCGAGGGACTGGACCGGTTACCTCAACCTGTGCCGGCTCGTGACGGACGCCCATATCGACGGCTACTACTACAAGCCCCGGATCGATCGCGAGCACCTGGCCAGGCACAGCCAGGGTTTGGTCGGGCTCTCGGCCTGCCTGAACGGCGAAGTCGCGCGCGCCCTCGAGGTCGACGACTGGGAAGCCGCGCGGCGGCTAGCCGGCGAGTACGGCGAGATCTTCGGAAAGGACGGCTTCTTCCTCGAGCTTCAGGACCACAGCCTGCCTGAGCAGCGACGGCTCAACGAGCAGCTCGTCCGCCTGGCCCCGGAGGTTGGCCTGCCGCTGGTCGTCACCAACGACCTGCACTACGTCCATGAGGGCCAGTCGGAGGCCCACGACGTCCTGCTCTGCGTGGGCACGGGCAACAACCTCGACACGCCCGGCCGGCTCAAGTTCGAGACCCACGAGTTCTGGCTGAAGTCGGCGGCCCAGATGGCGGCCCTGTTCCCGGACCAGCCGGAGGCGATTCGCAACTCCCGCCGGATCGCCGAGATGTGCAACGTCACCATGCCGCTGGGCAACATGCGCCTCCCGCACTTCCCCGTGCCGGACGGCCAGACCGCTGAGACATACCTCCGCAGCGAGTGTGAGCGTGGCCTGGAGCGGCGCTACGGACAGGCCACGCCAGTGCTACGACAACGCCTCGATTACGAGCTGGGCGTCATCACCTCGATGGGCTACGCCGGCTACTTCCTGATCGTGGCCGACTTCATCCGCTTCGCCCGCGAGCAGAAGATCCAGACGACTTGCCGGGGCAGCGCACCTGGCTCGATCGTCACCTACACGCTGGGCATCACGCCCGTCGATCCCATCCGCTACGAGCTGCCGTTCGAACGGTTCCTCAACCCGGACCGGGTGACGATGCCGGACATCGACGTCGACTTCGAGGACAGCCGCCGCGACGAGGTCATCGCCTACGTCACCGACAAGTACGGCGCCGACCACGTGGCCCAGATCATCACCTTCGGGACGATGCTGGCCCGGGCCGCTATTCGCGACGTAGGCCGCGTCCTGGGGCACAGCTACGGCGAGGTCGACCGGATCGCCAAGGCAGTGCCGAACCAGCTCGGGATCAAGCTCGACGAGGCATTGGACATCGCGCCGCCACTGCGCGAGATGTACCAGGCGGACCCTGGGGTCAAGCGGGTCATCGATTTCGCCCGCCAGCTCGAGGGTGTTGCCCGCAACGCCTCAACCCACGCGGCTGGAGTCGTCATCTCGCTCGAGCCGCTGACCCAGCTGATGCCGCTCCAGAAGGCGACCAACTCCGACGCGCTGATGACCCAGTACGAGATGCACGCCATCGAGGCACTCGGCCTGCTGAAGTTCGACTTCCTGGGCCTGTCGAACCTGACGATCCTGCGCCATGCCGTCGACCTGGTGCGCCAGCACCGGGGCGAGGAGATCGACCTCGAGACGATCCCCCTCGACGACGCGAAGACGTTCGAGCTGCTCGCGTCGGGCGAGACGACCGGCGTCTTCCAGCTGGAGTCGGCCGGCATGCGGCGCTACGTGCGCGACCTGCGACCGACGTCCGTGCACGACCTGGCGGCGATGGTTGCCCTGTACCGGCCCGGCCCGATGGAGAACATCCCGGCCTACATCCGCCGCAAGCACGGCCAGGAGCCGGTGACCTACCTCCACCCGCTGCTCGAGCCCTACCTCGCCAAGACGTACGGCATCTTCGTCTACCAAGAAGACATCATGGCCGCGGCGATCGCGCTCGGCGGCTTCACCGGCCCCGAGGCCGATACGCTCGGCTACGCCATCCGAAAGAAGAAGTCATCCCTGCTGCGGGGGCAGCGCGAGAAGTTCGTGGCCCAGGCCGCCGAGCGGGGGGTGGATGCGCGGGTCATCGACCAGGTCTTCGCCGCGTTCCAGCCGTTCGAGCGATACGGCTTCAACAAGGCCCACGCGATGTGCTACGGACTGATCGCCTACCAGACCGCGTACCTCAAGGCCAACTACACGGTCGAGTACATGACCGCGGTGCTGACGGCCTTCCGGTCGAACGAGGAGAAGGTCGCCGCGGCCATAGCCGAGTGCCGCCGCATGGGGATCGAGGTCTCACCGCCGGACGTCCACCGCTCCGACGTCGAGTTCACCGTCGAAGGCGACGCCATCCGCTTCGGCCTGCTGGCCGTCAAGAACGTTGGCCAGGGCGCGATCGAGTCGATCATCGCCGCCCGGAAGAGTGGTGGCGAGTTCGTGTCGCTGC
>JBGPDX010000041.1:0-16764 GCA_041482475.1 Candidatus Limnocylindria bacterium | reverse complement strand
CGCCGAGATCGACCGCCGCATCCGCGGCAAGATCAACGAGGTGGCGCTCCCCGTCGAGGGCATCGAAGAGGCGGAGTAGCCGCCGCGTGGCCCGTCGACGGCGAGAGACCCACGCGGAGCAGCGCGAACGTCGGGCGGAAGTCGACGACCCGGAGCGGGTCCTGGCGGCGGCGCTGCGGTTCCTCGAGAGCCGCTCCCGTTCGGTGGCCGAGGTGCGACGTCGCCTGACCCAGGCGGGCTACCGGGCGGATCTCGTCGACGGCGCCCTGGCGCGGCTGCTCGAGCTCGGCATGCTCGACGACGAGGCGTTCGCCCGCTCGTGGATCGAGTCACGGGATCGGGCCCGGCCGCGGGGCGAGATCGCCTTGCGCCGGGAGCTGGCGCTGAAGGGCGTCGACCGGGCGTCCGTCGACATGCTGCTCGCCGAACGGGCGGAGGCGGCCGACACGGGCGAGGGGTCGCCGGACGAGGAGGCGGCCACGCGGCTCCTCGCGCGCCACGCTCGCGCCCTCGAGCGGGTCACGGATCCTCGCGCCCGGCGCCAGCGTGCCTATGCGCTGCTCGCGCGGCACGGCTTCGACCCCGACACCTGCGCCGCCGCGGTTCGCGCCTGGCTCGCGGCCTCCGAACCAGACGAACTGGGCACCCCCTGAACGCGATTGCCGCGTGCTTTTCACCCGGTGAACCAACGGACACCACCGCCCATCGATTTGGGTGGGCTCAGCCGGAGCCTGTCACCGGGTGAACGAAACGGCTCGATTGGGTGTGTACCGGGCGGCGATTCGCGCCGGGCTGAGCCGCGACAAGCCTCCGGCCGGGGCTCGTGTGTCGCCAGGTTCACCCGGTGAAACGAAACGCGGCACCTTGCCCCTGGTGAAAGGAAGCGCGCAGGCAGCCGCAGAATGGACCAGGAACGGGCCAGAACCGGCCAGGAACGGGCATGCCAGGCACCCGAGGCCGCGGCGCTCGTTTGACCCCCCCGGGGCCCGGCCGTAGGCTACGCAGCAGATAAACGATGCGCGCCAGGATAGGCGCGCCGGCAACGCGAACGGCGCGATCATGGCCCAAACGGGGTGGCAGCCGCCGCCTCGCGTCCCGTCGACCGATCGGTGATCCCGCCGTCCTGACGCACACACCTCCGGCCGCCCAGCCGGCCGGACGGGAGGATACGGAAGATGGACACACCGGTCGTCGTGGCGGTGGTCGCCGTGGCAGCCGTCGTCGGTGGCTTGTTCGGTGCAGTCATGCGCCAGCTCGTCGCTTCCCAGTCGGTCAAGGGGGCCCAGGCCGAGGCCCGCCGGATCGAGGCCGAAGGCGCCGCCCGCCGCGCGGAGCTCATCGGCGAGGGCCGCCAAGAGAAGCTCAAGCTCCTCGAGGAGGCCGAGGACCAGGCCCGGGCGAAGCGCAACGAGATGGCCGGCCTCGAACGACGGCTGCTCCAGCGCGACGAGCAGCTCGACCAGCGCGCGGACATGCTCGAGGAGAAGAATGGCAAGCTCGTGGATCGTGAACGGGAGATCGAGCGGTCCCGCGAGGAGCTGGCCAAGGCGCACCAGGAACAGGTCGCGGCCCTCGAGCGCGTGAGCGGTCTGTCGGCCGACGACGCCAAGGCGATGCTCCTCGAGGCGGTCCGCGAGCAGGCCGAACACGACGCCGTCAAGCTCGCCCGCGCCATCGATCGGCAGGCCCGCGACGAGGCCAACGAGAAGGCCCGCGACGTCATCGTGACCGCCATCCAGCGGATCGCGGCCGACCACACCGCGGAGCACACGGTCAGCGTCGTGCACCTGCCCTCGGACGAGATGAAGGGCCGGATCATCGGCCGTGAGGGGCGCAACATCCGCGCCCTCGAGCAGGCCACCGGCGTCGACCTGATCATCGACGACACGCCGGAGACGGTGGTCCTGTCGGGCTTCGACCCGGTGCGTCGCGAGATCGCCAGGCTGTCGCTCACCAAGCTCATCAGCGACGGCCGGATCCACCCCGGCCGGATCGAGGAGGTCGTCGCCAAGGCCCGCGCCGAGGTCGATCTCGTCATGCGCCAGGCCGGCGAGCAGGCCGCCTACGATGCCGGCGTCCCGGGGCTGCCGCCCGAGATCATCAAGCTCCTTGGCCGGCTCAAGTTCCGGACGAGCTACGGCCAGAATGTCCTCAACCACGTCGTTGAGACGAGCCGGCTGGCGGCGATCATCGCCGCGGAGGTCGGCGCCGACGTGCAGATCTCGAAGATGGGCGGGCTGCTCCACGACATCGGGAAGGCGGTCGACCACGAGGTCGAGGGCCCCCACGCCGCCATCGGCGCCCAGATCGCCCAGCGCCACAACCTGCCGTTCAAGGTCATCAACGGGATCGCCGCCCATCACCAGGAAGTCGAGTACGCCTGCGTCGAGGCGCCCATCGTCCAGATCGCCGACGCGATCAGCGCATCGCGGCCGGGGGCTCGTGGCGAGACCATGGACACCTACATCAAGCGGCTGGAGGACCTCCAGGCCATCGCCGACAGCTTCTCGGGCGTCGAGCGGTCCTTCGCCGTCCAGGCCGGTCGCGAGGTGCGCATCCTCGTCCGGCCCGAGGAGATCGACGACCTTACCGCGACCCGCCTGGCCCGGGACATCGTCCGCAAGATCGAGGAGACGCTGACCTATCCGGGCCAGATCAAGGTGACGGTCATCCGCGAGACGCGGGCCGTGGAGTACGCGAAGTAGGGATCAGCACGATCGTGGCCGACCGGGACGGGCGGTAACGACCCCCGACCGTTTCGGTCGGGGGTCGTCAGGGCCGGCTCCGGTCCCGCCCGTAGGTCAGGGCAGCCAGGAGTTGACGAAGGCGAGCGAAGCGGCCGTGTCGACCCGGAAGCCATAACCCGAGCCCTTGCAGTTCAGGTTCAGGACAAACGAGTTCACGGCGACCACGATGTTCGTGTCGTGGTAGAACACGGGCCCGCCCGAATCGCCGAAGCAGGTCCCGCCGCTGACCACCCCAGGGTTGCTCGAAAGCCGGACGTTGTAGCCGTCCGTAAAGGCGCTGCCCAGGCTGACCACCTTGGCGTGGGCGATGTAGCGCTGGCGGATGCTGATGAGGGTCGGCTTCTCGCTCTGCACGCCGTAGCCGACGAGAGTCATGGTCATGTCCTGCAGGCCGCGTTGCGTCGCCAGCGCATTCAGCAGGCCCGCCGGGGGCAGCGCGCCGAAATGTCCACCGGTGCCGTTGAATGGTGCATCGAGCACGACGACGCCAATGTCATGGGTGTTGGGCACCGTCAGCCCGCCGTTCCAGCCCGGGTTCGGATGGGGCGTGCCGCTGGCGTCGCCGGTGCAGGGATAGCCTGTCTTGCCGTTGCAGGAGGTGCCAGGACCGCCCCATGTCCCAATCGGCTCCGGGCCCTCGCTGAACCAGATGACCGCGTACCTCGGGGCGACCGTGCCGTCGGTCCCCGTGCAATGGCCGGCGGTCAGGAAGACCGTCGGGGTGATGAGCGTTCCCGAACAACGCCAGAGCGGGACGTGGTTCGCATCATGGAACGCCACAAGGCCGACGTAGGGATGGTTGTTCCCATCGGGTTGGCCGTACTGGATGGCCCCCACCGGCCCGACGCCCACGGCGAGCAGCAGGCCGACCACAGCAAATGCGACGGCGAGTCTCCGGTGCATGGCATCCTCCGTGCGTCCCCCTCGAGGGCTCGTGCCGATATGGACTCAGGCTACCGGACCGGCGCAGGTCGGACCTCGCCGCACGGTGGAATCGTGGTGACGGGCGTCACCACTGCGGCGTGCTCGGTCGTGTGCGTCCATCCGGGTGCTACCGTGCCGCGATGAACGTCTGGTCCGCGGTGACCCGCCGCTCGCGACTGCCGGCTTTCGTCGCGCTGGCGCTGCTCGTCCTCACTGCGGGATGCGCAACGACCCCGACCGTCGTGCCCTCGGCGACGCCTGTCCAGTCGCCTTCGGCAACCGCGCCATCCGCGACGCCCGAGAGCCCATCGGCTTCCGCCTCCCTCAGCGCGACCAGTTCGCAGACCGCCGGAGAGCGCGTCTGCCCGTACGTGCCCGGCAACCCGGTGGCGGTGATGCCGGACGAGGTCCTGCATCCGCCGACACCCGCGCAAACACCCGAGCCCGGCCTGCCGCCGGCCTCGTCCGTCGATGCCGCCACGACGAAGAAACAGCTGGGCGTGCTGAACGCCCTCGCGAAGACGGTCACCGACAGGTACGTCGATCCGCACTTCAACGGCCGTGACTGGCCGGCGATCGTGGCGCGATACAGGACGCTCGTCGAGGGAGGCCTGAGCGAGGACGATTTCTACACGGCGATGGAGCTGCTGGTCGGAGAGCTGGGTGACGACCATTCGCAATTCCAGAGCCCGACCGTCAAGGCCTTGTCCGAGCAGGAACTGGCCGGGCACAACGATTACGTGGGGATCGGGGTCGTCATCAAGCCGGTGCCCGAAGCCGGTACAGCTGCCATCATCGAGACGTTCCCTGGCGGGCCGGCCGACCGGGCCGGCCTCCTGCCGCACGACGCGATCCTCGCGATCGACGGCCAGCCTGTCTTCGACGCGGCCGGCCAGTCCACCCTGCCCCGGGTGCGTGGACCGGCCGGCACGCAGGTCACCTTGACGCTGCGCCGTGCCGGCGAGGCCGTGCGCGACCTGACCCTGACGCGCGCCCGCGTCGAGGGCGGGGAGCCCATCGGATCGTGCCTGATCACCGGGACGCGCCTCGGCTACCTGTTCCTGCCCACGCTGTTCGACAAGACGATCCCCGGGCAGGTCCGGAACGCCCTCCGCGCCATGACTGCCGACGGTCCCCTCGAGGGGCTCGTCATCGACAACCGCCTCGATCCCGGCGGCTCGAGCGACGTGCTCGTGCCGATCCTCGGGTTCTTCCTGAACGGTGACGTGGGGTCGTTCCAGAGCCGCACCGCGACCCGCCGGCTGGTGATCAAGGGCGAAAACGTGGGTGGCTCACAGACGGTGCCGCTCATCGTCCTCGTCGGTCGCGACACGGTGAGCTTCGGCGAGATCATGAGCGGCATCCTCCAGGCGAGCGGGCGGGCGCGGATCGTCGGCGAAACGAGCCTGGGGAACGTCGAAACCCTCTCCGGCTACGACTTCAAGGATGGTTCCCGTGCCTGGCTCGCGCACGAGACGTTCGTTCCGGACCACGCCACGTACGGACCGTGGGAGGACACCGGGATCGAGCCGGACGTCACGGTGCCGACCCGCTGGGACCTCTTCACCGAGGCGAACGATCCCGCGCTCGCGGCCGCCCTCCAGGAGCTCGGCGTCCACTGACTCTGAGACGCGTCGCGCCCGACCCGTGGCCGGCCCCTTGGCCGCGGATCGCACGTAGCGCTCGGGCCCGCGTCGCGGCGACCCGGTGGCGTTGGCACCGCGTAGCACCGATGATGCTCCACGTGATTCAGGATGACTCGCCTGCGCACGGGCGCCGAGTACGCGACGTACGTGAAGTAGGCGGCCCACCGGAGCCGGCGGTCGGACGAACGCGCCTCGGGAACCCGCCGAACAGCGACACCCCCCGGCCGCGGGGCGCCTGCAGGGTGCTGCTCATCGGCGACGTCATCGGCAAGCCCGGCCGGCTGGCCGTCGAGCACCTCCTGGCTGGCCTGCGACGGGATCGCGGCATCGACTTCGTCACGGCCAACGGCGAGAACCTCGCCGGCGGGATGGGGCTGACCGTGTCGACCGCCGAGGCGCTGTTCGCAGCCGGCGTCGACGTCATCACCTCCGGCAATCACATCTGGGACAAGAAGGAGATCTTCCCGTACCTCGAGACGAGTGAGCGTGTCCTGCGCCCGCTCAACTACGGCACCCACGACGTGCCCGGACGAGGCTGGGGGATCTACCAGGCGATCGACGGCACCGACGTCGCGGTGGTCAACCTCCAGGGCCGAACCTACATGCAGCCGATCGAGAACCCGTTCACCGACGCGGATCGGCTGCTCGACGAATCGTCCGAGCCGTTGCCGCCCGTCCGACTGGTCGACTTCCACTGCGAGATCACGTCGGAGAAGAACGCCCTGGGGCTCCACCTCGACGGCCGCGTCAGCGTCGTCGTCGGGACGCACACCCACGTCGTCACCGCCGACGAGCGGATTCTGCCCAACGGCACCGCCTACCTGACCGACGTCGGCATGACGGGTCCCATCTGGAGTGTCATCGGCTTCGACCCGAAGACCGTCCTGCCGCGGTTCATCAACGCGCTGCCGACGCGATTCGAGGTGGGTACGGGACCGGTGATCTTCAATGCCTGCCAGGTGGACATCGACCCGGCCACGGGTCGGGCGCTCCAGATCGAACGGATCCAGCAACTCATCGAGGTTTAGCGTTGACCAGCCGCCAGGCGGCGGAGGCTGCCGCTCCGGTCGTCCCGCGGGCGCCGTCGACGATCGACCTCCACACCCACTCCCTCCGCTCCGACGGGGTCCTCGAGCCGGTCGAGCTCGCCCGCCAGGCCTTCGACGCCGGCGTTCGGCTGCTGGCGATCACCGACCACGACACGCTGGCGGGGTACCGGGAGCTGCGTCGCTCGGAGGCCCGGCCGCCGCGCCTCGAGCTGCTGCCCGGCGTCGAGATCAACGCCGTGGTCGGTCGGCGTGACGACCTGTGGGAGGGCGAGCTCCACGTCCTGGGGTTCGGGATGGATCCCGACGACGAGGCGTTCGAGGCCACGCTGGCGCGCCAGCGACAGGAGCGGCGGCGCCGCTTCGATCGCATCCTCGGCCGGCTGCGTGCCCTTGGGATGCCCGTCGAGGCCGAGGTGGCCGGGTTGGGGACGGCGGAGGACGACGCGCTCGGGCGCCCCACCGTCGCCCGCGCCCTCATCCTTGCCGGGCACGCCGACAGCGTCGAGGACGCCTTCCGCCGCTGGCTGGCCCGCGGCAGGCCGGCCTGGGTGCTGCGAGATGGCCTGGGCCCGGCCGCGGCCATCGCCGCCATCCGCGCCGCCGGGGGGCTGGCCGCCCTGGCGCATTTCCGCGAGGCCACGGAGCGCCCCGGGATCGTCGCGGAGCTGGTCGAGTTGGGGCTCGGCGGGCTCGAGGTCTACTACCGGTCGTTCGATCGGCCGACGGTCGAGGCCATGGGCCGGGTCGCGGCCGACCTGCGGCTCGTTCGAACGGGGGGCAGCGACTACCATGGCGACCTCGGCCCGTACGCCGAGGCGCACGCCGGGCTGTGGGTCCCTCCGGAGGTCGGCGTCGTTCTTCGCTCCGCCGTCGACATGAACCGAACGACCGAACGACCGAACGCATGACCACCCGAAACCTGCCCGTCCTCGACCTCGCGCCGGCGCCTGCGCCACATGCCGGCGCGCGGCGGCTCGCGCCGGCCAGCGATCCCAGCCTGGAGGAGTACCGCCCCGTGGCGGCGGCGCTGCCGCGGTTCTTCGTCTGGACGCTGGGCTGCCAGATGAACCGCAGCGATTCCGAGGAGATGGCGGGCCGTCTCCTGGCGGCCGGCTGCGCCGAGGCCGATGCGCTCGAGGCCGCCGATCTCATCGTCATCAACACCTGCGCCATCCGCGAGGGCGCCGAGCAGAAGGTAATCGGACGGCAGGGGCAGCTGGCCGGCCTGAAGTCGGCCAACCCGGGACTGCGGGTCGTGATGACAGGTTGCTCGGTGCGCGAGCCGCACCGGGGCGGGCTGCGCGCGCGCTACCCGGCCGTCGACCTGTTCCTGCGGCCCGACGAGGAGCCGGAGCTGGTCGATCGGCTGGGACTCGCCTCGGCCCAGGGGGCCATCGGGTCGGTCGGGGCGACGACGCTCGTGGGTCGGGCCGTTGTGGGTTCGGCCGACCACCTGCCGGGGACGCGCGCCGCGGCCGTTGCCGGCGGTCAGATCGCACGCTCGTCGGCGATCAGTGCCTGGCTGCCGATCATCTACGGCTGCGACAAGACCTGCACCTATTGCATCGTCCCGTTCAGTCGCGGTCCCGAGCGGAGCCGCCCGTTCGACGAGATCGTGGCCGAGGCGCGAGCGCTCGCCGCTTCCGGCTATCGCGAGGTCACGCTGCTCGGCCAGAACGTCAACTCGTACGGCCACGACCTCGTCCCCGAGCCGCGGTTCGGGCACATCGCCACCGAACGATGGGCCGGGCGTCGCCTCGACCTCGGGTCGCGGCCGGACCTCGCCGAGCTCATCCGGGCGATCGACGGCCTTCGGACGTCGGACGGCGTGCCGGCCATCCCGCGCCTGCGGTTCGTGACGAGCCACCCGTGGGACCTGTCCGACCGGTTGATCGAGGCGATGGCCGACTGTGCGTCGGTGTGCGAGCACCTCCACCTCCCGGTCCAGTCGGGCGACGACGCCGTCCTGCGACGGATGGGCCGGCAATACAGCGTCGAGCATTACCTGGAGCGGCTGGCCCGGATACGCGGGGCGGTCCCCGGCATCGCGATCTCGACCGACGTCATCGTCGGGTTCTGCGGCGAGACGGAAACGCAGTTCGAGTCGACGCTGCGGTTGCTCGAGACCGTCGGCTACGACCAGGTCTTCGCCGCGGCCTATTCGCCGCGGCCCGGCACGCCGGCGATCCGGCTGGCGGACGACGTTCCCGCCGAGGTCAAGCGGCGCCGGCTCAACACGCTGCTCGCGGTCCAGGAACGGATCGGGCTCGAACGGAACCGGGCCTGGCAGGGTCGCGACGTCGAGGTCCTCATCGACTCGATCGTGCCGCCGCGCTCCCACGACCATGACGTCGGGCCGGCGGCGGGGGAGGGGAGCGGCGGCGCGCTGCACCTGTCCGGGCGGACACGGCAGAACAAGCTCGTCCACTTGGCGGGGCCGGGCGATCTGCTCGGCGCGCTCGTGCCGGTCCGCGTCGACCACGCGGGGCCGTACGCGTTGCGGGGCACGGCTCTCGCCGCTCATTGAGCTCCGTACCGCCACTGCTCGTCATCGCCGGGCCAACCGCGACCGGCAAGACCGGCCTGTCGATCCGGATCGCGGAGCGGCTCGCCCAGGACGGGATTCCGGTCGACATCATCTCGGCCGATTCGCGGCAGGTCTATCGCGGCCTCGACATCGGCACGGCCAAGGTGCCGGCCGCCGAACGGGACCGCGTGCCGCACCACGGCCTCGATCTCGTCGACCCCGACGAGGCGTTCTCCGTCGCCGACTTCGCGGCCGACGCGCGGCGGGCGCTCGCCGCGATCGCCGCTCGCGGCGGCCTCGCGATCCTCGTCGGCGGCAGCGGCCTGTATCTCCGCACCGTAGCCCGGGGCATCGACACCGACGCCCTGGCCTACGACCCGCGCGTTCGGGCGCGGATCGAAGCGGAGCTGGCGGCCGATGGCCTCGCGGCGACCGCCGCCCGCCTGCGCGCGCTCGCCCCGCGGCTCGCCGCCGCGACCGACCTGCGCAACCCGCGCCGTGTCGTCCGGACGCTCGAGCTGGCGGAGCTCCGCGGGGATGAGCCGCGGCCGGCCGTCGCCGGCTACCCGGCCCCATCCGCCTGGATCGGGCTCGACGTCGAACGCGGGACCCACGCGACCTGGATCGAGGAACGCGCCCGGGCGCAGTTCGCGGCCGGCCTGATCGACGAGGCGCGGAGCCTGCGCGAGCGGTTCGATCCGGCGCTGCCCGCCTTCAGCGCGATCGGTTACCGGGAGGCGTGGGCCGTGATCGACGGCCGGCTGGACCTGGACGCGGCGATCGCCGAGGACGCCCGCCGCAACGTGGCGTTCGCCAGGCGGCAGCGGACGTGGTTCCGATCGGAGCCCGGCATCGCCTGGCTCGATGCCGCGGCCGACCCGCTGCCACGGGCGCGAGACACGGCGCTCGCGCTTGCCGAGCCGCTCAGGCGGCCTGAATCGCCGCGTCGCCGAGGCCGCGGTTGACCCGGCTGCCCGCGGGATCGGCAGTCGGCGCCGTTCGCATCCCGAACAGGCCCAGGGCGAGCTTCGCCCGGGCGGCGTGCTGGCCCTCATCGAACTCGAAGCCGACGACCACCTCGCCGGCTCGTCCGGCGCGGACCGCTCGAACGACGCCGGCCAGGCTCACGGTCTCGTCGCCCAGCTCGATCTCGAGGGCGCGCCCGGGACCGGCGTCCGGCGTCTCCCGCATGACCAGTCTCGCTCCGGTCAGCGACAGGTCGAGGACCCGGCAGGCGGCACCGCCGAGGAGGGCCGGGAGGTCCGTCTCGAATCGAACGCTGGCTCGCCGTTCCGGCGCGAAGCGAAGGTTCCGGACGCGGCGGATGGCGAGCATGACGAGCGCGACGTTGCCAAGCAGCCAGCCGAAGGCGGCGTAGGCGGCCCACGGGACGAGGTAGTGGGTCGGCGTGGCGCCGAGCAGGGTGAGGGCGAACCAGGCGGCGCCGAGGAAGCTCAGGAACGCCACCGTTCGCAACAGGCGCGGGACGGCCGTGCGGTGTCGATCGCCGGCATGGCGCCCCTTCGGGGTGACCTGGAACTTCACGCGGCGGTGGCTCACCAGGGTCAGCGTCGCCAGGATGTTCGGGGTCATCCGGACGAGCTCGAAGACGATCGACAGGATGGACCGGTGGCGACCGCGGCTCAGGGCGCGCAGGGCGAGCTGCTGGAGCACGAACGTCGACCCGAACGCGACGGCGAAGACGAGCGCGTTGGCCCGGATCGGGACCGCGCCGGTCGTGACGATCACGATCGGCAGCAGCAGGTAGCCCAGCGAACGCCAGGCATCGAACCAGCCGAGCAGCGTCGTCGCGTAGGCCAGCCGCTGGGCGATGGTCAGGCCCGGGACGAAGAGCGGGTTCTCGGTGAGCAGCACCTGCATCGCGCCGGTTCCCCAGCGATGACGCTGGAGCTGGTAGGTGTCGGCGTCGCTGGCCGCCAGGCCCCGGGCGAGGACCTCGTTGTGGTAGACCGTCCGCCAGCCGCGACGGTGGAAGCGAACCGTGGTGTGGATGTCCTCGGTGATGGTCTCGGTCGCGACGCCACCCACCTGGCGCAGGGCGGCCGTCCGGACGACCGCACCGGTGCCGCACCAGAAGGCGGCGTTCCAGCGGTTCTTGGCCGGCTGGAGGACGCGGTAGAAGAGCAGTTGCTCGTGGTAGCGCTCGCCGTCAGGGCGGGCCCCTTCGTGCTCGAACGAGCCGACGTTGTAGAACTCCTGCGGCGTCTGCACGAGGGCCACCCGCGGGTCGTCGAAGTAGCCCAGGGTATCGACGAGGAAGTCCGGGGTCGCCACGTGGTCGGCGTCGAGGACGACCACGAAGTCGGCGTCGACGACCCCCAGCGCGTGGTTCAGGTTGCCCGCCTTGGCGTGCTCGTGGGTGGGACGGGCCAGGTAGTGGGCGCCGAGGTCGGCCGCGAGCGCCGCCACGGCCGGTCGGTTGCCGTCGTCGAGGACCCAGGTCTCGTGCGGCAGGCGCATCGCGATCGCCGCCGCCACGGTCGGCATGACGACCTCGACGCCTTCGTTGTAGGTCGGGACGAGGACGGCGATCCGGGCGTCCGTGGCGAGAACGGGCCGGTTCAGCGGCCGCTGGTCGACGTCCCACAGGGAGAACGTGAAGAGGGCCAGGCCGAGGGCGGCATGGAACTCGAGGACGAGCAACGGCAGCGAGACCCACCAGACGGAGAGATCGACGGTCGACGTCGTCCGCCACGCCAGGTAGCCGGTCGTGACCACGAGGGCCAGGACGGCCAGGCTCCGGATCGCCCAGCGTCGGGCCGCCGTTTCGGGCGCCGGGACGTCCCGCGCGGGGATGGGCTCGCCCATCCGTTGCGCGCGCGCACCGGGGTGCGCGGGCACGCGGGCGCGCAGAGCTAGACGAGGCGCAAGGCTCACGTCTGGACTCTGCCCGCTGGGCGGCCCAGAGACTATCGCGCGGAAGGGGCATGACCTTCGGTCGGCGGGTCTCCGGGTCGCCTCGTCGGGTCGCCGGATCGAGATCAGGCGGTATCCTGTCGCCCATGCCCCGCCGGTCCCTGATCGAGCTCGCCCAGCCCGTCGAGAAGGCCTTCCTCGTCGCCGTCGACACCGGTGACGATGCCGGCTGGTCGGCCGAGGACTCCCTCGCCGAGCTGGCCAGCCTGGCGACGACGGCCGGCGCCGAGGTGGTCGGGGCGGAGTGGCAGAACCGCCGCCACGTCGATCCCAACTGGTACGTCGGCAAGGGCAAGGCGGAGGAGCTGGCCCAGGCGAGGAGCGAGACCGGGTTCGGGATCCTCGTCGCCGACGACGAGCTGTCGCCCGGCCAGCAGAAGGCGCTCGAGAGCCTCCTCAAGGTCAAGGTCATCGACCGCAGCCGGCTGATCCTCGACATCTTCGCCCAGCACGCCCAGACCCACGAGGGCCGGCTCCAGGTCGAGCTCGCCCAGCTCGAGTACCAGCTCCCGCGCCTGACCCGGCTGTGGACCCACCTGTCGCGGACGGGTGGCGGGATCGGCACCCGCGGACCCGGCGAGTCGCAGCTGGAGACGGACCGCCGGATCATCCGCGAGCGGATCAAGAAGATGAAGGAGCGGGTCGAGCAGGTCCGCCAGCAGCGGGCGACCGCCGCCCGCGGCCGCGACCGGCGGCTGATGGCGACCGTCGGCATCGTCGGCTACACGAACGCCGGCAAGTCGACCCTGCTCAACGCGCTCGTCGGGTCAGAGGTCGCCCACGCCGAGGACCGCCTGTTCGCGACGGTCGATCCCACGAGCCGCCAGGTCCGGCTGGGCGACGGCCAGACCGCCATCGTCACCGACACCGTCGGCTTCATCCACAAGCTGCCGCACCAGCTCGTCGACGCGTTCCGCGCGACGCTCGAGGAGGTCAACCGCGCCGACATCCTGGTCGAGGTCGTCGACGCCGCCGATCCCCATCACGCGGAACATCGCAAGACGGTCCAGATCGTCCTCGACGAGCTGGGCGCGGGTGCCAAGCCGCGAGTGGTGGCGTTCAACAAGGCCGACCTCGTGGAGCGTTCGGCGCGCAACGGCGACGCGCCGGCGCCGGCGATCGGCGGCGCCGTGTTCGTGTCGGCGCTGACCGGCTACGGCATCGACACCCTGCGCGCCGAGATCGCCGCGCTCCTCGCATCGCTGTGGGTCGACGTCGACGTCGCGCTGCCCTACGCGGCGGGCGAGCTGCTGGCGCGCGTCCGTGAGCGCGGCACGGTCGAGCTCGAGTACCGCGAGCGCGACGTACGCGTCAAGGGTCGGATCACGCCGTCGCTGGCGGGCGAGCTGCGCGCCGTCGGCGCCACGTGGGCCGAGTCGATCGCCGCGGGCGATGGGAGCAACGGCGTCGAGGCCACGGCCAGGACGGCCTCGGGCTCGTGACGTCATGGCTCCGGCGGGCCGGTCGGGGGCGCCTCTCGGACGGCTCGATGGTGGTGTGGTCGGTCGCCGAAGGCCGGCCTGGCCGTCGCTGGCGGGAGGTCCGCCGATCGTCCGACGGGGCGCTTCTCACGTCACTCCTGCTCGAGACTGATCCCGAAGGCGCGTTCGCCCACACGGAGCTGTCCAGCGCGGCCGGCCTGCTGACGCTGCACCCGGAGGGCCGCGGCACGCTCCACGGCAATGTCGTCACGGAACACCGCCTGCGGCACGTGGCCGGCCTGGCATGGACGCCGGGCTCGATCGTGCTCGTCCACGGTTCCGTCCTGGCGGCCGCCGCGGCCACGCGGATCCTTGCGGGCGTCGTGCGGCCGGGCGCATCTCACGATGTCACCGGCGTCAGCATCTCGGTCGAGCTGGACGTCGAACCCATCCGGGTGACCGTTCGTCGCACCGCCGAGACGGACTGGCAGCTCGGCAGCGCGCCGGTCCTCCACGTCGACGACGACGGTCTGCCCGTGCTGGCCGACGCGCGCACCTGGCCGCTCGAGGCGGAGTAGGGGAGAGTCAGGGCCGCGCGGCGTCCGCGGCGAGCCGGTCGAGGGCGGTTCGCAGCTCGGCAGCGAAACGTCGCGAGCCGGTGAGCTGCACGATGATCCCCACGAACAGGCCGCGCGGGCTGCGCGCGATGCGATGCAGGTCGACGTCGACGTGGCAGCCGCCCGGGGTGGGGGAGACGCGCCAGGTGGTCGTGACCCCGGCGCGGAAGAACGGCGACTCGAGGCAGCGAATCGTGACGACGCCGGGCGTCGACCAGTCGTACCGCTCGCGCGCCCAGATCCCGCCGAGCACGTCGGTGCCCTCGGTCGCCTCGGCCCACGTATCGCCAACCTGGTGAACCTTGTACAGGCGCGGCGACAGCCCGGGCCAGACGGCCGGACGCCGGTCGCTGAAATCGATCAGGGCGGCGATGAAACGCTGTGGCGCGAGCGTCCCATCGGCGCCGTATTGGACGCGGGCCATCACGGCTCCTTTCGCTGCCCGCCGAGTGTCGCATGGAGCGACCCGCGAGCCGCCGCGAACGTCGTGGGAAAGGTGTGGATAACCATGGTCCGGAGCGGTCTCGAACCGTGAAAGTCGTGGATAAGCCCCTATCGCGGTCGCGGTCACAGCGACTACCCTAGGTCTTGCCCGAAGGGGCCATGGATCGAAAGCGGAGCCACAGGTGCTTGCATTTGTGGAGCTGAGTTCGGACCGCGGTTCCTTTGGGCGTTTTGTTGTCCCGGGGGCCGTGCGATCATGACGCCGCGTGACACCGATCTCCCTCCACGAGCGCCGCGCCGCCGCCGTCACGGTCGTCGCCTCGATCGGAGTGTTCCTCGCCCTCATCGTAGTCTTTCCGCCGTTCTACCAGACGTTCGACGAGGCGAAGTACCTGGGCATCGGGTACAACTTCGTCACCGGTAACGGCCCCCGGACGCTGTTCGGGGCGATCTTCCTGCCGCATTCCCCGACCTGGCCTGCGCTCGTCGTCGGGCCGTCGGTGTGGTTCGGAATCGATCCGCTCGCCTGGGGCCACATCCTCGTCGCGCTCGCCGGCGCCGCACTCATCGCGCTCGTCGCGGCATTCGGCTGGCGCGTTCGCCCGATCGTCGGCGGCCTTGCCGCCGCCGGCCTTCTGGCGGTCCCGTACGTCCACGACCTGAGCCGGACCTCGCGCCTCGACGTTCCCGCCGCCATGCTCGCCCTGGCCTATGTCTGGGTCGGCGTCGCCGCCGTCCGGCGGGGATCGTTCGGCTGGGGGCTCGTCGCGGGCGCCACGTTTGCCCTGGCGTTCCTCGTCAAGGAGATCGTCCTGCCGCTGGCGCCCGTGCCATTCCTGTTCGGCCTGCTCGAGCGGCGCGCCTGGCCGGCGATCCTGCGGGCGGCGAGCGGCACGGTCCTCGTGGCGGCCATTGGCACGTCGTGGTGGTTCGTCCTGTACGCCGAGGCGGCGCATCGGGTCTACCGGCTGGGGACGCCGGCCTGGACCCTCGGCGTCCTGGCGATCCTGGGGCTGGTCTTCGTCGTCGGGGGCTACGCGGCCAGGTGGATCTCCACGCGACGCGGGTTGCCGGAGCTCCCGGCCCGGGCGAGCCTGCTGCTCGGCTGGGGGCTCGCCATCGCCTGGACGGCCGCGTTCGTCGTGTTCTTCGATCGAAGCGGCGAGCTCCGCGGCCGCGGGTTGTTCCAGCCGAGCCAGTGGAGCCTCTACCTCGAGACCTGGCTGCCCGGCCTGCGGGCGGTGGTCTATTTCGGGATCGTCGGCGTGGCCCTCGCCATCGTCGCCTGGCGCCGCGCCGGTCCGGCCCGTGCCGGTTACGACCTGCTGTTCGTGAGCACGCTGTGCTCGGTGCCATTGGTCCTGTTCGTCATCGCGCTGGGGGAGCCGCCGCGCGACTACCTGGCCCAGATTGGCCTGCTCGTCGGGCTCGCCGCGGCCGGCTGGTTCTCCGTCGTCGAGTGGCTCGTCGGTCTCGTCCGCGGTCGCAGCCGAACGGCCGGCCCGCGGATGCCGCTTCCGGCGGCGGCGCTGATTGCCGGCTGCGTGGCCGCGGTCGTCGTGGGTTCGGCCGTCCTGGCGACGCACGCCCTGGCCTTCCGCGAGTCGGCCACCGGCGATGCCCGGGCCGCCGCCGTCCGGACGACCACCGACTGGATCAAGGCCAACGTCCCGTCCGGCAGCCACCTGGGATTCGGCGAATTCCTGGCCTACGAGATGGCGCTCGAGCTGCGCGGCCGCTACGCGATGGCGACGAGCAACCCGTCGCTCGTCGTCGCCAACGCCGGCGATCCACTGGGCTTCGGCGAGTTCGGACAGCCGACCATCACCGACTGGATCGCGGTGGAAGCCGTGTCGCGCCGGACGCTCGAGTTCCAGGCCTTCCGCGGCAGCACGTTCGGCAACTACTACAAGGGCCGCGCCACGCGGATCTTCGTCTTCAGCACCGGCGCGCCGACGAGCGTCCCGTCGCTCGTGCCGGCGTTGACGCCGGACCATGGCTTCACCCAGCTGGCCCATTTCGACTTCCCGCAGAAGAGCCGGGCGGGCGTCGTCAGCAGCCTCGACACCTACGTCTTCGCGGTCGATCCGGGGCGCATCGACTTCACCGCCAGCCCGGTGTACATGACACCCGACGCGCTCGCCCAGCTGCTCGACTACCTGGCGACGCAGCCCAGGCGCGCGGCCGTCGTGGCGACCAATCTGCTGACGCGCATCCAGCTGACCGGCGATCCAGCGAAGCGTGACGCGCTACTGGTGCGCCTGGCCGCGATGGCGCGGGGCTGAGCCAGGCGGGGAAGTAGCCCGCCCAGACGACCGTCCCTCGGTCAGGCCCTCTTGAGATCGGCGAGGATGTCGCCTCCGGCGCGGACGCCCTCCGATGCGCCGCCTTCCATGTAGCCCTGGAAGTCCTGCGAGCAGTGCTCGCCGGCGAAGTGGATGTTGCCCTGGCG
>JBGPDX010000040.1:0-17178 GCA_041482475.1 Candidatus Limnocylindria bacterium | reverse complement strand
GTTCTTCGGCGGATCCGGCGGACCGGCACGCGCACCGGGCCGCCCGACCCCGTCGGCGACGCTCCTCGCCGAGTTCGCCACCCGGCTGGCGCCACATCAGCTCAACGCCTGGCACCCCCGGGCGTTCAGCTACTTCACGCCACCGCCGTTGGTCATGTCGATCCTCGGCGAGCTGCTGGCCCAGGTGGCCCAGCAGGGCGTCGACGTCTGGCATGCCGGCCCGTCGGCGGCGTTCGTCGAGGAGGAGGTCGTCCGCTGGCTGTGCGACCTCGTCGGCTTCGGCCCAGGGAGCTTCGGCCTGCTCACGTCGGGCGGCGTCATGGCCAATTTCGTGGCGCTGGCACTGGTCCGTGACATCCGGCTGCGCGCCGCGCTCGGAACGGGGCGGCCGCCGCGCGGCCGTGAGCTCGAGGGGGTCGCGGTCTACGCCTCGGACCAGGCGCACTTCTCGATCGCGCGGGCGCTCGACGAGCTGGGCTTCCCGCGCGAAACGTTGACCGTCGTCGCGTCCGACGATCGCTTCCGGCTACGCGGCGCCGCGGTGGCGGAGGCAATCGCCCACGATCGCGCCGCCGGACGGCGGCCGATCGCGATCGCTGCCGTCGCGGGCTCGACGAACACCGGCTCGGTCGATGCGGTCGGCGAGCTGGCCGAGGTGGCCGATCGCGAGGGCCTGTGGCTCCACGTCGACGCGGCCTACGGCGGCGCGGCGAAGCTGTCGGCGCGGGACGCCTCCCGCGTCCCGGATCTCGAGCGCGCCGACTCGGTCACGGTCGATCCGCACAAGTGGTTCTTCCAGGCCTACGACGTGGGTGGCCTGGTCGTCCGGCACGGCCGCGACCTGGCCGACACGTTCGATCGCAGCCCGGAGTACTACCGCGGCGGCGGGGCGACGCCGGCGTCCGGCGCCGACGGCCACGGGGCGGACGGCCACAGTACGGACGGCGACCAGCTCAACTTCTACAAGCTGGGCTTCGAGGGCACACGACGCTGGCGGGCTCTCAAGCTGTGGCTGTCGTGGCGCCACCTGGGGAGCGACGGGATGGGCCGGCTGGTCGAGCTGACCAACGATCTGGCCGCGCATCTCGCCGATCGCTGCGCGGCGAGCGACGACTTCGAGACGCTGCCGGCGAGGCCCGAGCTGTCGGTCGTCTGCTTCCGCCATCTCCCAGGTGGCGCGGACGGCCGGGCGCGCCTCGACGGCGCCGAGCTCGACGCCCACCAGGATCGGCTGGCCGCCGCCCTCGAGCGTTCGGGCGACGGCTGGCTGTCGACGACGACGCTGCGCGGTTCGACGTGGCTGCGGGCCGGGATCCTCAACTACCTCTCGACCGCGGACGACGTCGACGCCCTGCTCGAGAAGCTGCGCTTCCTCGCCGCGGAGGTCTAGCGCGACCGGCCGGCCAGTCGATCCTGCAACCGGAGCCACTCGCCGACCAGCGGCAGGAACCACGGCCGGCCCTCGTACGGCACGGGCACGAGCGGGAACCCCAGACTCGCCAGCGCCGGCGGGGGGCCGCCGCCGATCCACTCGGCCAGGCGCGTGCCCAGGTACGTCGACATCGCCACGCCCGTGCCGCAGTAGCCCATCGCATAGGCCACGCCGCCCAACCGCCCGACGTGCGGCATGAGATCGAAGGTGAAGCCCACCTTGCCGCCCCAGGCATGGTCGATGCGATAGCCGGCCAGCTGCGGGTGGACGTCCAGCAGGCCGCGGTGGAGGATCGCCGCCGTTCGGTCCACCGACGTCGGGAACATGCTCGCCCGGCCGCCGAAGATCATCCGGCGGTCCGCCGACAGGTGCCAGTAGTAAAGGAAGTTCTTCGTGTCGAAGAAGGCCCGACCGCGCGGCGACAGCTCGTTGGCCAGCGACTCGGGCAGCGGTTCGGTGGCGATGATGTAGCTGCCGAGCGGGATGACTCGCCGGCGCAGCGACGGCGCGACGCCGTTTGTGTAGCCGTTCGTCGCCACGACCACGTCGCCCGCGTCGATCGATCCACGGTCGGTCTCGACGCGGACGCGGCCATCCGCCGTGCGCGCGACACGTAGCGCGCGGACGCCCTCGTGCAGGTCGGCGCCGGCAGCCGCAGCCGACATGGCGAGGCCGGCGAACCACTTGCCCGGGTGGAGGACCCCGCTCCCCCCGACGGCGAGGCCGCCGAACCAGGCGTAACTGCCGATCTCCGCGCCCAGGTCCTCGCGGCGGACGAGCGTCGACGGCACGCCGGCGCTGGCGAGGCTCGCCTGGGCCTCCTCGAGGCGGCGGATGTGGGACGGCGCCCAGGCGAGCTCGACGTAGCCGCACTCGCGGAAGTCGCAGTCGATTGCCTCATCCCGGATCAGGCCCGTAACCAGCCTATAGGCGTCGAGCGTCTCGGCGAACAGCGCCCGTCCAAGGTCCTCACCGTGACGGGCGACGAGCGCCCGGGGACCCCACTTGTAGCCGGGATGGATGATCCCGCCGTTGCGGGTCGACGCGCCCCAGCCCAGCCGATTCGCCTCGACCAGCGTGACGCGGGCCCCCTGTTGCGCCAGTCGCCGGGCCGCGGCGATGCCGGTGTACCCGCCGCCGACGACGACGACGTCGGCGCGGTCGGGGAGCCGCCGTCCGGCACGGTCCGGCAGCTCCGGCATCGACGCCTGCCACCACGGGCGGCGCTCGAAGTCCGGGTTCATCCCGGTGCGGCGTAGGCGAGCCTGCCCCCGGCGACCGTCAGCAGGACCGTCCCGGCCAGCTGGCGGCCCAGCAGCGGCGAGTTCTTGCCGCGCGACGCCAGCGATTCGGCCGTCACCACCCAGCCGGCCGAACGGTCGAACACCACCAGGTCCGCCGGTTCGCCCTCGACCAGCCCGAGCCGCGGCACGAACCGCTCCCCGATGACCCCCGCGGGTCCGGTGGTGAGGGCCTCGATCGCCCGGATCAGCGGCAGTCGTCCCGCATCGACCGCGGCGAGGAGGAGCCCGAGGGCGGTCTCGATGCCGCTGATGCCGTTGGCCGCGGCACCGAACTCGACCTGCTTGTCGACGACGGTGTGCGGGGCATGGTCGGTCGCGACCGCGTCGACGGTGCCGTCGACGAGCGCGGCGAGGCAGGCTGCGGCATCGGCCGGCGATCGGAGTGGCGGGTTGACGCGGAGGGACGGGTCGTAGGGCGGCGCGACGATGCCACCGTCCTGCCAGGGATCGCCGGTCGACTCCCAGGCTAGCCGCCGTGCGCCGGCGAGCCACTCGTCGGTGAGTGCCAGGTGGTGGGGTGTGACGTCGCAGGTGACCGGCAGGCCCGCGGCCTTGGCCCGTCGGACCAGCTCGAACGAACCGGCGGTCGACAGGTGGGTCAGATGGAGACGGGCCGACGGAACGTCGCGGATGACGTCGGCGAGGATCGCCAGGTCGCGCCCGACGGCCGCCTCCTCGGCGGCAGCCGGCCAGCCGCGCAGTCCCAGGACCGTCGCGACGAGGCCGTCGTTGGCCTCCGCGCCCTCGGTCAGCGACAGGTCCTCCGGGTGATCGACGATCGGCAGCCGCGCCATGCCGGCGTAGGCCAGGGCGTTGCGCAGGACCGACGCCGAACGAACCGGGGCCCCATCGTCGGAGAAGCCGGCCACCCCGGCGTCGGCGAGCTCGCCGAGGGCCGCGAGCTGCTCGCCGCGGCGTCCGGCGGTCACGGCGCCGTAGAGCACCACCCGCACCGGCGAGCCCGACGCGACGGCGCAGGCGCGAACCCGGGCGACGACCCCCGGGTCGTCGACCGGCGGCGAGGTGTTGGGCATGAGGCAGACCGTCGTGAAACCCCCGTGCGCGGCGGCCGCGCAGCCGGAGGCGATCGTCTCGGCGTCCTCGAACCCCGGCTCGCGGAAGTGGGCGTGCAGGTCCACGAAGCCGGGCGCGACGACCACCCCTCGCTGGTCGACCCCGTCGGCATCGTCGGGGTCGAGCCAGGTCAGCGCCTCGAGACGCCCGTCCCGGACGACCAGGTCCGCGGCGCCCTCCCGACCGCTGGCCGGGTCGACGACCCACGCGCGCGAGATCTCGAGCTCCGCCGCGACCTCGCCGACCGCGGGCGTCGCGGCGACCGTCACGACGCCGAAGTGGCGGCGCTCCGCGCGCCCGCCAGGAGATAGAGGAGCGCCATCCGGATCGCGACGCCGTTGGTGACCTGATCGGTGATCACCGAGTGCGGTCCGGACGCGACGTCGGGGGCGATCTCGACGCCTTCGTTCATCGGGCCCGGGTGCATGACGAGCACGTCCGGTGCCGCGGCCGCCAGACGCTGCGCGGTCAACCCGAAGCGGGCGGCGTATTCGCGGAGCGACGGCAGCAATCCGGACGCCATCCGCTCGCGCTGGATCCGCAACGCCATGACGACGTCGGCCCCACGCAGGGCGTCGTCGATCGACGAGGTGACGTGGAACCGCCGCCCGCTCAGTCCGCCCGACGCTGCCCACGCCTCGAACCCGCGGAGGAGCGTCGAAGGTCCGCACAGCCAGAGGTCGGCGCCGGCCGCGGTCAGTGACCAGATGTTGGAGCGCGCGACGCGGGAATGGAGGACGTCGCCAAGGATGACGACCTTGCGGCCGGCCACGGAGCCACCGGCCAGTCGCTGCCGCATCGTGTAGAGGTCGAGCAGCGCCTGAGTGGGATGGGCATGCCATCCATCGCCGGCGTTGATGACGTGGCCGCCGAATACCTGGGCGGCGAGATACGGGGCGCCCGACAGCGGGTGGCGGATGATGAGGATGTCGGCGCCGAGGGCGTCGATCGTGCGGACGGTGTCGACCAGCGATTCGCCCTTCGACACGCTCGACGTCGCCGCCGCCACGTTGACGACGTCCGCGCTGAGGTTCTTGGCGGCGACCTCGAAGGAGACGCGGGTCCGCGTCGAGGCCTCGTAGAACAGGATCGTCGCGTTCATCCCGCGCAGCGCCGGGACCCTCGGGATCGGTCGGGCCAGGACGTCCCGCATCGCGTCCGCCGTCGACATGACCAGCTCGATGTCCGGCGAGCCGAGCACGTCGAGATCGAGCAGGTGGCGATGCGACCAGCGGATGGGCGCCGACGCGGGCAGGTGGGCTTCCGGCGTCGCCGAGTCGCCGGCCTCCGGCTCTGGTGCCTCGACCAGCGGCGTCCTCATCGCGAGCCGATGCCCGCCGGCACGAGCCGCTCGATGTCGACGCCGTCGAGCCCATCGACCTCGATCAGGCGGACGCGAACGATCTCCTCGCGCGACGTCGGGACGTTCTTGCCGACGTGGTCGGCACGGATCGGCAGCTCGCGGTGGCCGCGGTCGACGAGCACCGCCAGGCGGATGACCTGCGGGCGACCGAAGTCGACCAGGGCGTCCATCGCCGCCCGGATCGTTCGGCCGGTGAAGAGCACGTCGTCGACGAGGACGACGGTCAGGCCGTTGAGATCGAACGGGAGGTCGGTGCCTTTGACGACCGGCTGCTGGGCGATCAGCGACAGGTCGTCGCGATAGAAGGTGATGTCCAGCGCGCCGACCGGGATCTCGACTCGCTCGTTGTCCTCGATCGCGGCGGCGATCCGTCGGGCGAGGGGCACGCCGCGCCGCTGGATGCCGACGAGGACCAGGCCGTCGGTGCCGGCCTGCTTCTCGACGATCTCGTGGGACAGCCGGACGGTCGCCCGGCGGATCTCGTCCGCCGTCATGATCTGGCGGCCGCTCATCGGCGTCGGGCTCCCCCGGTGCGGCCGACTTGCGCGCGACGTCGCACGCTTGCTCCTCCTTCCCGGCCTCGCGGGACCGGTCGTTAAAGGGACGCGCCGAGTCTAGCGCAGGGTGGAAGCGGCGACCGGCGACGAGGCCTTCAGCGGACGACGACGAGGGCTTCGCTGCTCTCGAGTGACTCGACCGTCCCGACCGCGTCCTTCGTCCAGGCAAGGACCTGGACCCGGCTGCCCTGGCCGTCCTGGCCTCGCGGCGTCGCCCATGCCAGGCGACCCTTGCCGATCGAGAAGCCGGCCAGGGCGGCGACCTGCTTGAGGGTCTGGATCCGGCCCGTCGCGGCATCGACGCTGTAGAGCGTCAGGTCGCCGATCCGTGGGTCGCCGTCGGTCGCGATCCAGACGGCCAGATGGGTTCCGGTCTCGTCCCATCGGGCGTCCCAGTCGCGCACCTTGCCTGACGCCAGCTCGACCGGTTCGATGACCGCGCCGCGGACGAGGGGCGACGAGGGCGATGCGACCGGGCCGGGGCTGTCGGTGACGATCGACGGTGTGGCGCTGGCGCTCCCGGTCTCCCCCGCGGGCGACAGGCTGCTGTCGCTCGAGGAGGGTGAAACGGCCGGTGAGGTCGCGGTAGTGGTGGGCGACGTCGACACGGACGGCGCGGGCGCCGCGCCTCCGGTCGTGGTTCCGGTCCACGTGCCCAGGACGAGTCGGCCGCTCGACGGCAGGAGCTCCGTGCCGGCGACGTTGAGCTCGAGCGACCCGTCCCAGTAGACCGCCAGGCGGCGTTGCGGATCGACCGACGGCCGCCAGACAGCTGAGACGGCGAGGACCGTCTCGCCGCCGGTCGCCGGATCGGCGAGGAATGTCTGCGGGAGCAGCTCGCGCTGCTTGGACGTCGCCACGCCGCGGCTGCCCAGGATCCGACCGTCCAGCCAGGCGGCGAAGATCGAGCGGTGGTCCGTCGTGATCGGCCGCGCCTCGGGCTCGCCGGGCCGCCAGACGTAGATGTCCGGCCCGTGCGAGCCGTCGGCGGGTCGGGCCGAAAAGGCGAACCAGGATCCGTCCGGGGAATAGGCCTCCGATTCACCGACCACGATGACGTCGCGAGCGATCTCGATCGCCCCGCTGCCCGGCGATGCCGTGACGCGAACGCTGGCGTTCGGGGACGGGCCGCCGGCCGTCGCAGTCGGAGTGGGCGACGTCGAGGCCGTGGCGGCGGAGGTGGGTCCGATCGTCGGCAGATCGGAGGGTTCGACGGTCGCCGGCGGGCTCGGCGGTTCGGCGGACGGCGGCTGCGGCGTCGCGGGTGTCGCCGAGGCCGCGGGCGATTCGCCCGGGCTCGACGACGCGGCCGGAGGGAGGGTCGCGTTCGCCGCGGGCACGGCGTAGACGGTGCCGCCGGAGCCCTTCGTGGCGGAATCGGCGACGACCATGCTCTGATCCTTCGTCGACTGGGTGACCGAGGCAGGCGCGTCCGACAGCTGGATGGTGCGGGGTGAAGGCTCATCGATCGGCGGGCAGTCGGCGCCCTCCTTCGCGGGGCAGACGCGGCCTACCTTCGAGTCGAAGACGTCGAGCCGTCCGTTGGCGCCCAGCTTGATCCAGCGGACGTTGCCCGCCGCAACGTCGAACGGCGTCGCACGCAGCAGGGGCGATCCGGTCGGTCCGAGCGAGGCGGCGACGTCCGTCGGGGCGAGGAGCGCGGGGCGGGGTGCCGGACGGGACAGCAATGACGCGCCGACGACGACGGCGATGACGAGCAGGCCGGAGATCGCGCCAAGGGGGATCGGCGACGGGTGGGCGCGGCGGCGAGCGGGCGACCGGGGGGCGGATTGCGTCGCGGCTTCCCGCTCGATCGCGGCGGCGGTCCTCGCCCACAGGTCACGCGGCGGCGTCGGCGGGCGGCGCCGAAGGGACCGCAGCTCGGCGCGCTGGGCCGCGAACGCGGCCGCGATCGAGGCACAGGCAGGGCAACCGGCGAGGTGGCCTTCGAGCCAGGCGTCCTCCGCCGCGTCGATCGGCTGGTCGATCCGCTCGGCGGCCAGGGCCCGCGCCCGCTCGTGTGGCGAGGGCCAATGATCCGGGCGGCGGCGGAAGCGGAGACTCATCGGTCGCGTCCCAGCCGGCGAGCGACCGTCGCCTCCGCGGCAGCATCGACGGCGCGTTCTGCGGCCAGCGCCTGGCGGAGGCTCTCGCGCGCGCGGGTCAGGAGCGCGCGGGCGGCGACGTGACTCACGCCCAGGGCCGCGGCTAGCTCCAGGCCGGTCAGGTCGTGCAGCTCGGCCAGGAGGAGCGCCGCCCGTTGCCGCTCGGGGATCCGGTTGAGCGCCCGCTGGAGGTCGCCGGACAGCCGCAGCTCCATGGCCAGATGTTCGGCGGACGGCGCGGCCCCGTGCGACTCCCCGGTCCACGGCAGGAAGCGAACGATCTTCCGGCGGCGGAGCTCATCGAGCGCGACCCGATGGGCGATCTGGTAGAGCCACGCCCGCGCGTTCTCCGGCTTCTCGAGGGTGTTGTAGTTGCGGTACGCCTTGACGAAGGCATCCTGGGTGAGATCGGCGGCCAGCTCGCCGTCCCGCAGCATCCGCACGAGATAGGCGTAGATCTCGCCATGATGCTTGGCGAACAGCTGCTCGACGAAGGCGCCGGCGGTGTCCTTGTCCCACGTTCCGCTCACGCCCGAACGCACCCCGCGAGCGAGGCCGAGGCGGCGTCCGGCGTTGAGTTCGGTGAGCATTCGCCCTCCGGGCGGTCGGCGCTGGGGCGCGCGCAGGACGGGTAGGGCGCGCTCGACGGCCGAAAGACGAGGCGACAGGTCGGCGTGTGACGCCCCCCGACGGGCCGACCGAGGGCCATCAGCCAGACGCTCCGGCGAGGCTCCGCGTGCGTCCGAGGAGCTCCTCGACGGCGTCTTCGGGCGAAACGGGATTGACCGGCAGGCCGGTCCCCAGCTCGAGACCGGCGATCTCCCGCAGGCGCGGATGGATCTCCCAGTGCCAGTGGTACGTGGCGTCGACCTGCTCACGGAGCGGCGCCGTGTGGAGAACGAGGTTGTACGGCGGCCCGTCGAGCGCTGCGGCGAGGCTGGTGAGGACCTGCCGAAGGGCCTCGGCGGTGGCGGCGACGTCGCGTGGGCCGGCGCGCCCGAAATCGGCGTCGTGGCGCCGCGGGACGATCCACAGCTCGAACGGGGAGCGTGAGGCGAACGGGGCGACGGCGACACTGTCGGCGTCCTCCCAGACGAGCCGTCCCCGGCGGCCGACCTCGTCCCGGACGAGACGGCAGTACGGGCACTCGCCCTCGCGGATGACGAACCGCGCCGCCCCCCCAAGCTCCTCGGCGATCCGGTGCGGGACCTGCGGCAGGTCATAGAGGTCCAGGCAGAGGTGGTTCGTGCGGGCGCCGGCCTGTGCCCCCCAGTTCTGGACGACCTGGAGGTAATCCGTCTGTCCCGCCGCGCGCGCCTCGCCGAGCGCCTTGCGGGCGCCATCGACCAGGGCCTCGATCGTGGCGCTGCCGACGGCGTGGAGTGGACGGTGCTCCCCGGGGGGCGCGACGACGGTCCGCCAGCTACCCGCCGCCCGGGCCTCGGCGATGGCCACCTGGGCGACCCCCCGATCGAGCTCCCTGGCGTCATCGTCGGTTCCGATGGTGTGGAAGGCGAAGTCCTTGAGCGTGCGGACCCGAACCCCCGACCCTTCCGGCAGGCGGCAGTTCTGGCAGTCGTCGTCGGCGATCGGCTCGGCGGGACGGGCAAACCGATCGCGATGGAACTCGCGGTCGACGACGGTCGCGACCCACCAGCCCGTGATCGCGTCCTTGCGAAGCTCGAACAGCCCCGCCGCCATCCTCAGGCGGCCGGATCGAGGAGGCGCGCGAGCCTCTGGCGCGCCTCGCCAGTGTCGGTCCTCGAGAGCGCGGGGCCGCTCAAGGGCGCGTCGATCCGGGCGGCGAACGCCGTGGCAAAGACGGCCGCGGCCCGACGAACCCGCTCGAGCCGATCGTCGGCGCGGGCCAGACCCAGCTCGCGAGCGATCGACGTCGAGGCGACCCCCGGCATGCCGCAGGCGTCGATGAGGGCGAAGTCGGACAGGTCCGGGTCGATGTTCAGGGCGATCCCGTGATACGTCACGCCGCGCTCGACCCGGATCCCGAGGGCGCCGATCTTGCGGCGTTCGGGGCCGGCCGGATCGCACCAGCAGCCGGGCTGGCCAGCGAGCCGTTCGGCGACCACGCCGAACGCGCGGCAGGTCTCGATCATGGCGGCCTCGAGCGCCCGGACGAGCGGCCGGAGGAGGAGGCCGCGATCGGCGGGGGCGAGGATCGGATAGGCAACCAGCTGCCCGGGTCCGTGGTAGGTGACCTCGCCGCCGCGCTCGACACGGATGACCTCGATCCCCCGCCTCGCCAGCTCGTCCGGCGCGGCCAGGATGTGGCTCTCGTCGGCATGGCGGCCGAGGGTCAGGACGGCCGGGTGCTCGAGCAGCAGGAGCTGGTCGCCGATCCGCCCGTCCGCCCGGGCCGCGGCCAACTGGTGCTGGAGATGCCAGGCCTCGCGGTAGGGAATCTCACCCAGCCACGTCGCCTCGATCGGGGCCGTCGAGCCGGTGCGCGGGCGCACCGTCGGGGCGAGCGCGCGGACAGTCGACCTCACCCGACCACGATAGCAGGGCCCGGCTTCCGCGCCGTCGCTCACCGCCGGGACCACCCATCCGCCGGCCGCTGTCACGGCGTCTTGACGCGTTGACCGGGGCACCGACCGTCCGTAGAATCCGGGCACTCCCGGGCGGGAGTAACTCAGTTGGCAGAGTGCTTGCTTCCCAAGCAAGATGTCGCGGGTTCGAATCCCGTCTCCCGCTCCAGTTCCTCGGCCTCCCCAGCGCCTGCCCATGCGTCGAATTCGGGCGTTCCGGGTAGTCTGGGGTCTTCACCAACACGACTCAAAGGAGGCGACGATGGGCCAGCGAAGTGTCCTCCTCGTCGGGACCCGCAAGGGGGCATTCGTTCTCGAGTCCAACGCGAAGCGGGCCAGGTGGTCGGTTCGCGGACCGCTGTGCGAGGGATGGCCAATCCACGCCATGACGATCGACCCCGCATCGGGGACCGTGCTGGCCGCCGGCGGCAGCGGCTGGTACGGGCCGGCCGTCTGGCGCAGCGACGACCTTGGCAAGACGTGGACCCATTCGAGCGCCGGCCTGTCGTACGGGGACGGCGGCCCCAAGATCGAGACCGTCTGGGGCATCGCCCGTAGCAACGGGACGGTCTATGCGGGCGTCGAGCCGGCCGGCCTGTTCCGCAGCGACGACGGCGGGGCGACGTGGCGCCACGTCGAGGGGCTGACCAACCACCCCACCCGCGCCGACTGGCAGCCCGGCGGCGGCGGCCTGTGCCTTCATTCCATCGTCCCCCACCCCACCGACAGCCGGCGCGTCTGGGTCGCCATCTCCTCCGTCGGCACGTTCGAGACGCGCGACGGGGGCGAGTCGTGGGAGACCCGCAACCGGGGCGTCCGGGCGGGGTTCCTGCCGCCCGACGGCCAGTACCCCGAGTTCGGCCAGTGCGTCCACAAGCTCGTCCTGGCCGACGGCGGGGAGCGGCTCTTCCAGCAGAACCACTCCGGCGTCTTCCGATCGACGAACGGTGGGCGGCAGTGGCAGGACATCACGGCGGGCCTCCCGTCGTCGTTCGGCTTCCCGATGGTCGCCCACCCACGCCGCCCGGACACGATCTGGACGATCCCGCTCAACGGTGCCGAGAGTGGCCGCTTCATGCCGGACGGGCAGGCGGCTGTCTGGCGCTCCAACGATGCCGGCGACAGCTGGGAGCGGCACGCCCAGGGCCTGCCCCAGGAGAACGCCTACCAGACCGTCCTGCGCGACGCCATGGCCGTCGACCCGCGCGACCCGGTGGGCGTCTACTTCGGGACGACCGGCGGCGAGCTATACGGGAGCTCCGACGAGGGACAGAGCTGGCGCGAGATCGCCGCCCACCTCCCGGCGATCTGGGCGGTCGAGGCGGCCGTCGTCGACTGACTCGCGTCGCATGGCCGTCGTCCTGCTACCGCGCTCGCTCGTCGCGCTGTTCCCGGGCACGCCCAGGCGGCTCGAGACGTCCGGTTCGACGGTCCGCGAGGTGATCGCCGATCTCGACGCTCGCGTCCCCGGGATGTGGGATCGCCTGTGTGAGTCGGGGCCGGCGATCCGGACCCACCTGAACGTCTTCGTCGCCGGCGAGCGAGCGAGTCTCGACACGCCGGTTCCGGGCGACGCGACGATCCACGTCATCCCGGCGGTCTCGGGGGGCTGACGCCCTCATCCCACCCGGCGAGGAGGCTCAGGGCATCGGGGCGAGGTCGCGCGGGATGGCGTCGAAGCCCTCGCTCCGCTCGGCCACCGCGTCCGCGCCGATCCGGATGCGCTCGCCGCCGCCCGGCGCCTCTCCCAGCACCGACCGCCAGCCGGCGTCCCCGAGGTGCTGGAGCGTCCGAATGGCGGCCGCCACGACCCCGCGGGCGTGGTCGAGCGCGGCGCCGTCGAGGCCGCGGCGGCCGAGCGCCGTCGCGAGCTCCGCCCCGACCGCGCCCGCCGCGCGGCCGGCGGCCACCGCCGTGCGCATCGACCCGCCCGACGGCCGGCGCAGGACGAGGGTCGCGGCCGCGCCCGTCGCCAGGACGCCGGACAGGACGAACGGCCAGACCTGCGCCGCCTCCGGCAGCGTGACGGGCTCCTCGAAGGCGAGCGGGTGGTCGGCCAGCAGCGCCCGCCGAAGGGCGACCTCGGCAACCGCGCGAGCGGCCGGAGCCGACTCGTCGATCAGCCACGGTGGCAGCGCGCCGACGACGATCAGGTCGGGCGACAGCCCATCGCCGCGGGCGAGGGCGACCCCGACGAGCTGGAGGGCCAGCGCACGACCGGCCCGGGTGGCCGGATCGGACGGCACGCCGGATGCCAGGTCGGGGGCGACGACGAGCGGCCCGGCTCCGACGAGGATGGACGTCCCGGCCCGGCGGAGCAGGCGGTGGGCGAAGGCATGGTCGGCGAGGGCGCGGTCCGGGTCGACACCGCCGGCGACGATCTCGGCGATCGGGTCGGCCTCGACGAGGTCGACCCGTTCGAAGGCGGCCACGACCGACTGCTCCGGCGCGGCGAGCGCGGGCGCGGCCGTCGCCAGCCGAACATAGCCGCGCCGGTTGGCCGCCACCTCGTCGAGCACGTGGCGCAGCTCGGCCAGACCGCGCTGGCTACCGGTCGGTACCGTTTCGGCGTCCTGCAATCGGTCATCCGACCGCGCGTCGAGCCACTGCCAGTCGGAGGCCTCGAGGCCTGCGTCCGCCAGGCTCGTGGCCAGTTCGCGTCCGACCGGCACCTCCACGCGCAGGAGATCGACTCCGTCCTCGATCCGCGCGGTCGCCTCGGTCAGGGCGGCCTCGACGACAGGCTCGACGAGCGTCGTCCCGATCCACGGCCGCGGGGCGTCGCCGAGCAACCCGACCAGCTCCCGCCGAGCGGTCCGATTGGCGTCGATCCGCGCCAGCGCCGCGGCCGACAGACGGCGCGCCTCCTCCTCCGCCACCTGGCGGCGGTCGCGCTGGCGCAGGAGCTCCGCCTCGAGGGCGAGGTCGATGGCACCGGAGGCGATGTCGAGCCCCAGCTGCTGGGGGGCGACGTCGTACTCGAGGAGGGCCATCGTGAACGGCAGGGCGATGCCGCTGGCGAGGCGGGACTGGTCGTGGCCGATGTACCGGTCGACGACTTCGCCGGCCAGCGGCCGGCCGTCGCCATCGAGCCCGTGGACGCCGAACAACCGCAGGATCGCGCGCTCCTGGCCGATCGTCGTCGAGGACCTCGCCCGCCCGCCCCACGCGCCCGCGAGCGTCTGAGCGAGCTCCGCGAGCCGGTCGAGCGGGCCCCAGTCGGCCTTCGAGGGCATCAGCGGTCCTCGCCGACCGGGCGCGGCCCTGACCGGGCGGGCTCGCCGATCCAGACGTGACCGTCGGCGAAGCGCTCCGCCTTCCAGATCGGCGCCCGGGCCTTCGTCTCGTCGATCGCGTAGCGGGTCGCGGCGAAGGCCGCCTCGCGATGCGGCGCGACTGCCACGATCGCGACGCTGGCCTCGCCGAGCGGAACCTCGCCGGTTCGGTGGACGATCGCGATGCGCTCGACCCCGAACCGGCTCGCGATCTCGTCGGCGATCGCGGTCAGCACGCCGAGTGCCATCTCCTCGTGCGCTTCGTAGGCGAGCGACTCCACGGCGCGGCCGGCGTGTCGCGCGGCCTGGGCCTCCTGGCCCGGTGCCGGCGTGCCTGGCGACGCGCGCGTTCGCCCCACGAACCCGACGACGGCGCCGTCCGCCGGGGTCGCGAGGCGCTCCTCCAGCTCAGCCAGGATCGAACGGCCGAAGGGCGCCTGGCGGATCTCGAGGATCCGCCGCTCCCGGCTGCCGCCGTCGCCGGCGCGGCTGCCGCCGCTGACCGGCGGGATACAGGCGACCTCGTCGCCGTCGACGAGGCGGTCGCCTGGTTCGGCATAGGTGCCGTTGCGGGCGAATCGGACGGAGGCGCGTCCCGGCGCGAGGACCGGATGCCGCTCGATGAGGGCTCGCCAGGCGTCCTCGACCGTCGCCCCCGCCGGCAGGTCGAGCCCCAGCTCGCGGACGCCGGCGAGCTCGCGCTGAACGGCGAACAGCCGGACCCTGACACGCACGGCCGCGGGGGCGGTCATCCCCGGTATCCCGCGACGAGCAGGCCGTCCCCGACCGGCAGGATGGTCGCCACGAAGCGCGGATCGCGGAGCACCGACCGGTCGAAGGCTCGCAACGCCTCCGTGTCGCGGTCGCCCGGCTGCGACGGCCGCGCGCCGCTGACGCGGCCACTCCACAGGACGTTGTCGGCGACGAGCAGGGCGCCGGGCGCGAGGCGCGGCACGAGGGCGTCGACGTAGCCCTGGTATTCGTCCTTCAAGGCGTCGACGAAGGCAAGCTCGAATGGCCCCGCCAGCGCGGGTTCGGTCCCGGCGAACGCGTCGAGCGCCTTCGCCGTGACCTGCACGATTCGCTCGTCGCCGATGCCGGCCTGGCGCCACCAGCGACGGGCTTTGTCGGTTCGGTCCGTATCGGGGTCGATCGTCACGATCGTGCTTCCCGGCGGCTGCCCCAGCGCCAGCCACAGGGTCGAGTAACCGATCGCCGTCCCGACCTCGACGATCCGCCGCCGCCCGGCCGCCAGGGCCGCCAGGGCGCGGCCACTCTCCCGATCGACGATCGGGACATTCGCCAGCCTGGCCAGGCGCTCCATCTCGAGCAACACCGGGGGGAGCGGCTGCGCGGCCTCGTCGATCCACTCGAGGTCGGTCGATTCCGGGATCCAGCCGCGGTCGCCCTTCACACCAGCAGCCCCGCTCCGAAGTAGAGCCCCGCGGCGAGGATGGTGCCGGCGGCGATAGAGCCGACGCCGATGTACAACAGGCCCGTCGCCGACTCCATCGACCGGCTCCTCGCGGTCTGGAGCGCGGCCCACGAGACCACCAGCGGAAAGACGAGGCCGACGATCAGCCGAAGCCAGACGAACAGCGCCCACGGGCCCCCGAGCACGGCGAACGGCGCGCCGCCACCCGGGCCGGCGCCGATGGCGACCCAGACGAAGAAGAGGGCGACCTGGAGAGCCAGGACGGCCGTCAACAGGCGGGCGAAGAGAATCAACGGCCGCTCGCTGAGCTTCGGCGTGACGAGATACCAGTGGCCCAGGATCATCGCCGCGAAGACGCCGCCGGTCGCGGCGGTCAGGACCGCGAGCTGGACGAGCAGTGACACCGCGCCGAGGAGGCCGCCGCCCCAGCCGAAGGCCCCGAACAGCAGGACGGCCGACCCGGCCGCCGCGCCCGCGACCCACAACGCGACGGCCTGACGGCGCCGGGCGATGGCGACGACGTTCGCTCCGGCCAGCACGCAGAACGCCGCCAGGGCAAGCTGCCGCGGCGCCTCCCAGGTGGGGTCGACCGCGACCGGCGAGCCGGCAACGGACGATGGCAGGGCCCGATCGGACAGCAGGGCGAGGATGCCGAAGCCCACAGCGCAGGCGCCGGTGAAGGCGGTGAACCCGCGCGTGGCGTCGGTCCGCGTCCGGGCCAGCGCGACGGCGCCGAACGCTCCGACGGCGAGCGCCGTCAGGACCGTCCAGTTGATGAAGGCCAGGTTCTGGGCGATGCGCTCAGCAGGCACGCACCGAGTGTAGCGGCGGTGTGCGCGGTGGAACCTGAGTCGCCGATCGGCGCTGGTCGGTACGATGGCCGCCCACGGGAGGTGGCGCATGGGACTCGATCGCGGCACGACCTTCACCTGGCACGGCCATGCCTGCGTGGAGGTCAGGACGCCGGGCGGCCTGACCGTCCTCGTCGACCCCTGGTTCGGCAACCCGAAGAGCGATCGCGCGGCTGCGCAGGTCGACCGCTGCGACGTGATGCTCGTGACCCACGGCCATTTCGATCACCTGGGCGGAGGCGGCGACGGCGCCGTCGACGCGGTCGCGATCGCCGAACGGACCCGACCGGCCTGGCCGGCGATGCACGAGTTGAGCCTGTGGCTGGGGAGCCAGTTGAAGGCGGCGGCCGACGGCGTCATCGGGATGAACCAGGGCGGAACGGTCGACGCCCGGGGGCTGATGGTCACCATGGTCCCGGCGATCCACTCGTCCGGGGACCTCCTTGGCCACGACACGGCCGTCTACCTGGGCTCGCCGGTCGGCTTCGTCGTCGAGCTCGAGAACGGGTTCCGCTTCTACCACGCCGGCGACACGACGGTCTTCGGCGACATGCGGCTGATTGGCGAGCTGTACGCGCCGGAGCTTGCGATCCTGCCGATCGGCGGCCACTTCACGATGGGCCCGCGCGAAGCCGCGATGGCGGTCGAGATGCTCGGCGTCCGCCACGTCATGCCTGTCCATTACGGCACCTTTCCCATCCTGGCAGGCAGCCCCGACGCCCTGCGGAGCGAGCTCAAGGCGCGCGGGCTGAGCAGGGTCGAGGTGCACGCCCCGGAGCCGGGCGGCTCGGTCTCCTAGGCGCTGTCCCGTGGCGAGGCTCAGGATGCCGGTGGCCGCCTGCGGCGACGCTCGACGACCGAACCCGTCCGCCGCGCCTCCAGGTACGACTGCATCACCCGGCGGACGTCCTCGTCGTTCAGCGTGCCGTCGGCGCGGAGGGCGCGCTCGACCTCGCGGACGGGATCGATGCTTTCGGCCGTCAACGAGCCGAAGAAACGGGTGGCGCTCGATTCGTCGGCCGAATCCCGGATCACGCGGGCCAGCGCCACAGCGGTGTGGAGGGTGGGCCTCCGCTCGCCGCGGACAATTCTCGAGACGGTCGACACGTTGACGCCCGAGCGGTGGGCCAGCTGGCGCAGCGACATCCGGCGGGCGCGCAGCTGGACGGTCAGCCAGTCCCGGAACTGGACCTCGTTCGGATCGTTCATCAGGGGCATGGACAGGCGGTCCTCGAC
>JBGPDX010000039.1:0-17325 GCA_041482475.1 Candidatus Limnocylindria bacterium | reverse complement strand
TCGCTCGACTGGCGTCCGCCGGCCGCGGGGGATCGCGAGCTCGGCCTGCTGCTCGCCCACCTCGAGGACGACCCGAGGGACCGGGTCGGCGCGGCGATCGCGGCAGCCAACCGTACGGCCGTCGAGCGAATCCTTGCCGCGCAGCCGACGCTCGTCGACGTCCGGCCCGCCGGGGAGGCCATCGCCGGGCTGAAGAGCCGGATGCTGCTGCACAGCGGGCCGCCCATCGACTGGTCGGGCATGTGCGGGCCGGTCCAGGGGGCGGCCATCGGCGCCTGCCTGTTCGAGGGCTGGGCGTCGTCCCCGCGGGACGCCCGGAAGCTCCTCGACGCCGGTGGCGTCGCCTTCGCTCCGTGCCACGACCACGGCGCCGTCGGACCGATGGCGGGCGTCGTCTCGCCGAGCATGCCGGTGGTCGTCGTCGAGAACACGGCACACGGCACCCGGGCCCACGCGACGCTCAACGAGGGCCTCGGCAAGGTCCTCCGGTTCGGGGCCTACGACCCGTCGGTCCTCGAACGCCTCCGCTGGTTCGCGACCACCCTGGGTCCGGCACTATCCGCGATCCTGCGGACCGGCGGCCCGATCGATCTCAAAGCGATCACCGCCCAGGCGCTCCAGATGGGCGACGAGGGACACAACCGCAACGTCGCCGCGACGTCGCTGTTCACCAGGACGATCGCCCCGACCCTGGTCGCGACCGTGGATGGCCCAACGGCCCAGGCCGTTCTGGCGTTCCTCCGGGGCAACGACCATTTCTTCCTCAACCTGTCGATGGCCGCCTGCAAGTCCGGCCTCGACGCCGCCACGGGGATCGACGGCTCGACCGTGGTGACGGCCATGTCGCGCAACGGCGTCGACTTCGGCATCCGGCTCAGCGGCACCGGCAATGCCTGGTTCACGTCGCCGGTCGGCGTCCCTGACGGCCTCTACTTCCCCGGTTACGGACCGGCCGACGCGAACCCCGATCTGGGCGACAGCGCGATCACCGAGACGTTCGGGATCGGCGGCTTCGCCATGGCGGCGGCGCCGGCGATCGTCCGCTTCGTCGGCGGCACCCCGGCCGATGCCATCGGGTTCACCCGGCTGATGGAGCGGATCACCCTCGCCAGGAACTCGGCCTACGGCCTGCCGTCGCTGGGCTTCAGCGGGACACCCACCGGCATCGACGCGCGGCGTGTCGTCGAGACCGGCATCGCCCCGGTGATCAACACCGGCATCGCCCACCGCGAGGCGGGGGTCGGCCAGATCGGCGCCGGCATCGCCCGCGCCCCGCTGGCCTGCTTCGAGCTCGCCGTTCGGGCCATCGGGCGCGGGTTCGGGATGGAGCTGGCGGCATGACCGACAAGCGGGCGGTCGTCGCCATCGGCGGCAACGCGCTGATCCTGGACGGCCAACGCGGGACCATCGCCGAGCAGTACGACAACGCGATCGAGATGGCGGGCCACATCGCCACCCTGGTGGCGGACGGCTGGGGCATCGTCCTGACCCACGGCAACGGGCCGCAGGTGGGCTTCATCCTCCTTCGCTCGGAGCTCGTCGGCGACCACGCGCCGGTGCCCCACCTGTCGCTCGAGATGTCGTCGGCAGATTCGCAGGGCGGGATCGGCCATATCCTCGCCATGGCCCTGCTCAACGCCCTCGCCAAGCGAGGGCTGCGTGACCGCGTGGCGTACGTCCTGACCCATACCGTCGTCGACGCGGACGACCCGGCCTTCCGCCAGCCCACGAAACCGATCGGCCCGTTCTACACGGCCGGCCAGGCGGCGACCAAGCGGAAGCGCAGCGGCTGGCAGATGGTCGAGGACTCAGGCCGTGGCTATCGTCGGGTCGTCCCGTCGCCAAAACCGCTGCGGATCGTCGAGTCCGCCCAGATCCGGACGCTCGTCGACGCGGGGTTCGTCGTCGTCGCCGTCGGTGGCGGCGGGATCCCGGTCGTCGAGACGAACCGCGGCTACGAGGGCGTCGAGGCGGTCATCGACAAGGACCGCGCGTCGGCCCTGCTCGCGTCCAGCCTGGACGTCCCGTTGCTCGTCCTGTCGACCGGCGTCGAGCAGGTCGCCTGGCACTTCCGGCAGCCCGACCAGCGCCTGCTCGCGTCGGTGACCGCGACGGAAGCGGCCCGCTACCTGGCCGAGGGGGAATTCCCGACGGGCAGCATGGGCCCGAAGGTCGAGGCCGCGATCGACTTCATCGCTCACGGCGGGAGGGAGGTCCTGATCACGACACCTGCGGCACTGGAGCGCGCGATCGCCGGCCAGACCGGCACCCGGATCGTGCCTGACGAGATCACGGCCCGCGCTGGGCGGGCCTGAGAGGAGGTCGCGATGGCGACAGTCGAGGCGGAACCCTACGCATTCGAGTTCGACCCGCCGACGACGGCGCTGGTGATGATCGATTTCCAGCGCGACTTCGTCTATCCGGGCGGCTTCGGGGAGGCGCTCGGCAACGACACCTCGCCGCTGCTCAAGGCTCTCCCGCCCGCGAGGCGCGTGCTCGAGGCGTGCCGCGCGGCGGGCCTCTTCGTCATCCACACCCGCGAGGGCCACCGGCGCGACCTGTCCGACCTGCCGCCGTCGAAGAAGGTCCGCGGACACGGCAAGATCACCATCGGCGACGTCGGGCCGATGGGCCGGATCCTCGTCCGCGGCGAGGTCGGCCACGACATCGTCGAGGAGCTCTATCCCATCGACGGCGAGCCGGTCATCGACAAGCCCGGCAAGGGCGCCTTCTACGCCACCGACCTCGACGCGATCCTCAAGATGAAGGGGATCAAGCAGCTCGTCGTGTGCGGGGTGACGACCGAGGTCTGCGTCCACACCAGCGTCCGCGAGGCGAACGATCGCGGCTACGACGCGCTCGTCCTGTCGGACTGCGTCGGCTCCTACTTCCCGGAGTTCCAGCGCGTGGCGCTGGAGATGATCAAGGCCCAGGGCGGGATTTTCGGCTGGGTCAGCGACTCGGAGCGCTTCCTGCGAGGCCTCGCGGCCGCGACCGGCAAGAGACCGGTGGCGGCGGGAGCGGCCGTGGGCTGACGTCCCTCGCGACGGGGGGATTGCCAACGAGAGGAGGGATCGATGCAAACGCGATCAGCCGAGTTCAAGCCGCGCCTGTGGGTACCCGGCGACTGGAACGCCTTCTTCGGGCTGGGAACCAACGTCCTGCTCAACGTGCTCGTCCTGTCGAGCCTCGTCCTGTTCGTCATCAAGCTGCCGCCCGACACGGTCTACGGGCGGATCCTCCCGGCCCTCGGCATCGCCCTGCCGATCGGCAACCTGTACTACGCCTACCTGGCCTACCGGCTGGCGAAGAAGGAGGGACGGGACGACGTCGCGGCGATGCCGTACGGCCCAAGTGTCCCGCACTACTTCTTCGTGACGTTCGTGATCATGCTGCCGGTCGTGATCAAGACGAACGACGTCACCAAGGCCTGGGAGGCCGGCATCGCCTGGGCCTTCTTCATCGGCATCGTCGTCCTGATCGGCGCCTTCATCGGCCCGACCATCCGGCGCTACACCCCGCGGGCGGCGATGCTCGGCACGCTGGCCGGCATCAGCGTCGCGTTCATCTCGATGAGCGCGGCGTTCGAGATGTGGAACGCCGCCTGGATCGCCCTGGCGACGTTCGCCATCGTCATGCTGTCGTGGACGGCGGGCGTTCGGCTGCCGTTCGGCATCCCCGGCGGCCTCGCCGCGATCATCGTCGGGACCATCATCGGCTGGCTGTCGTATTTCGTCTTCCAGTGGCACGGCCTCGACCCGAAGGCCGTCGGTGACTCCTTCGCCCAGTTCGGCATTCATCTGCCGCGTCCGGGGACGGAGGTCCTCAGCGGCCTGTCCGACGTCGCGCCACTGCTGGCCACGGCGATCCCGCTCGGTGTCTACAACTTCACCGAGGGGATGAACAACGTCGAGAGCGCCTCGGCGGCCGGCGACAACTACAACCTTCGCCTCATCCTGCTGGCGGACGGCGCCGGCGCCGTCATCGGCTCGTTCCTGGGCAGCCCGTTCCCGCCGGCCGTTTACATCGGCCATCCCGGCTGGAAGGCCGTCGGCGGCCGGATCGGCTATTCGCTGGCGACAGGGGTCGTCATCGCGGTGATCTGCTTCTTCGGTGTGACCGGGCTGTTCCTCGCGGTCATCCCGCGGGCGGCGCTGTTCCCGATCCTCCTGTTCATCGGCCTCGTCATCGGGTCGCAGGCGTTCCAGACGACGAAGGCCAAGTACGCCCCGGCGATCGTCCTGGCGCTCGTCCCGAACATCGCCCAATGGGCCGGCACGCTGGTCGACAACTCCCTGGTCTCGGCCGGAACGAACGCCGCGACGGTCGGCTACGACAAGCTTCTCGGCAACGGCGTCCTCTACAACGGCATGGCGATCCTGGGCTCGGGTGCCGTCCTGGCCGGCCTGATGCTGGGCGCGATCGCGGTCTTCGTCATCGACAAGGCCTACAGCCGGGCGATCGTCTACTCGGTCATCGCGGCGATCCTCGCCTTCGTCGGGTTGATCCACAACCCGGCCGGCCTGATCCTTCAATCGAGCGCCGGCGGCTGGAAGCTCGTCGCGCCGAACGAGGTCTGGGTGGGGTACCTCCTTGGCGCGCTGGTCATCTGGGTCGTCGCCTATCGCGAGGGCCACGCCACGGTGGCCGAGCTTCGGGAGGCGGTCATGACCCCGCCCGAAGCGGAACCCGCCGGCGCGCCGGCGTAGTCGGCCGCACACCACCGGGTCGCGGCCGGGCGGGTCCCAGTCCCGCCCGGCCGCGCTCTCGCCATCGAGGGGGTGACCGTGGGCTCGAACCTGCTCTTCGTCAACGGCACGTTGATGCGCGGCCTCGCCCTGCACGCCAACCTCGACGGCGCGGAGTTCGTCGAGGAGGCGTCGACCGCGCCCGTCTACCGCATCTATTCGATCGGCGACGTCCACCCCGGCATGTTCGAGGTCGCGGACGGCGGCGTGTCCGTCCCCGGCGAGATCTACCGGCTGCCGGACGAGGTCTGGCAGCGGGTCGAGGCCGGCGAGCCGCCGGGCCTCTACCGCGGCCCGGTCAAGCTCGCCGACGGCCGGGTCGTGCCGGGGATCGTGTTCCCGCGCGAGCTGGCCGAAGGACGCCATCGCGACATCTCGAGCCACGGCGGCTGGCGCGCCTACCAGGCGAGCCGGACCGCGAAGACGTCGAGCGCCGGGAAGCCCTGACCGCCGCCGCGGATACGGGGGAGAGGGAGAGCAAGCGTGCCGAACCTGGATACCGGGAATACGGGCTTCATGCTGCTGTGCAGCAGCCTCGTGATGCTCATGACACCCGGGCTGGCGTTCTTCTACGGCGGGCTGGTCGGCCGCCGAAACGTGCTCGGGATCATGATCCAGAGCTACGTCTCGATGGGCTGGACGACGGTCCTGTGGTTCGTCGTCGGCTACTCGCTCTGCTTCAGTGGCGGGAAGGGCGGGATCGTCGGCGACCTCAATCTGGCGTTCCTCAACGGCGTGACGCTGCAGACGCCGTCGACGCTGAACGACACCATCCCGGCGATCGTCTTCATCGCCTACCAGATGATGTTCGCGATCATCACCCCGGCCCTGATCACGGGCGCCTTCGCCAACCGGGTCACGTTCAAGGCGTACATGCTCTTTCTGACCGGCTGGCTCCTGTTCGTCTACTTCCCGTTCGTCCACATGATCTGGGGCGGGGGCTTCCTCGCCGAGCACGGGGTGCTCGACTTCGCGGGCGGGATCGTCGTCCACGCCATCGCCGGTGTCGCGGCGCTGGCGTCCGTCCTGTACGTCGGCCGGCGCCGAACCGCCGATAGCGGCGCACACAGCATCCCGCTCGTGGCCCTGGGGACCGGCTTGCTGTGGTTCGGCTGGTACGGCTTCAACGCCGGCAGCGAGTTCCGCGTCGACGCGGTGACGGCGGTCGCCTTCCTCAACACCGACATCGCCGCGTCGTTCGCGGCGATGGTCTGGCTGGCGATCGAGTGGAGCGTGTCGGGCCGGCCGAGATTCCTCGGGCTGCTGACCGGTGCCGTGGCCGGGCTCGCGACGATCACGCCGGCGGCGGGCTACGTGTCGCCGCTGACCGCGGTGCTCATCGGCTCCGCGGCCGGCGCTGTCTGCTACCTGGCGGTCGCCCTCAAGAACCGCCTGAAGCTCGACGACGCGCTCGACGTGTGGGGCGTCCACGGCGTCGGCGGGTCGCTCGGCATCCTCATGCTTGGGCTGTTCGCGACGAAGACGTTCAACCCGGCCGGGGCCGACGGCCTCTTCTACGGCAACCCGGGCTTCTTCCTCGTCGAGGCCGGGGCGGTCGTCGTCGCCGTCGTCTGGGCGTTCGCCTTCACCTACGTGATGCTTTGGATCATCAATCGCATCACGCCGGTCCGGGTCGACGAGGCCGCCGAGGCACTTGGCCTGGACGAGGCGGTCCACGGCGAGCAGGCCTACGTCGGCATGCTGTAGGCCGGCGCCGGCGCGAGCGGAGGACGCGAGCCGTTATCCCATAATCGTGGCGTGGCCAACGAAGGTGACGCCGTCGTCGTGGGCTCGGGACCCAACGGTCTTGCCGCCGCGATCACGCTCGCCCGGGCGGGGCGCGAGGTCGTCGTGTACGAGGCGGCCGACCGGCCCGGGGGCGGCTGCCGAACCAGCGAGCTGACGCTGCCAGGGGTGCGGCACGACGTTTGCTCGGCCGTCCATCCACTGGGCATCGCGTCGCCATTCTTCCGCTCGATCGACCTGCAGGCCCGGGGAGTCCGCTGGATCCAGCCCGGCGCGCCGCTCGCCCACCCACTCGACGGACGGCCGGCGGTGATCGTCGAGCGGACGGTCGAGGCGACGGCGGAGCGGCTGGGACAGGACGGGGCGGCGTGGCGGCGGTTGTTCGGGCCGCTGGTCACCGACGTCGAGGAGCTTCTGCCGGCCATCCTTGGTCCGGTCCTCCGAATCCCCCGCCACCCGATCGCACTCGCCCGCTTCGGCCTTCCGGCGCTCCTGCCGGCGACAACCCTTGCCCGGGCGGCCTTCCGAACCCGTGAGGCGCGCGCGGTCTTCGGCGGCATCGCCGCCCACTCGATGGTCCGGCTGGACCGCCCACCGACGGCGTCCTTCGCGCTCGTCCTTGGCATGCTCGCCCAGTCGCTCGGCTGGCCCATCGTCGAAGGCGGCAGCGGTCGGCTCGCCGAGGCGCTCGTCGCGGAGCTCACCTCGCTCGGCGGGCGGGTGGTCACCGGGCGGCGGATCGCGTCGCTGTCCGAGTGCCCGGCGTCGACGACGGTCCTCGATCTCTCGCCGCGAGGCGTGGCGGACGTGGCGGACGACCGTTTGCCGTCCTCCGCCGTGGACGCGCTGCGGCGCTTCCAGTACGGGCCCGGCGTCTGCAAGGTCGACTGGGCCCTGTCCGGACCCGTGCCGTGGACCGATCCCGAGGTCACCCGCGCCGGCACCGTGCACCTGGGCGGGACGCTCGACGAGGTCGCCCGCGCCGAGGCGGAGGTCCACGCCGGCCGGCACCCGGAGCGGCCCTTCGTCCTCTTCGTCCAGCCCTCGCGTTTCGACCCGAGCCGCGCGCCGGCCGGCATCGAGGTTGCCTGGGCCTACTGCCACGTCCCCGGCGGCTCGACGATCGATGCCCGGGCGGCGATCGAGGCGCAGGTCGAGCGCTTCGCGCCGGGATTTCGCGATCTGATCCTCGCCCGCCATGTCCGGACGGCCGCGGAGATGGAGCAGTACGACGAGAACTACGTCGGTGGCGACATCAACGTGGGGCTGGCCGACCTTCGTGGCGTGTTCTTCCGGCCGCGAGCGACGCTCGACCCGTACCGCCTCCCCGGGGAGGGTCTGTTTCTGTGCTCGTCCGCGACCCCGCCGGGCGGCGGCGTCCATGGCATGTGCGGCTGGCACGCGGCGAACTCGGCCCTGCGGAGGAGGCATTGAGGCCCACGATGGATGGCGTGCAGGTCGAAGCCATCCTCAAGCGATTCGAAGCCCCGGATGAGGTCCGCGAGATGACCCTGGGACGATTCGAGCTCGTCCACATCGGCGGGCTGACGATCGGGCGGGCGAGCTACCAGCCCGGCTGGATCTGGTCGCAGCACGTCGGCAAGGCGCTCGGCCAGCGGACGTGCCAGGTCGAGCACGTCGGGCTCGTCGTCAGCGGGCGAAGCCGCGTTGTCATGGACGACGGTCGCGAGTTCGAGATGTCCGCCGGCGACCTGTTCGCCATCGGCCCGGGCCACGACAGCATCGTCGTCGGCGACGAGCCCTATGTGTCACTGCATTTCGTCGGCGCGTCGGGCTATGCGACGAAGGAACCCGAGCCGGCGCCGATTAGCGCCGTCGCGGGAGTCCGAACTCCCATGGGCCGTCCGTCAGCAACCGGATCTCGACGACCGTCTTGACGATGACGAGCGCGACGAGGAACCCGATCGGGGCCCCGACGATCGCGGTTCCGACCCCACCCAGCGCGATCGCGCCCAGCAGAACGAAGACGCGGACGAACGGATCGCGCAGCAGCTCCAGTGACGACACCCGCAGGTAGCGCCGCGAGCTGACGTAGTCGAGGTAGAAGGCGACGAGCTGACCGCCGACCAGGCCGGCCGTGCCCCACAGGACGACGTCGAGCGGCGCGCCGGTCCAGCCGGTCCGGCTGGAGCCGAGGTAGAAGCCGCCGGTCGCGATCTGCAGGACGAAGATGCCGAGGATCAGCCAGAAGCCAAGGTAGGTGGCAAGCCAGCCGGCGGCCAGCGGCCAGGCGCTGCTGCCGGCGTCGCGCCGGATCGCCCAGTCCCCGGCCGTTCCCGACAACCGGAAGGCCTTGAGGATCTTCAGCGTGTTGATCGGCCCGATGACGCCGGTCTCGATCCAGTACATGACGAGCACGCCAGGCAGGCTCCAGCCGAAGAACAGGGCGCCGACCAGCGGGACGAGGTTGCCGGCGACCATGCCGGCGCTGGCGCCGCTGGACCGGCGGGTGGGTGTGCTCATAGACGTGTCGGGTGTCACGCTCGAACGATACCCACCACGGATCGCGCCTTCGGACGAGGCATCAGTGGAAGAGCTCGCGCAGGTCGTTGGCGGTGCACGTCTTGGCCAGACAGCCCAGGCCCCAGGCGCTCTCGATCGTTCGGACCAGCGAGTAGTGGTTGTGGCTCGTCGATGACACCGTTCCCGCCGTGACCCGCGGGCTGATGACGAGCGTCGCCACGTGGCCGCCGCCGCCCAACGAGGTCGAGCCCTCGTCCCAGGTGATGAACAGCGCACTGTCGGCGAACGCCGCACTGGCGGTGATCCGCGGCACGAACCGCGACAGGAAGGCATCGCCGGTCCGGACCGAGCAGTCGTGCATGTCATGGCACAGGTTCGGGACGATGAGCTCGAAACTCGCCGCGGTCGGGCTGAAGTGCCGGAAGTCGGTGATGTAGCCACAGCGCCGGGCGGACCCGCTGACGTCGGTGAAGCTGATCGCGGGCTCGTGCTTCCGGGCGTACCAGCCCGCGCCGTCCTCGCCGCCGTAGTGGGTCGCGCCCTTGTAGCAGCCCAACGGGACGTTCTCGGCAACGATGCGCCAGCTGCGGCCGGTGGCGCCGATCTGGTCGGCCAGGTTCGTCCCGGCAAGGTTGTGCACGCCGTCGTCGCGGATGCCGTGGGTCGAGCCGGAGAACAGCGCCAGGTAGTTCGGCTCCGACGGGTGGGCCACCGCGAAGTAGCGCGTTGCCAACCCGTAGCGGCGGATGAGCGAGTTGACGTAGGGCGCGGACGCGCTGCCGACGATCGACCCGTACTCCTTGTTCTCCATGACGATGACGTAGATGTGACCGAAGTGGGGCACGGTCCCGGAGCGCGGGGTGAGGGTCCCGCTGCTCGAACGGGGCGTCACGGACGCCGGAGCGCGGGCCACCGGAGCGGAGATGGGAGCCGCCGAAACGGACGCGGCGGCAGCCTCAGCCGAAGGAACCGACGAGACTCCCGTGCCGCCGGCGCAGGCGGATGCAGCCACGGTCGCGACGACGGCCGCCAGGGTGAGGATCGGCGAGGGGCTGCGTCGGCGCCCGGTCACCGCCACATCATGTCATCGGGCGTCGGCCGGAAGAAAGCACCGGGCGCCGCTTTCGCGGCGCCGCGGCGCCGCCGTCACCTGTCGGACGGCTCCACGAGCCTCCGGGACCGCACGGCCACAGGGCAAGGCTCCGTGGCGGGAAACGGTGCGCCCTGACACCGGATCGTGTCGAGGGCCGGTGAGCGGCCAATCCGCGGGGCCTCGGCCCGCTCGATCGATGTGACACCGTTGTCAGGACGGACTACCGTTGCGCCCCCACCAGGTGGGGCGGAGGACGGAGGAGCGTGGCCAGGCAGCCGACGACGGTGATCGGCGGCGACGCCGAGGGCACCGGTGGTACGAGCGCGGTCCCCACCGGTGGAGGCCGTGCGCCCGGACGCGCCGGCCGGCCGACCGTGCGCGACGTGGCGGCTCGCGCCAACGTCAGCTTCAAGACCGTGTCGCGAGTGGTGAACAACGAGCCGCGGGTCCGTCCGGAGACCGCCGATCGCGTCCAGCAGGCCATCCGCGATCTTGGCTTCAGCCGCAACTACATCGCCCGGAGCCTCCGGCGTGGGGTGAGCTCAGCGACGATCGGCCTCGTCATCGGGGATGTCGCCAACCCGTTCTTCGCGGCGATGGCCCGGGCGATCGAGGAGGTTGCCCGATCGCGCGGCCACCTCCTCGTGACGGCCAGCACCGACGAGGATGTCGAGCGCGAGCGGAACGTCATCGCGGCGCTCATCGAACGGCGGGTCCGCGGGATCGTCGTGGTGCCCGTAGGCCACGACCACCGGTTTCTCGAGCAGGAGAGGCGGCTGGGGACGGCGATCGTGTTCCTCGACCGGCCACCGGGCCGGATCGAGGCCGACCAGGTGCTGCTCGACAACATCGGCGGCGCGCGGCTGGCGGTCGACCACCTCCTGTCGTACGGCCACCGGCGGATCGCCATCGTCGGCGACCGGCTCGAGTTGTTCACCATCGCCCAGCGCTACCAGGGCTATCGCGACGCCCTCGAGGCGGCCGGCGTCCAGGTCGACCTCGCCCTCGTCCGGTTCGGCTGTCATTCGACCGACGACGCCGCCGAGGCCGTTCGCGACCTGCTCGAGCTGTCGGACCCGCCGACAGCGATCTTCGCCACGAACAACCGGATGAGCATCGGTTCGGTGGAGGTCCTGGCGGACATGGCCCAGCCGCTGGCTCTGGTCGGCTTCGACGACTTCGAGCTCGCCCGGGCGCTCCGCCTGCCCGTCACGGTCGTGAGCTACGACCGGGAGGAGCTTGGCCGACGGGCCGGGCGCCTGCTGTTCGACCGGCTGGACGGCGACCGGCGGGAGCCGCAGGCGGTCACCCTGCCGACGCTGCTGATCGAGCGAGGGTCCGGCGAGCTGCGTCCGGCGGTACGAACGGGCTAGTCCCGCCCGCCTCGCGAGTAGTAGGCCGGCTCGCCGGGGCCGCCTACGATCCCTCCGACTCGTGGAACTGTCGCGACCCTGCGCGCTTGTCGGCGTTGCCGGGGGGGTCGCGCCGGACGGGTCTGCGCGCGAGACCACCCACGGCATGGCGGCAATTTCGGGGCACCGGCTCAAGGACGTCCGTGCGAGGGCCGAACGGACGTGGGGCGTTCGCGTCCTCCGGAACGACCGCTTCACCGCCGCCGTCTTCGGCCTGCTGGCAGTCCTCAGCGTCCTGCGCAGCCTGCCCAGCCCCGAGTGGATCTCCGTGGAGCTGCGCAACTACGCCTGGGCCCTGAATCGCCTGATGACCGGGCAGCACATCTACACCGTGCCGCTGCCGAACAACCCGTTCAACCCCGGGGCCCACTACACCCCGCCCCCGTTCACCCCGTTGCTCGGCGGCCAGTTCGCCAACAGCCCGATCCTGTGGGGCGTCATCAACCTCTCGGCGATGGCCGCCGGGATGCTGTTCGCCGCGGCCGCCTCGGGGGCCGTGTCCGGCCGGCGACCGTTGCGGGTGATCGTCGCGGCGGTCGTGGCGGCGGTCGCGTTCGGCCCGGCGATGACCGTCCTGCTGCTCGGCAACCAGCAGGGCTTCGTGGTCCTCGCGCTGGGCGGAGCCTGGTGGTTCGAGCGGCGGGGCCGACCCGCGGCGTCCGGCATCGCCCTATCGGCGGCCGCGCTCCTGAAGCTGTTCCCGGGAATCCTGTTCGTGCGGACCATCGCCCGAGCGCACTGGCGCAAGCTCATTGCGGCGGCCGCAACGACGACGGGAGTGATTGTCGTGTCCGCGCTGGTCCTCGGCCCGCAGCGCTATGTCAACTTCCTGAGCAACATCATCGAGCGGGCCCAGCCGGCCTTCAATCGCGAGTTCAACGTCGCGCCGGCAACCCTGTTCGACTCGATCCCGGTGACCGCGCTCATCCTGATCGCCGGGATCCTGCTGATCGCCCGTTCGGCGCGGCGCGACGAGCCGGCCGTGTCCTTCGCCCGGGCGATCCTCGTGTCGCTCGTCGTCTGGCCGGTCAGCTGGTACCAGTACGCGAGCATCGCCCTGATCGCTGCTGCGGCGACGCTGGACCGGCGCACGTGGCGCTGGCTGGCCATGTCGCTGTTCCTGTTCTCGATCGCGAACCCGCTGACGTGGATTGTGGGCGGCGTGGTGGGCTGGATCGGGATGGGCAAGTTCCGCGAGGCGTCCGTTGAGTCGCCGGCGGTCGAGGAGACCGAAGTCGCCGGGACGGCCGTCGGGGTGTCCGTTCCCGCCTGACGGCTACCTTCGGGCGGGCTCGTCCGCAACCAAGCGGTAGATACACCGTTTCGGACGTGTCGTTGGCATCGTACGTGTACGACCCGAGTGCGAACGCCGATCCGGACGGCGACTCGACTGGATCCTCGATCGTCGTGGCGCGTCCGTAGGCTCCCGCCCAGCGCTCACGCGGATCGATCAGCCGTCGACGACCACGTCCGCAGGTTGCCGAACGCGCGGAAGCGGCGACAGCACCAGGAGCAGAATCGACCCGGCCATCCCGGCCCAACCGATGGCGATACCGGCCCGGACGCCGATCCAGCTCGCGAGAGCGGCAGCCAGGAGAGCGCCCAGCGGGTAGGCAATCCCGTGCGAGAAGACCTCGAGTGCCGCGTTGACGCGGCCGAGGATGCGGTTCGGAACCACGTTCTGGATGAGCGAGAGTTCGGCGACCCCCTCGATCGTCTGAAGGCCGTCGCCGATCAGCTGAGGCAGGAACACCATCGTGGCGGCGACCACGAGCGGGCCACCCGCGAGCGGCGTCAGCACGCCGATGACGGACGCACCGGTTGCTGCCCAGATCAGGGCCGGCCCGAAGCCGAGTCGGGCGATCACCCGTGAGGCGAATAGCGAGCCGACGAGAGAGCCGACGCCGCCAGCCGAAATGACGACACCCAGGAGGAACGGGGTGAGGTGGAGGTCCTCGATGAGATAGATCGTGTAGAGGACGCCATAGAAGGAGCCGGCGACGTGGGCAACGATCGATCGGAGCACCAGAGGGACCAGCACCTGGTGCCGGCGGACAAGTTGCAGGCCCTCCACGATCTCGTGCCGGATGTTGGTGGCTGAGGTTCGAGTCGGACGGAGCGGCTCGGGGCTGCGGATCAGCACGAGCGAGATCGCTGAGATCACAAACGAGATCGCGTCGACGACGATCGCGAACGGCGCACCGATCAGCTGCACCAGGCCGCCGCCGAGGCCCGGGCCACCGATCTCGGCGAGCGATGAGCTCGTGGCGAGCTTGCTGTTGCCCTCGACCACCCGATCGATCCCGATGAGCGAAGGGACGTATGCGGGGTAGGCGGAATTGAAGAGCGTTCCGAGGCAGCCCTCGAGGAATACAACGACATAGAGCTGCTCCATCCGCAGGATCCCCGCGAGATAGGCGCCGGGGATCGAGAACAGCAGAGCGGCGCGCGCCGCGTCGGCCAGGATGAGGAGCGGCCGGCGCCGAAGCCGATCGACCCATGCGCCCGCGAAGAGGCCGACGACGAGCACCGCAAGGCTGGCCGAGACGACAAGGAGAGCCATCTCGACCGGGCCCGCTCCGAGCACGAGGAGCGCGAGCAGTGGCACGGCGGTCCGGGTGACCACTGAGCCGAGCGCGGACACGGTCTGCCCGACCCAGAGCTTCATGAAGTCGCCGTGTCGCCAGAGAGATGGCGTCATGGGGAAGCGAGCGTACCCCGCGCAGGCTGCGCCGCGGCAGGCGGACGGACACGAGCGTGTGACCCAGGAAAGAGCACCGGAAGAAATTTCCGTGCTCGTGGATTGCCCCCGCGCTTGCTCTTAGTCCTGAATGCTGGTAAGCCCATCGCCGGCACTCACGACTTCGTGCCTGACTGCGAGAGCCCACTCCGCAGTTGGCGCGCCGCATACGCGGCGATCGCTTAGCGAAGGTCGGTCGGCGTCAGCCTATTGGCCGGCGATGACGTCTCGAGGAGGAAGCGCTCGAGGCGGCGACTCGCTCGAGGTAACTCGCCTCAGTCCGGGCGACCGGCGCAAGGAGCGCAGGGCGGCCGACGCGGCCGCGTTGACGGCCAGATCGCCGACCTGTCTAATACTGGCTGCTCGCCGAGTCTGCGTGAGCACGAATAAGCGCCCGTAGCTCAGTGGACTAGAGCATCTGACTTCGGATCAGAGGGTCGGGGGTTCGAATCCCTCCGGGCGCGCCACTCGAGGCTCATCTCCCCTGCCACCTCCCAGCGGGTCTATCGTCGCGATCGTGCCCGCCCACGACGAGGCGCCACGGATCGGGGCGGTCGTCAAGGGCGCCGCGGCGCACCTGCTGGTCCTCGTCGTCGACGACGGCTCGGCCGACGACACCGCCGTGCGAGCCACCGAAGCCGGCGCCGCGGTCCTCCGACAGACGCCGAACCAGGGCAAGGGCGCGGCCCTCCGGACGGGCTTCCGGTGGGCCCTCGAGCACGGCTTCGAGGCCGCCGTCACCCTCGACGGCGACGGCCAGCACGACCCGGCCGAGATCTCGAAGTTCGTGCAGGCCTGGGCGGCAGGCCGGCCGGACCTCGTCATCGGGCGGCGCAATTTCGGCTCGATGCCGCCCCTCCGGCGGGTCGCCAACGAGCTGGGCACCCTGGCATTCTCGTGGGCGGTCGGCCGGCGGATCCCGGACAACCAGTCGGGCTTTCGGCTGGTCAGTCGGCGGCTCATGGAAGCCACGCTTGCCAGCGACGAGGCGGGCTTCGAGTTCGAGGTCGAGATGATCGTCACGGCGATCCGGGCGGGCTGGACAATCGCCTGGGTCCCGGTCCGCACGATCTACGCGGGGCAGCCAAGCCATATCCGGCCGGCGCGCCACCTCAGGCAGTTCCTCACGACCGCCTGGCGCGCTCGCCGGGAGATCCGGAAGCCGGTGTTCTAGTCGGAGCGGGTCGGCGGCCAGGTGCCCATGACCTGGCGGAGGATCGCGAACTCGCCGATGTGGTAGGCGTTGTGATCGGCGTCGACGCGGACCTCGCGCAGGACCGTGTGCCCGGGCGTGCCGGGGATGACCGCGAACACGTCCGTCGCGGGGTCCATCAGGATCGCCCGCAGCGCCGCCTGGTCCGACCGGAAGCCACGGATAGTCTCGTCGAACTGGGCGCGGGTGGCCACCGCGTCGGGCGCCGGCCAGTAGTCCCGCGGCCACTCCCGCTCCTGGTAATCCGGGTTGCGGACGTAATCGAGGATGTCCCACTGGGTCAGGCGGAGGTGCTCGAGCAGCTGCCAAGGGCTGTAGTCGACGTTCGGTGCGCGCCGGTTGATGGCGTCGTCCGGGAAATCGGCCACGGCGTCATCGAACGTCATGTGCGCACCGAAGCCGTCGAGGAGCTCGGCGAGCTGCTCGCGGAGCTGCTGATCCTTCATCCCGTCTCTCCTCGCGGTCTCCGGCGCTTCCGCCGCTGAACGCGGACGTTACGCTGCCGGGCGATGACCGACTACGGCGCCGTGTCGTTCTGGCTGGAGACCTGCGGCGACGATCTGACGCCGCGGCCGCCGCTCGACGGCTCGATCGACTGCGACGTGGCGATCCTGGGGGCCGGCTACACGGGGCTCTGGACCGCCTTCTACCTGCTGACGCACAACCCCCGATTGCGTGTCGTCATCGTCGAGGCGGAGATCGCCGGATTCGGAGCGTCGGGTCGGAACGGGGCGTGGTGCGCGCCCGGGCTCAACATCTCGCTGTCGCGGCTGGCCACGCTCCACGGACGCGACGCCGCGCGAGCCACCTACGAGGCGACGTTCGACGCCGTCGACGAGGTGGGTCGGGTGGTCGCCGCCGCAGGGCTCGACGTCGACTGGGCTCGTGGCGGGGAGCTGATCATCGCCCGCGGGCCGCACCAGACGCCGGCGATCGACGCCGCCTACCGCGAGCTCGACCGCTTCGGCCTGGCCGACCGTTACGCCCTGCTCGACGCCGGGCGGACGGCCGAGCACGTCCAGGTCGCGGGCGCCATCCGCGGCCTCTACACGCCCGACAGCGCGGTCGTCCAGCCGGCCAAGCTGGCCCGCGGCCTGGCTCGGGTCGTCGAACGGATGGGGGCGACGATCGCCGAAGGGACCACGGTCACCGACTACCGACCCAGGGACGGCTCGGGCCTGGCCGCCCTGGTCACCGACCGCGGCGAGGTCCGCGCGTCGGTGGTCGTGCTGGCCGGCGAGGCGTGGCTGACGCGGCTTCGGCGGCTGCACCGGCAGCTCGTCCCGGTCTACTCGTTGATCGTCCTGACGGAGCCGCTGTCCGCCAAACAGTGGGCGGACATCGGCTGGGAGCAGCGGGAGTGCCTCGCCTCGACGCGCCTGTCGGTCGACTACCTGTCGCGAACGGCCGACGGGCGGATCTTGTTCGGCGGACGAGGGGCGCCGTACCGGTTCGGGTCGCCGATCCGGCCGGACGACGATCGCCACGCCCCAACGCACGAGATGCTCCGCGAGATGGCCCGGTCGTGGTTCCCGACGCTCCGGGACGTCGGCTTCAGCCACGCCTGGGGCGGGCCGCTGGGGATGCCGCGCGATTGGCACCCGACGTTCGCCTACGACCGCCGAACCGGCATCGCCACGGCCCGCGGCTACGTGGGCCACGGGGTGTCGACATCGAACCTCGCCGGCCGGACGGTAGCGGACCTGATCCTCGAACGCCGGACCGCGTTGACGGAGCTGCCGCTGGTCAACCACCGGTCCCCCAACTGGGAACCGGAGCCGTTCCGCTGGATCGGCGTCCGCTACGCGCAGTGGGCGCTGGGCCGGCTCGACGCGCGCTCGGAGGCGACCGGCCGTCCCCCATCGGGGCGCTCGCTGGCGGAATGGATC
>JBGPDX010000038.1:0-17519 GCA_041482475.1 Candidatus Limnocylindria bacterium | reverse complement strand
GGCCGACAGGATGACCTCCCACGGCTCGATCGCACCGAGCGCGGCGCGGAGTGGCACGACCATCGGCGCCACCGGCGGGAGCAATGAACCGATTCGCGCCGCCAGTCCGGATGGATCGTCGAGCACGACCAGCAGCGCGAACAGGTAGGCGCCGGTGGCGATGAAGCTGACCGGGCTCGACGCGTTGGACGCCTCCTCCATCCGCGACGCCAGCGCGCCCAGCACCCCGAGGGCCGTCGAGTACAGCGCATAGCCAAGGACGAACCACAGCAGCAGCATGGCGACGGCGCCGGGGGTTGTCGGCGGCAGGGTGATCCGGCCGGCCGCCAGGGCGGCGCCCAGACCCACGACGACCATCACGACGAGCTGGACAAGGCCCAGCAGGCCAATGCCCAGGACCTTGCCGACGAGCAGGTCGCGCGGCTCCAGCGTCGATAGCACGACCTCGACGACACGGCTCTGCTTCTCCTCGACGACCCCGGTCAGGACCCACGTCCCGAACGTGAAGATCGAGATGAACAGGAGCACGACACCGACGTTGGCGAAGACGAACGACGTCTGGCGGTTCGGGTCCGACGGCTGGAGCTCGCGGACCGTCGGCGGGGCGGCCGCCGCTTCGAGCTCGGCCTGGTTGATGCCCGCCTGGGCCAGCAGGTCGCGAACCCGGATCGATGACCAGGTGCTCGCCACGATCTGCCCCAGCAGCTCGTTCCGCCGCTCCTTGACGACGTACGTCGGCCGCTCCGTTCCGGCCGGCACAACGAACATGGCATCGAGGCTGCCGTTGCGCAGGCGTGCCTCGCCGCTCGCCGGGTCCGGCAGCGACTCGACCTGGATCGTCGTCCCGGCCTGCCTCGCCGCGGCCTGGAGTGCCGGGGCGAATTCGGCCGACGGGGTACCGACCACGCCGAGTCGCTCGCCGCGGTTGGACCCACCGATAAGCGTCGGCAGGAAGATCCCGACCAGCAGCAGCCCGACCGTGGCGAGCAGGGCGATGAGGAAGGCGCGGCTGCGGCCGCGCTCGATGACCTCGCGGCGCGCGACGAGGTAGATCGCCCGCGTTCGGCTCATGACTGGACCACCTCCATGAACAGCTCCGACAGGGCGGGTGGCCCGAAGCTGAAGCGCCGCACCGGACCTGCCCGGCGGGCGGCGACGAGGATGGCGTCGAGGTCGACGGCATCGCCGACCAGCAGCCGAACCAGGTCGCCCCTGCGATCGAGGACGACGACGTCCTTGCGGCCGTCGAGCCAGGCCGTCCCGGCCCCGACCACCTCGACGTCGAGGTGCCGTCGGCCCGAGCCGGCCTTGAGCTCGTCGATGGGGCCGTCGGCGACGATCCGGCCGCGCGACACGATCACGACGTCCTCGCACAGGTCCTCGACCAGGTCGAGCTGGTGCGACGAGAAGAGCACCGCGACACCCGCCTTGGCCCGTTCGATCAGGACCTCCGACATCGTGGCGATGCCCAGCGGGTCCAGCCCGGAGAACGGCTCGTCGAGCACGAGCAGCTCCGGGTCGTGGACGAGCGCCGTCGCCAGCTGGACCCGCTGCTGATTGCCGTGCGACAGGTCCTCGAGCTTCGACTTCGCACGGTCGGTCAGGCCGAAACGCTCCAGCCACCGGTCGGCGGCGAAGCGGCCCGCCTTCGACGACATGCCGTGCTGCTGGGCGAAATAGGACAGTTGCTCGGCGACCCGCATGCGCGGGTACAGCCCGCGCTGCTCGGGCATGTAGCCGAACCGCAGCCGAAGCACACGGTCGATGCTCCGCCCGTCCCAGCGGACCTGGCCCTGGTCGGGCCTGGCCAGGCCGAAGATGCAGCGCATCGTCGTCGTCTTGCCGGCGCCGTTGGGCCCCAGGAAGCCGGCCAGCCGGCCGCGGCGCGCGCTGAACGTCGCGCCGTCCAGGGCGACGACCGCCCCGTAGCGCTTCGAGAGGTCGGTGATCTCAAGCATTCGAGTGTGCTTCCTCGGCTGGCGGTGGGCCACGACGGTGCCGGGGCGGCTACCTGGCGGTCAGCGAGCCCTGCATGGCGGCGTGGACGTCGCACCGCCGGCTGAGCAGGCCGCCGCGGCGAGGCACAGGACGAGGGGGCCGACGGTCTGGGCCAAGCGTTTCATGGATCCATGATCGCCGAGGCCGCGATTGCTGTCAGGGTTCGGCCGCGATTGCGGCCGGCGCGATAATGCGGTCCCGCCATCAGGCGGCGGCCATGAGCGCGAAGCCAACGGAGGAGGCGCGATGGACGAGCTTCATGCCGACCGCCGGTCGACCGTCGTCGTCGGAGCCATCCTCATCGTCATCGGAGGCATCTTCCTCGTCGGGCGTCAGCTGGGCCTCGACGTCGGCCGCACCGGCTGGCCCCTGTTCGTCATCGTGCCCGGCGTCATCCTCTTCCTCGTCTCGTTCGTCGTCGGGGGCCGGGCAGGCTCCGGCTTCGCCGTCGGCGGCGCGGTCGTGACGATGACCGGCGTCATTCTCGCCATCCAGAACCAGACGGGGCTCTGGTCGACCTGGGCCTATGTCTGGACGCTCGTCGCGCCCGGCGGCGTGGGCCTGGGCCTGCTGATCTATGGGACCCTGACAGGGCAGCGCGACCTGGCGATGGCGGGCGGCGCGGCCCTCCTCTCGGGGCTGGGCCTGTTCCTCGTCTTCGCCTTCTTCTTCGAATCGGTCATCGGCCTGTCCGGCCAGCGGGTCGCCGGGCTCGACGCGCTGCTCGCGGGCGGGCTTGTCGTGCTGGGCGGGGTGATCGTCCTGCTCAGCCTCCGCCGGGGGCGCCGCTCGACGCCATAACGCCGCCCGGCCGGACGAGTCTCGCCGGCCCGAGTCGAAGCGTCGCCCGCACAGGGTATCGTCCCGCCATGCGCCGTCGGCTGCTCGTCGCCATCGCCATCGTCCTGCTTGGCGGCGCGTCGATCGGGCTGGTGGTCGGGCGTCTCGAGCCGGCCAACCCGACACTCGCCTTCGCCACCCCGTCGCCAGCGGCTAGCGGCTTCGGGGACGGCGCGTCGCTCGTCCCTGCCACCGTCTCGCCCGTTCCGACGATCTCGCCGTCCGCGTCCACGGCCCCGACACCCGAACCGAGCACGGCCGTCAGGCTGGGGGCGGACCTCCAGGCGGCGCTCGATCGGCTGCGTGACCGCGACGGCATCCCGGGCGTGTCGGCGACGATCCTCTTTCCGGACGGCTCGGCGTGGCGTGGCGTCAGCGGCCTGGCCGACGTCACGGCCGGCACCTCGGTCACCCCGGATACGGCGTTTGCGGTCGGGAGCATCAGCAAGACGTTCGTCGCCGCGCTCATCCTCGACCTCGTCGCGGACGGCAAGCTCAGGCTCGACGATTCGGCGCGCAGGTACCTCCCGACCATCGTGATCGACCGTGCCATCACCATCCGTGAGCTGCTCGACCACACAAGCGGCCTGTACGACTACTTCTTCAACCCCGGCATCGACCGCGCCCTGCGTGCCGATCGCGCCGCGGCCTGGTCCGTGTCGAGGACCCTCCGCTACGTCGGCAAGCCGTATTTCCGCCCGGGCACCGGATGGCACTACTCGAACACGAACTACCTGCTGCTTGGGCTGATCGCCGAGCGGGTCGGCGGAGGGAGCGTCGCGAGTCAGCTGCGCGACCGCTACCTCGGCCCGCTGGGCCTGTCGCGGACCTTCTACCAGGTGGCCGAGAAGCCGCGTGGTCCGGTCGCCCATGGCTACCGCTTTGCGGGCGCCAAGCGGACCCTTCCGCCGATCGACCTCGCCGACGGCACCGGCGTCACCCCGTTCCGCTCCGTCGTCACGGCCGCCGGCGCGGCGGGCTCGATCGCCTCGACGTCGTGGGACGTCGCCCGCTGGGCGCACGACCTGTACAGCGGACGGGTACTCGACGCGGCGAGCCTCGACCTCATGCTCGGGGACGTGGCCGCGACCGCCGTGTACAAGCCGCCGCTGCCGTACGGGCTCGGCGTCCAGGCTGCCACCGTCGGCGGCTTCCCGACGCTGGGCCACCGCGGCCGGCTGCTCGGCTCGCAGGGCGTCGTCCGCTACTTCCCCGACCCCGGCCTGACGATCGCCGTGCTGACGAACCAGAGTCGGGCGGACCCGTCGAGGCTCCTGATCGAGCTGCTCAGGATCGCGGCGCCGTCGCCGCCTCCGCCGGTCCCGTGCGTCGGCCCGTGCCCGCGTCCCGTGACCGTGGAGCCCCGTTTGACCGTGGAGCCCCGTTGACCGTGGAGCCCCGTTGACCACGGCCCGGGATTTCGTGGGCCGTACGAACGTCCCGGGTGGTGGGGTACGGATCGGTGCTGGCCTATCTACGGCGGATCGGTGACGCTGGCCGTACGCTCGGGGGTACGGCTATGCCGATTCGCGTCGAGGCCTACACGGTGGGGGGCATCGTCACTGGCGTCGTCGCGCGCCCCGGACACCTCCGCGACATCCTGGAAGGCTCCACCGAGCTGCTCGTCGAGCAGGCGTCGGAGGCTCCGCTCGAAGGCTCGCCCGTCCAGATGGCCGAGCAGCAGATCCCCATGGACGATCTCGTGATCGCGGTCGGCGACGAGGAGCCGCCCGGTCCTGTCCACGCGGCCTGGCATGCCATCCGGCTCGAAGCCGGTCCGTGGCTCGTCCAGGGCGACCTGCCGACGCTCCCCGGGTTCGACCCGGGCCGGGCGCTGACCCGCCCGACGGGCACGTTCGTGCTCCTCCGCGACGTGAAGGTCTCGCTGCTCGACCATCCCGAGGCGGGTCAGAACGTCCACCTGTCGGCGCTCATCAACCGCTACTCCGTCGACCGCGTCGATGCCGGCCTGATGCTCGGCTTCTTCTTCCCCGGGGCCCACATCGAGGCGCCCCCCGGAACCGCGGCGCCGTCGGCCGGCGAGGGGGCCGAAGCGCCCGCCGCCGCAGCGACGGCCGGAGCGTCCACCGACGTGACGGCGACGGCCTGATCCCGGCGCCCTAGCGGCGGCTTGCCGCTCCCGCCCGCCGGACGACCTTGCGGTGCGGGTGGACGAGGTGATCGCCCTCCCGGCCGTGGCCGATCGGCCGCGGCTCCGTGTTGCGGTCGGGCACGAACCCCTCCTCGACCGTCCACGGGATCGCCTGCTTGAGCAACCGCTGGACGCCGCGCAGCAGGTCGACCTCATCGATGCAGACGAGGCTGATCGCATCGCCGGACAGCCCCGCCCGACCTGTCCGCCCGATCCGGTGGATGTAGTCCTGCGGGTTCCACGGGAGCTCGAAGTTCACGACGTGCGGCAGCTCCTCGATGTCGAGGCCGCGGGCGGCGACGTCGGTGGCGACGAGGACCCGGACCGTCCCGTTCCTGAAGCCCTCGAGGGCGCGCGTCCGTTCCGGCTGGGTGCGATCGGAATGGATAGCGACCGCGTCGAGGCCCTCACGGTCGAGGATCGAGGCCAGGCGCGTGGCGGCCAGCTTGGTCCGCGTGAAGACCAGCACCTGGCGCAGGTCGTGCCGGCGGATGAGGTGGGCGAGGAGCGCTTCCTTGTGGTCCCGATCGACGGGATAGACGAGCTGGCGGACGCCCTCGGCGGCGGTGTTCCGGGGGGAGACGTCGACGGTGGCCGGATCGCGGAGGATCGTCGCCGCCAGGCGCCGGATGTCATCGGAGAACGTCGCGCTGAACATGAGGTTCTGGCGGCGGGGCGGGAGCAGCTCGAGGATCCGCCGGATATCCGGCAGGAAGCCCATGTCCAGCATCCGATCGGCCTCATCGAGGACGAGGATCTCGACCTGGCCCAGGTTGACGGTCTGTTGGCCGACGTGGTCGAGCAGCCGCCCCGGCGTGGCGACGAGCATCTCGACGCCGGCCCGGAGGACCTTGATCTGTGGCTCGATCGGGATGCCGCCGTAAACGACGGCCGGTCGCAAGGCGACGGTCCGGCCGTACGTCCGGACCATCTCGTCGACCTGCATCGCCAGCTCGCGAGTCGGAACGAGGATCAGCACGCGAACCGGATGGCGGGCCGGCGAAAAGCTCGTGTTGGCGTGCTGGCGGAGCCGGTCGAGGATGGGCAGCACGAAGGCGGCCGTCTTGCCGGTGCCCGTCTGGGCCGCGGCGAGGACGTCGCGGCCGGCCAGCACGAGCGGAATCGCCTCCGCCTGGACGGGTGTCGGCTGTTCGTATCCCTCCTCCGCGACGGTCCGCAGGAGATCGGCCGACAGGCCGAGGGCATCGAAGGTCAAGCGTTCTCCAGAGATGGACCGCTGGGCGAAGGCGGCCCGAAGCCACCCGGAGCATAGCCGAATCGGCCGACTCGGCTGCCCCGGCAGGACCGTTGATCGGGCGCAACTGGCCCGATGATACGGCGCCGGCATGGGCAATCCGGATGAGGTAGCCGGATCTGCCCGCGTGGCATACTGCCATCGGCCCCCCAGGCCACAGACCCGACAAGACAGGGCTCAACAGAAGACCGCCGGCCCCCACGGCAGGAACCTGTCGACCACGTCGGGTGCGTTCACTCGACGGCCCCGGATCGGGTGATCCCGATCTCCGCCTCGTCGCCGGGTCGAGTGCTCACCGCTCGATCCCGCCTTGCCGCCCCGCCCCTGTCCCATCTCCCTGCCGCCGACCGGCCATTCCTCACCGTCGCACGCGGGCCCGTCCGCGTGTGTTCTGGCAGGGAGGAGGCACGACATTTGTCGCTGAGCCACCATCGCGCCACGCCATCCGCAGGCCGCCGGTCGTTGCCGTTCGGCCTCGTCATGCTGCTCGCCGCGGTCTTCGCCGTGGGCGGCCTCGCCAGCCATCCCGAGTCCACCGCAGCGGCCGGCAGGAAGGTCGTCATCGTCGTCGGACCTGCCGGCTCGAGCACCGCCAACTACATCTACAACGCGAAGAAGCTGGCGGCGCAAGCGCGCTCGTACGGCGCCTCCGTCTACGAGATCTACAGCCCGAACGCGACCTGGGCGAGGGTCAGGTCCGTCGCCCAGGGGGCCAACCTCCTCATCTACCTGGGGCATGGCAACGGTTGGCCAAGCCCGTACCGCCCGTTCAGCGTCTACGGCAAGGACGGCCTGGGCCTGAACGCCACGGCGGGCGCCGGCAACTCGAATGTCAGGTACTGGGGCGAGTACTACATCGACCACTACATCAGGCTGGCGCCCAACGCCGTCGTGATCCTGAATCGCCTGTGCTACGCGTCCGGTGACTCGGAATGGGGCGCGGCCAACCCGACCAGGGCGGTGGCGATCCAGCGGGTCGACAACTACGGCGCCGGCTTCCTGCGGTCCAATGCCAGGGCGGTCTTCGCGGAAGGCATCGCCAGCGCGTCGTACATCCTGTACGGGCTGTTCAGGACCAGCCGGACGATGACCCAGATCTTCTGGAGCGCCGCGAGCGCCACGAGGACCTGGTCGTTCGGGTTCAGCTCGATCCGGACGCCGGGGTACAAGGCGCTGATGGATCCCTACGCACCCAGCCGCTACTACCGATCGGTCATCGGATCGCTCGGGATGACCGCAGCCACGTGGCGGCAGAGCTGAGCCAGCTTCCGGTGCGTGGGAACGTCGCGAGGCCCGACAGGTGCCGGGCCTCGTCGATTCCGGACGGCGCGCTCAGCCGGGTCGGCGCTGACCGGGACCGAACGCCCCACGCGCCTCGCGCGCGGCCCGCAGCCTGGGAGCCCGCTTGAAGCGGAGGGCCGACCAGGTTTCGTCAACAGCGACCTGCGAGACACCTTCGAAACCGGTGTCGCCGACCGGCTCCCAGCCGACGTCGCGGGTCAGGTCGGTCTTCATCGTCCCCGACTTCTTCGGGTAGGAGATCCAGACGACTGCGGCGTCGCGCACGCTGCCGGCGATGGCCGGCCACGCCCGGGCCAGCTCCGCGCGATTGCGGACGAACAGGTGGACGACGTCCGCGTCGGCGGGTCCCGCGCCCAGGGTGACGCCCGCGGGAAGCTCACCCAGCGCCTTTGCGTAGCCGGGCGGCGCGTTGATCGCGGCGACCCGATTGCCGGGCCGAATCACCAGACGCTGGGCCAGCGACCGTTCGCTCACGAGGAGCGACATCGTAGCGTGCCCGGATCGGCGGCCGGGCGGCTTCTCGGCGACAGGCCGCCGGTTCGCGACATGAGAGAACCCACGTCCCTTCGGGCGTGGGTTCTGCCTTGATGCACGTGAGGTGATCCCGCTGGGCCGGCGATGCACTCGCTGCCACCGGATCACCCGGCTCTGCCCGCCCGTGTATCGCTGCTGATGTTCCCCGCTCGGGGGATGGTGGCGAGGTTGCTCGAGCCACGCGACTGGTCCGCGGTTATCGGCAGCCAGGGGACCCACGAGAGAGTCCGCCTGCTCCGTCCGGTCAGGTGCTCCGGGTTGCGGCGCTGCGTCATGCTCGGCACCTCTGGACCACGAATCCTACCGCTGCCGGGCGCCGCAGTCCATACCAGATCGCCCCCTGCGCGCTTCTGACCGACGGTTCGCGTTGCCGATCCGGAACGACGCGTACCATGCGCGCATGGCCACCACGCAGACCCCCGAACGCCTGCCCTTCACCGGCGACCCGGAGGCGGATGCCCTCTTGGCACGGGACCCGCTCGCCCTGCTGATCGGGTTCACGCTCGACCAGCAGGTCACCGTGCAGAAGGCGTTCTCGGGCCCGCTCGAGCTGCGGCGGCGACTGGGCCACCTCGACCCGGCTCGCATCGCCTCGGCCAATCCCGAGGAGCTGGCGGAGGTCTTCCAGCGCCGGCCGGCGCTCCACCGGTTTCCGGTTGCCATGGCCGGACGCGTCCAGGCCATCTGCGCCGCGATCGCCAACGACTACGGCGGCGATGCCAGCCGGGTCTGGACGGAGGCGAAGGACGGTCGTGACCTCGAGCGACGGCTGCTCGCCCTGCCCGGCGTGGGTGCGATGAAGGCCAAGTCGCTCATCGCCATCCTTGGCAAGCGCTTCGGGATCAAGCCGCCCGGCTGGGAGGACGTCGCGCCGAAGCACCCGACGCTCGGCGACGTCGACTCGGCCGAGGCGCTCGCGCGATACCAGGCCGGCAAGCGCGCCCAGAAGGCCGCCGCGCGGGCCGCCAGAGGCTGACGAAGGGCCAGGGTGGGAGGCCGCCGTGTCCTCGTATGAGGTCGAGACGGGGCCGATCGGGCAGGGGCGCCGAAGCCTCTTCCTGCCGCTCCTGGGCGCAGTCCTCGTCGTCACCGCGGCCGCGCTCGGCACGCTCCTGCCGCGAAGCGCCGAACCGACCCCCGCTGCTGCTGGGCCGGGCCCGGATGCCGCCACCGTCCCACGGGCCGCGGCCCCCACGCCGTGGCGGGACCCCCCGGCCGAGGTCGACTGCGGCGCCATGCCGGTCTTCGAGTGCCCGGACGCGGTCGATGCCGCGCGGCTCGCGATCGGCGAGATCCCGGTGGCGGTGGAGAAGGCCCAGGCCTGGCCGTCGCTGATCTGCGGCGACGACTTCGACTGCCCCAGGCGGCTGCTCGCCTCGAGCGACCCCGTCGGCAGCGTCGCGCTGACCCTGTCGGATCATGACGTGGTCTGGATCAACGTCTTCCGCGTGCCCCGGCCGAACCGCCTCGACGAGAACGGCGCGGCGCTCGAGGCCCGCGTCGTGCGCTGGTTCCGGGTCCGGGCCTGAGGCGGGGGCGTCGGGGGGCTTGCCCTGGGGTGTAGGATAGTTGCATGATCAACGAACAGGACGGCGCAACGCCGCCGCGGCACGGAGACTCAATGGACGACCGAATCAAGCGCGCCCTCTCTCGAGGCCACGTCATCGACATCACGACGACCGGGCGGCGATCCGGCAAGCCCCGCCGTATCGAGGTCGTCTTCCACAACCTCGAGGGGCGGATCTACATCAGCGGGATGCCCGGCTTCCGCCGCGCCTGGCTGGCGAACCTCGAGGCTCAGCCCGAGTTCACGTTCCACCTCAAGGGCGCCGTCGCGGCCGACCTGCCGGCCCGGGCCCGGGTCATCACCGACCCGACCGAGCGCCGCCAGGTCCTCGCCGGGGTGGCCCAGGCCTGGCGCCGGACCGACGTCGACGTGATGGTCGAGTCGAGCCCACTCATCGAGGTGGAGATTCTCGACCGCGCCGCCTGACCCTGCCCTCCCAGGCGCTCGCCAGCGGGGGCGTGAGGAAGACCGCGGCTCGTGCCCGCAGGGTGTTGCAGGGCGCCTGGCAGTCTTGAACCCGGATGGTGAAGGCTTGGTCGATCGTGTTCGGGTCCGACGGCGGCGCGAACGTGACGGACGGCTTGTCGGGCGTGGGGCCGCCGCCGGTCACGAGCAGGAGCCACGCGCCCTGGAACCGGAACACCGCCGACGTGCCGCCGTATTCGCGATACGGCTCGGCACCCAGGATGTCTCGATACCAGGCCGGCGATCGGCCTACGTCGGACACCACGAGGATGTGGGTCAGCTCGTCCCCGGCGTTGGGAAGGGTCATCATCGGCCGGTCGTCGTCGTCCTGCGAGATGGAATCGAAGGCCGCCGGGCCTCGACGGGGGCCACGATACTGCGGACATGGGTGCCCTCGATCGTCTCCGGGCCGTGTTGCTGGGGCGTGGACCGTGGGTCCGGATCCTGGGCCTGGGAGCGCTCTTCAGCGGCGTGGCCCTGCTCGTCAACATCCTGTGGAACATCTCCCTGCCAGTCGCGCTGGCCACCAGCGCCGCGCTTCTCGCCCTGTCCGCCGCGGCCGTCTGGCGGCGGGCCATGCCGGACGACCGGCGATGGCTCGTCCGCCGGGTGGCGCTGGGGATCGGCGTCGGCCTCGTCGCCACCCTGTCGTATGACACGTCCAAGGCCATCCTGTCGGCGCTCGACCCCTCGCCGTACAACCCGTTCGACCTTATCCGGATCTTCGGCCGCCTGCTCCTTGGCCCGAACACCCCGGACCCGCTGGCGTCCATCGCCGGCGGAGCCTTCCATCTCCTGAACGGCACCTCGTTCGCCATCGCGTTCACCCTCCTCGTGCGGCGGCGGTATGTGCTGCTCGGTGTCCTGTGGGGACTGTTCCTCGAGATCTTCCAGCTGACGCTCTATCCGGGCTGGCTCAACATCAAGTTCTACAACGAGTTCGTCCAGATCTCGTCGCTCTCCCACGTGGTCTACGGACTGGTACTCGGAACGCTCGTCCGCTACGCTGAGCCGCGCTTCGGCCCAGGCAACCGTTCCGCGTCCACGGAGAGAGGCGCGACATGACCGTCCCCGCCGACCCGCCTTCGGTTCCATCGTCCCCGGATCCGCTGCTGCCATTGGCGCGCCTGTGGTACGTGAGGATCCCGCGCGCGCTGGACCGCGTCTCGACGCTCCTGGCCGATCAGTTCGCAGATGGCGTGTGGACCGCTTCGTTCCGGTTGGTGGGTGCGCTCGTGCCCCCGATCGCCCTCCTCGTCGGGTTCCTCATTCCTCACACCTGGCCTGGGATCCAATTCGTCTACACGGAAGCGCTCGTCTTCCTCATCCTCGCCGCGGCCGTCGGCTTCCTGAGCGGCACCGCCGGGATCGCGCTCGTCGTGGGCTACGTCGTCGCCGACCTGCTCGCGGGTGGCCTGCTGAACATCGACCAGAACAAGTTCGACCGGCAGATCGGCCAGTTCGCCGGCCACCTCGTGACGGATGTCCTCCTCGCCGCACTGATTGTCGTCCTGCCGAACCTGGCGAGGAGGATGGCAGAGGAGATCGCTCTGCCGTTTGCGCCCGAGGCGAAGACCGCCAGGCTGGCCGCGCGAGCGGCGCTGTTCGGGGCGTCGGCGGGGATCCTCGTCTTCCTGTGGTGCCAGGCGATGATCGCGCTGGTTCGCCCGGCCTTCACCTGGGCGCACCATGCACCGACCACCCAGGCCGTCGCGCCGCTCCAGGACTCTTGGCCCTGGATCGCCGGGGCGGCTGCGATCGCGGCCGTCGTCCGCCTCGTGGCGGAGCAATGGACAGGCGAGCGTCCGCAGCTCGCGTCGCGCGTGGTCGCGCTCATCGACGCGCGCTGGGCTCCCCCGCTCCGGCGCGGTTCCACCCGGGTGCCGCCCTTCGTCCGGGTCGCGGGCATCGCCGCGCTGACGACGTTCCTGCTGGCCGGGATGTACGAGTCGCTGATCGATCCGGTCCTGATGTTCGCGGCCGTGTTCGCTCTCGGCGCCTGGCGCTCACACCTGTTCTTCCGCCCCCCCGCCGTCTTCGTCGGGATCCTTGATCGGGTCCCCTCGATCGTCCGTCTCGTGCTGGCTGCCGTGATCGGCTACGTGGTGGCCCAGGCGGTGATGAATCCGCTGTATCAGAACGGTGACCTTCGGGTCGTCCTCATCGGCGCGTTGGTCAGCCTGCTCGTGCTCGCCGTCGTCTTCCCCGGCCCTCGGCGCGCAGCGCCTCCACCGTCCCAGGTGGCGGCGACCGGAACGCCATGACTTCCCTGCCCCGTCCACGCGCGATCCTCGTCGCCTTCGGTGCGCTCGCCGCCCTCGGGCTCCTGGCGTTCCTGCCGGGCGTCGCCTTGGCCGACAACTGCTCCAACCTTGCTGACTGCTGGTCGACGGCCGGCGGCGCGGCCGGAGCCGCGGTCGGCATTGGCGTGGCAGCCGGCCTGTTCGGTGGTATGTTCGGCCCGCCGATCCCGCCAGGAGTGCTTTATCTGACGAGTGGTAATTTGAGACAGAACCCCTCCTCCAGTTCGCCCGTCACACACCGAGCTTTTCCTGGAAGTCGTGCCGTGTACACCCGTGCCGTGTATAACGATGGGCAGACGTACTACTACGTGCACCAGGGCTACTACCCCGTGGACCAGAGCGACACGTCGCACGGGTGGGTTCCTGCAAGCGATACGTCCTCAACGCGGCCGCCGCCGCCCATGGTCGGACGTCCGGTGAAGAAGATTGATTTAGACCACCTTACCGGTGCCAAATCGGGACTAACCGCTGGCGGCTCTGGCTGATCGGTCGCTCGCTTCGTGCCCACCTGATTGACCCGTGATCTGGCGAATCACGCAGCGCATCTCGATGGAGAGGATGTCTGGGCTACGCAATGTTCGCCAAGGCGCATACCGGCCCTGCGCGGGGAGTTCCCTTGCTGGGTGGACTCTTGATGCACCTGCATGGTCGAGCCCCTGTCGTCTCGCGACGGTCCTCGTGTTAGGTGGAGCTGTCAGGACCGCACGCCTCGCGCGCTGAGGCGGTCGTCATTGGAGCTCAACATGGCCAACATATTCCTGACCAGCGCCACAGGTTCCGCGGGACAGTGCGTGCCGTCCCAGGCGGCGGCGACCGGAACGCCATGACTTCCCCGCCCCGTCCACGCGCGATCCTCGTCGCCTTCGGCGCGCTCGCCGCCCTCGGGCTCCTGGCGTTCCTGCCGGGCGTCGCCCTGGCCGACAACTGCTCCAACCTTGGTGACTGCTGGTCGACGGCCGGCGGCGCGGCCGGGACCGCGGTTGGCATTGGCGTGGCAGCCGGCCTGTTCGGTGGTCTGTTCGGCCCGCCGATCCCGCCAGGGTTCAAATTCATGTCCAACAAAAGCGGGAAGGTAACCGTGCGCAGCGAACCGTCGTCGGATGCGCCCGTGGTGGGCGTCCAGCTGAGCGGATCGCGCACCGTCTACAGAAACGTGGTGAATAGCGGCGGAACCGATTGGTATTACATCACGCCGGCAGGAGTGACGCCCGGTTGGGTCTCGGGTGAAGACACGAGCGACAGGCGACCAACCGCTCCGCCTTTAACCTTTCCGATGCACTTGAGAGATTCCCAACTAGGAGCCGCCAAAAGTGACACGTCGGCGGATTCTGGGGCAGCAAAGGGCTGACCTCTCACTAGGGTCGTCCATTGCCGCGCCTCGACCTAGGCCATCTCCAGGCCGGCCGCCCTGGCGTCCTCGGCGAGCGACTCGAGGGGCCCGTCCGATTTCGCCGACTCGCGCAGCAACGTCATGACCCGGCTGACCCCGACCTTCGCGTACTGACCGAGCTGGTCGACGCGGGGCCGGCCCGCCTTGGCCAGCACCTCTGGCCAGATATGGACCGACACCGGCAGCGTCGCAGGGTCTCGCCGGATCTCCTCGCAGCGGCGGCGGATGACCGGCAGCGCGTCGGCGACATCGGCCCGTGACATCCCGTCGACGTTGAGCTCGTCCGCGTGCCTGGCCGCCAGCCGCCAGGTGACGTTCGGCCCGTTCCCGCCGACCATGATCGGGACGCGCGGCCGCTGGATGGGCTTCGGGAGATTGATGGCGCCCTTGACCTCCGCGTAGCGGCCCTTGAACGTGGCGTGCTTTTGCCTGTCACCGGCCAGCATCCGGGTGATGACCTCGAGGTGATCGGCCAGCGCCGCCAGCCGCTCCTTCGTCTCCGGGAAGCCGTAGCCGTAGGCCAGCCACTCGTCGCGCTTCCAGCCGGCGCCGATCCCGAGCTCCATCCGGCCGCCACTGATGGAGTCCATCGTCGAGATCATCTTGGCCGTCAGGGCCGGGTTGCGGAAGGCCGTGCAGATGACGATGTGGCCCAGCCGGACCCGCGACGTCTGCGGCGCCAGCGCCGCCAGGGCCAATAGCGAGCTGAACGACTCGAAGGTGATCTCGTCGGTCGGGCCGGGGACCGTGTGGAAGTGGTCGAACAGCCAGATCGACTCGTAGCCCAGCTTTTCGGCCTGCTTGGCCAAGGCCGCCGTCCGGCGCCACGCCTAGAGCGGCTCCCAGCCGTCGTACCGCCCTGCCAGCCCTGGGGAATGATCGCCCCGATCTTCATGCCCTCTCCTTCGGTCGACGTCGCCTTCAGCGGCTCATCGAACGGTAGCGCCGAACTCCGAGCGGTCCGAAGATCGCGATGATCACGATTCATCGCATCCTCATGGGCAACACGACCGACGGCGTCGTCGACGCCGCGGTCGAGGAAGGGAATGGCGGCGGGGCTTGCCGTCGGCCCGATGGCATCAGCCGACTCGACGACGGGCGTGTCCGGCGGTCGAGAGTACGATGGACCGCCCCCAGGTCGAGCGTCCCCGGTCAGGAGAACGCATGGTCCGGATCCTCCTCTACACGGGCAAGGGCGGCGTCGGCAAGACGAGCATTGCCGCGGCGACGGCCCTCCTGTGCGCCGCCCGTGGCTACCGCACGATCGTCCTGTCGACCGACATCGCCCACAGCCTCGCGGACGCGTTCGACGTACCGCTGGGCGCCGAGCCAACCGAGATCGCCGCGAACCTGTGGGGGCAGGAGCCGGACGTCTATTTCAACATCGGCCGCTACTGGCGGACGATCCAGACCTACGTCGCCGAGCTCTTCAGCTGGCACGGCCTCGACGAGGTGCTGGCCGAGGAGATGAGCGTGCTGCCGGGCATGGACGAGCTCGGCAACCTGCTGTGGATCGCCGACCACGTCGACCAGGCCCGCTTCGACGTCATCGTCGTCGACGCCGCCCCAACCGGCGAGACGCTCCGCCTCCTGTCGCTCCCCGAGGCCAGCCGCTGGTGGGTCGAGCGGATCGCCCCGATCGGTCGTCGCGTATCGAGGATGGGCGGCCCGGTGATCCAGAAGATGCTCGGCGTGCCGATGCCGAAGGACGAGGTCTTCGCCGCGGCCGAACGCCTCCTGAGCCGGCTCGAGCGCCTCCACAAGCTGCTCGCCGACCCGGACCTGACGGCCGTCCGCGTGGTCCTTGCCCTCGAGAAGCTGTCGATCGCCGAGGCCGAGCGGTCGTTCACCTACTTCCATCTGTTCGGCTATCCCAGCGACCTCGTCATCGCCAACCGGGTCCTGCCGCCGGACGTCGGCGGCTACTTCGCCGAGCTGCGCGCGGCTCAGCAGCGCTACCTGCCGATGGTCGAGCAGGCCTTCGGGCCGGTCCCGGTCCGGACCGTCCCGTTCTTCGATCGCGAGATGGTCGGCGTGGAGCGGCTGCGCGAGGTCGGCGAGGCGCTCTTCGGCAGCGACGACCCGACGACCGTCTTCTACCGAGGCCGGCCCTACGAGGTGCTTCGCGAAAACGGCGACTACATCCTCAAGCTGGAGCTACCGTTCGCCACGCGCGGCGACGTCCAGGTGACCCGGACGGGGCAGGAGCTGGTGCTGCGCGTCGGCACGTGGCGGCGGAGCCTGGTTCTGCCGCGGGCGCTGCTCGAGGCGTCGGCACGAGGAGCGAAGATGGACGGTCAGACGCTGCGGATCAACTTCGAGGCCCCAAAGCGAGTGGTCCAGGGAGCACGACGATGACCGAACGACGACGTGGCATGCCGGGCGGACCGGAGCACTTCACGCCCCGCCCCAAGGAGGAGACGATGACCGACGCGAACGAACGCCTGACCGACCTCGAGGTCCGGATCGCCCAGCTCGAGAATGAGCCGAGCCTGCGCGACCGCGGTCGGGGCATCATGGCGCGGATCGTTCCGCCGGAGGCGAGCAAGCACTTTCGCAGCGCCGGCCGCGAGCAGCTCCTGGGCGTGCGCTCGATCGTCGACTTCTGGATTCGCCGGATCGACGAGTCTGAGCAGGCGCCGGCGGCGCGGCGCGAGACGATCGAGATCGAGTAGTAGGGCGGGCGCCGCGCAGCGACCCAGACCCGCTCAGATGCCGCCGCTGAACGTGTCGCAGTCGTTGACCGAGCCGCCCTGGTAGCCGGCCGAGAACCAGTGCTGTCGCTGGGCCGATGAGCCGTGGGTCCACGACTCGGGGGTGACCCGGCCCTGGAACTCCTGCTGGATGCGGTCGTCGCCGACCGCCGCGGCGGCATCGAGGGCGCTGGCGATGTCCTGGTCGGTCAACGGATTGAGGAAGCCGGTCTGGGCGGCGTGGTTGGCCCACACGCCGGCGTAGCAGTCGGCCTGCAGCTCCGTTCGGACTGACTGGCCGGTCGCGCCCTGCTGCGACGTTCCCTGCGACAGCGTCCCGGACAGGTCCTGGATGTGGTGCCCGTATTCATGCGCAACGATGTAGGCCTCGGCAAACGGGCCGCCCTTCGCGCCGAAGCGCGTTCGGAGCTCGTCGAAGAAGCCAAGGTCCAGGTAGACGTGCCGATCGGTTGGGCAGTAGAACGGCCCGACGTCGGTCGAGGCAAGGCCGCAGCCCGTGTCGACCTGGCCGGAGAACAGCACAGTCTGGGCCGGCCCGTACTGAGTTCCCGCCTGGGCGAACTCGTCCTTCCAGAACGCCTGGACGCTGTTGACGAAGCCCAGCACGCGGCAGTCCTCGCGGCGGTTGGCGTCGGCGCCGGTCTTGCATTCCGCGGCGAGGTTGGCGCCGCTCTCGACTGGCCCGCTGTCGCCGCCGGGCTGGGTCGTGATGTCGTTGAGGTTGCCGCCCAGCAGGACGTAGAGCAGGGCCAGGACGAGCCCGATGCTGCCGCCGCCGATGGCGATTCCCCGCCCCCCGCCGAAGCTCCGACCACGGGCATCGTCGATCTGCGACGGGTCGAGCGAGGCGTTGGGGTTGAACGACATCCGGGCACCTCTCGGGGGAGCGACGCGGCCCCAGTCTCCCCCAACCGCCGTGTTGGTCGCTCGCCCGGTGTGGCGTCCGTGCATCGCACCGGTGTTGCGGTCGGCGTCCGCCCGGGAGGTCGGAACGGACCT
>JBGPDX010000037.1:0-17608 GCA_041482475.1 Candidatus Limnocylindria bacterium | reverse complement strand
GGCCACGGACGTCACGTATTCCCAGGTCGGGTCCCGTGGGCTGCCGTGGACCAGGGTGAACGGCCCGTCGACGTGCCGCTCCGGGAGTGCCTCCAGCCAGGTCTTCGTCGCCGGCCCAATGGCGGTCCGGGTCCATTCCATCGCGGCTCGGGCATCGGGGTTGAACCAGTCGATCTCGGGGCCGCCGAGCGCGGCCGCGTCGTGGTTGCCGCGGACGCCGGAGGCCTTGATCGCCTTCAGCCGCTCGACCACGCCGTTCGGGTCAGGGCCGTAGCCGACGACATCTCCCAGGTGCCAGACGGCGTCGACGGAGCCGAGCGAGGCGAGGACCGCGTCGAGCGCCACGAGGTTGGCATGAATGTCCGAGAGGACCGCAACCCGCATCGTCGAGGAGCGTAGCAGGGGCGCGTTCACCACGGCCGACGGCGCCGTTCGGCCGGATCGCGCGGATAGCGCTCGGCGGTCCGGCCGCGCTTCGTGGCGAAGACGAGGACGTGGCCGTCGAGGCCACGAACGTGCGTCGCGACGACGTCGATCCGGCCGCCACCCAGCGCGTCGACGGCCCGTCGCGCGGGCTCCAGCTCGGCGTCGATCGGTAGACGCTTCCAGGTGACGACGCAACCGCCGGGCGCGACCAGCGGGAAACCGATCTCGACGACGTCGGCGAGGCCTCCCACGGCGCGGCTCGTGACCGCCGGCCAGCGCTCGCGATGTTGCGGATCGGCGGCCAGTGCCTCCGCCCGAACCGCCGCGACGCGGACCTGTCGGAGGCCCGTCGCCGTCACCACGGCCTCGAGGAAGGCGGCCTTCTTGCGCATCGAATCCACGAGCAGTGCGCGCGCCGCGGGCAGGACCGCCGCGAGCGGCAGACCGGGAAACCCGCCACCGCTGCCGATGTCGACGAGCGCATCGATGCCGCGCGCCCGGAGGGGTTCGACCGCGGTCAGGCTGTCGGCGACGTGGAGGCTGGCGACGGCGGACGGCTCGCGGATCGCGGTGAGATTGATCGATCCGGTCCAGGCGAGCAGCAACCGGACGTGGTCGTCGATCGCCCGCCGGGCGTCGGGGGAGAGGCTGAGGCGGAGGTCCGCGAGGCACGCCGCGAGGGTCTCGGCGTAGGCGCCGGGAAGGGCCGGGAGGCCCTCGACGCGCGTCGGGAGCGGCTCTCGCCGGCGACTCAGGCACCCCTCCTGTGGACGTGCCGCCTGCCGTCGGAGAGCGTCGCTCCCGGCGTCGTCATGCAGCGCACCGTGGGCTCGTTCGGACTTCCCCGGTTCGGTCGGTTCACGGTCGGGTCTCCCCGAGCCCCTCTCGAGCCAGGTTACCCTCCTCCGGGTTCCCCGGTGCGGATGCCGGACGCTACGTCCATGTCGCGACGGGTGTCAACGCGGTTATCCACGAATCCACGACGGTGCGCCGAAGTTGTGGATAACGGGTACCGCGGGTGCGTTCAGGCAGGGCTCCGGTGCGGATGCCCGCCTGAACCGTCGATCGCCCGGAGCCGCGTCTTCGGCCTTCCCGGCGGTCGATCCTCGTCGCCCGAGATCCGGCCGCGAATGACCGTCGGGCGCAGCTTCGCGGTGCGGCTCTCCCGGGGTCGTTCCCGCTCGCTCGATGGCGCCGAGGCGATCGCCCGCAGTACGGCCCGCTCCTCGAGCCGAACCTCCTCGTCAGCGACGGCGCGGCTCGCCGCCGAGGCCACGGCGGTCGGTTCGGCGCCGACCGGGCCGGGCAGGACCAGGACGAAGCTGGACCCGGAGCCTGGCACCGACGCCACGTCGAGGTCGCCCGCCATGGCGCGCGCCATGTCACGGGCGATCGGCAGCCCCAGCCCCGTGCCGGTGATCCGCTCGTGGCCGGCGATCCGGTAGAAGCGCTCGAAGATCCGCGGCCGGTCGTCCGGTGCGATGCCAACCCCCTCGTCGCGGACGGCGACGACGGCGACCGATGCGTCGAACCACGCCGCCAGCTCGACCGACGACCCAACCGGGGCGAACTTGAGGGCGTTGCCGACCAGATTGGTCAGGATCTGCTCGACCCGCCGCCGGTCGCCGGTGGCGGCCCTGAGCCGCGGCGGGAGCGACGTCTGCAGGTCGACGCCGCGGGTCATCGCGATCGGGGTCAGGCCGTCGATGACCCGCTGGCCGATCTCCGCCAGTGAGAACGCCCCGATCTCGAGGCGGAGCGTCCCGGACTCCAGGCGCGACAGCTCGAGCAGGTCGCCGACGAGCTGGGTCATCGTGTCGACGATCTGCCGGCTGCGCTCGAGAAAGTCGAGCTGGTCGGACTCGTCGAAGACCTGTCCGCCCAGGATCAGCTCGAGGTAACCGGAAAGGCCGGTCAGCGGCGTCCGCAGCTCGTGGGCAACGGTGGACACGAAACGGGACCGCTCCGCGTCGCGGCCACGCAGGCCGATCAGCTCGCGTTCGGTGGCGATCTGGTCGGTGACCAGGGCGAGCGCGACGGCCGCGTGGCGGGCCAGCTGCTGCGGCAGCCGCTCCTCAAGCTCGATCGGGCCGGACTCAGTGGCGAAGTCGAAGCCGAGGGCGACGCTGCCCGCCGCCGGGATCGGCAGGCAGGCGTAGTGGTGGGTCCTGGTCGCACGGCTGGCCGCGGTCGACGGGCTGGATTGGCTGTCGTGGACCGGGGTCAGGACGATGGCGACCGGCGCGCGGCCGGACGCGGCGCGGCTGGCGCGGGTGCGGGGGGCCCAGGCGTCCAGCCAGGAGGCGAGCGCCTCGGCCTCGTCGGAGTCCTCACCCGGAGCCTGGGACACGGCGACGCGGCGGCCGTGGCCGTCGGCGAGCACCGCCGCGCGCCGGGCGCCGACCGTGCCGGCGAGCAGCTCGAGCAGACCGCCCAGGCGCGTCTCGGCATCGGCCTCGGCGGCCAGGATGTCGAGCGATCGCGCCAGGAAGACGGTCTCGCGATGAGCGAGCTGATCGGCGGTCCGCCGGTAGTTGACGCGCCGATCGGCGAACGGCGGGGGCGCATCGACCCGGGGGAGCTCAACCGACCGGCCGGGCGGGGTTTCGGACATCGCCTCCCCGAGGTGACGAACAGCCACCGCGCAGCGCGTTGCGCGCGCAGCCGCGGACGAGTGGATCGTCGTCCGGCCGGTGCATCCGGGAAATCCCCCGAGCGGCGTGGAGCCGGGAACCACAAGTACCGGCTGACGGGGGGACGGTCAGACGGAGCGAGCGCCTCGCACGGGGCGGCCGAGGGTCCGCCGGACGACGTCGATGACCTCGGCGACGTACTGGTCCGCCTCGCCACGCTCGGCCGCCGTTCGAACGCAGCCCTGGACGTGGTCCTCGAGGACGAGCACCGACAGCGCATCGACGGCCGCCCGGAGCGCCGCCGTCTGCTGGAGGATGTCGACGCAGTACTCCTCCCGCTCGATCATCCGGGCGATCCCGCGGACCTGGCCCTCCATCCGGCTCAGCCGGCGGACGAGCTGAGCCTTGTCCTTGGAGTAGGCATGGCGGAAGTGATCGGGGTCGTCGGGCGCCCGGCGGGACCGTGCGCCGGTCGTGGTCACGTCGTCACGTCGTGGTCCGGCTCGTGCTCATGAGGCCGCGGATGATACCCCGGTGGGGTATCGCCCGGCAACCTGTGCCGCAAGGCCGCGGCGGACCCTCCGCCCACCCGCCCGGGCCGTCGTGGCGGCAGACCCGGTAGACTGCGCTGGATGGATCGACCCGACCATCCGGAACGTTTTCTGGGCGGCGCCGACTGTGCCGTGTGCGGGTCGACGGTCCCCGGCTCGCGGATCCGCCTGCTGGCCGCGCGGGACGACCTCGTGTTCGCCGAGCTCGGCTGCCCTGCGTGCGGCAGCGTCAGCCTGGCCATCGTGGTCCGGGCGGCCCCGACGCCCGACGTCGTCGACATCCGCGAACCGCGTGCCCGTGCCGGTGCGCCGGTCGCCGCCGACGACGTGCTCGACATGCACGAGTTCCTGGCCGGCTACCGCGGCGACCTCCGCGGGCTGCTCGCGCCCGGCCGCCGTGACCTGCCCAGCCGCCGGACGGGGGCCGCGTGACGGACCCGAACGGGCGCGACATCGCCGAACCGACCGACACCGCCGAGATCGCGAACGACACCGCCGAGACCTCGTCGGTCACACCCGTGGCCTCGCCCTTCGCGCATGCGAGCGAGGCGGAGATGGCCCGCATCCTCGATTTCTACGCCGTCCGCTGGGAGTACGAGCCGAACACGTTCCCGATCCTCTGGAACCTCGACGGCGCGGTGATCGAGAGCTTTGCGCCGGACTTCTACCTGCCTGACCTGGATCTCTACCTGGAGATGACGACGCTCAAGCAGCGGCTCGTGCGGAAGAAGAACCGCAAGCTGCGGCGCCTGAGGGAGCTCTATCCGTCCCTCCGGATCAAGCTGTTCTACGCCCGGGACTTCCGGGCGCTCCTGCTGAAATACGGCAAGCTCGCCCTCGTCGACGAGCTGTCGGGAACACCAGGCCAGGTCATTTCGACCCGGGAGGTGGCCCAGCCGGCCGCCCCGGTGGTCGATCCGCCGCCGCCCATGGACCCCGGCGCGTTGGCGCCCGCCTCGATGGCGCCCGCGATCGTGGCGCCGGCGCTCGACGAACCGGCCGTTGCCCGCAGACCCCGCTCGGCCCGTCGCCGCCGCGCGGCGGCCGCTCGCCGCGCCGCCGCGCCCGGGCCCGTCTCGTCCATCACCGCCGGTTACGCCGCCGGAGATGGCGGTTGATTCGGACGCCGGACCTCGTCGACGACATCGGCGAAGTGCTCCTGTCGGAGGAGGCGATCCAGACCAGGGTCGCGGAGCTGGGACAGCAGATCAGCGCGGATTACGCCGGGCGTCAGCTGACGCTCGTCAGCGTCCTGAAGGGGTCCCTGCCGTTCATGGCCGACCTCATGCGGGCGATGACCATCCCGGTCCGGATCGACCTCATGGAGGTGTCGTCGTACGGCGGCACGTCGACCGAGTCGTCCGGCCTCGTCCGGATCCTCAAGGACCTCTCGGCCAGCATCCAGGGGGAGGAGGTCCTCATCGTCGAGGACATCATCGACACTGGTCTGACCCTCAACTACCTGGTCCGCTACCTCCGCGGCAAGAGCCCGGCGTCGCTCCGGATCTGCACCCTCCTCGACAAGCCGGCCCGCCGCCTGGTCGAGATCCCGGTCGACTACATCGGCTTCACGATCCCGGATCAGTTCGTCGTCGGCTATGGCCTGGACTACGGGGAGCTGTACCGGAACCTGCGCTTCGTGGGCGTCCTCCGCCCCGAGGTGTATTCCGGGACCGGCTGACGTGCACCGGCGGCCGATCGGTCGTGGCCGGAGCCTCGCCGTCGTCTCGGCGATCGTCATGCTCGCCGGCTGCCTGCTGCCGTGGTACTCCGTCGGCGGCGGGGCCGACCTGCCCGTGCACCAGCTGAACGCGTTCGGCGGGAGCGGAATCCTCGTCTTCATCGCCGCCCTGGCGACGGTTGCCGTCGTCGCGCTGCCGTATGCCGCGGGCGATCGGCCGGTGAGCGTGGATCGCTGGCCGGCCTACCTGATCCTCGCCGTCGCCGCCTGGGTCGGCCTGCTCTACTGGGTCGTCTCGTTCCTCGGCGACACGGCGCCGGGCCTCCTCCCGGACCGGGCCCCCGGCCTGTGGGTCGCCGCGGCCGGGACGATCGCCCTGAGCCGGGCCGCGTACGACATCGCCCACGAGCCCGGGTCGCGCTGAGCCCGGGCGGACGGCTCAGTCCGTCGCTCCGGGCGTCCCGGATGGGCTGGCGGCCGGGCCGCTGCCCGGATCGCCAGCCGCAACCGTGGGCGGCACGGATCCATCCTGGGGGGCGGTCGGCTGGTCAGAGGCGCCCGCGATCCGGATCTCGATCGAACGGCTGATGGCGCCTGGGTCGAAGACCAGGTCCAACCGATAGCGTCCCGGTGTCCAGACCTTCAGGAGGCCGTCGCCCAATCCGGACGGCATGCCGATCACGGTGAAGTGATCGGGCCAGGGCGACTCCTGCCGCTCGATGACCATCGCGCTGTCCTTGCTGGCGGCCGAGAGTCGCACGAGCCGGATGGCTGTTGTGGAAAAGCCACGCGGTGTATTGATCCCGATGAGGAGCAGGTGGTTGCCTTCGGGGACGTCCAGTACCGAAGGCCATGTCGGTCCAGTGTCGACCGCCCGACGGGTGGCTTGCGGACCGGAGGTCGCTCGAGGAGACAATGCCGGCGACGCGACGCCCTGGACCTGGACCACGAACCCGAACGTCACGAGATAGCCGGCCGGCCAGATCGCCCAGGCGGCTTCCGGCTCGCCGCGGCCGAAGATCGACGGGTCGTACTCGCGCCCGGCGTAGCCCACGTCGGGCCGGGGACTGGCGGACGGGGGTGGCTCCGGGGAGGGCGTGAAGACGGCGACCTCCGGCGCCCCGCCGACCGCGCCCCAGGGCTTGATGACGGCCAGGAGCAGCGCACCGACGATGAGGGTGATCAGCAGCGGCAGATGACCGTCGAGTCGCGACCGCGGCGTCCGGACCGGCTGAAACTGGTTCACGGCTCCGCGGGTTTCAATCCCCTCCGAGGTATGCCGCCCGCACGCCCGCGTTCTTCGAGAGCGCGGCAGCCGTATCGGTCAGGACGATCTCGCCGGTCTGGAGGATATACCCACGATCGGCGACGCTGAGCGCCATGAGAGCGTTCTGCTCGACGAGCAGCACCGTCGTGCCCTCTTGATTGATCGTCTTGATGATTTCGAAGATCTGCTCGACCAGGATCGGGGCGAGGCCCATCGACGGTTCGTCCAGCAGGAGGATCCTGGGAGCGGCCATGAGGGCCCGGCCAATCGCGAGCATCTGCTGCTCGCCTCCGGACAGCGTCCCGGCGCGTTGCGTGGTCCGCTCCTTGAGCCGCGGAAACAGCCTGTAGACGCGCTCGTACTCCGCCGCCAGCGCGGCCCGGTCGCGGCGCGCGAATGCGCCCATCTCGAGGTTTTCGTGAACCGTCATCCGGGCGAAGACGTGCCGGCCCTCGGGGCTCTGGCACACGCCCAGGCCGACGATCTCGTGAGGCGGCATGCCGTCGACGCGGCGGTCCCGCAACAGGATCTGGCCCTGACGGGGCTTGAGGAGGCCCGAGATCGTCCGAAGAGTGGTGGATTTGCCGGCCCCATTGGAGCCGATCAGCGTGACGATCTCGCCCTCTTCGATCGACATCGAGACGCCGCGCAAGGCGTGGATGGCCCCGTAGTACGTGTGAATGTCCTTGAGCTCGAGGAGAGCCACGGTCAGGCTTCCGCGGCCCCGCGGCCGAGGTAGGCTTCGATGACAAGCGGGTTCGCGCGGACCTCCCTGGGGGTCCCCTCGGCGATCTTGTCGCCGTGATCCAGGACCGTCACTCGCTCGCTGATCCCCATCACGACCCGCATGTCGTGCTCGATCAGGAGGACGGTCAAGCCGAGCTCGCTGCGTAACCGGCGGATGAAGTCGGTCATTTCGCGGGTTTCGCTGCTGTTCATGCCGGCAGTCGGCTCATCGAGGAGCAGCAGCTTCGGCCGGGTCGCGAGCGCACGGGCGATCTCGAGCCGGCGCTGGTCGCCGTAGGGCAGGTTGCGGGCCCAGGTGTCGGCCCGACCCTTGAGCCCGACGAGGTCGAGGAGGCCCATCGCGTCGTCGATCGAGGCGAGCTCCTCGCGGAGCATGAGCGGCGTCCGGAGGACCGAATCCCACCAGTGGCTCTTGAGGTGGACATTCATCCCGACCCGGATATTGTCGAGGGCCGACATCGTGCCGAATAGCCGAATGTTCTGGAAGGTGCGGCCGATCCCCATGGCCGTAACCTCGTGCGGCTTCTTCGAGACGACCTTCGAGCCTTTCTTGCCGACGATCGGCTTGCCGTCGAAGCTGATTTCGCCGGCCGACGCCGCGTAATAGCCCGTGATCATGTTGAAAAACGTCGTCTTGCCGGCGCCATTGGGGCCGATCAGCGACACGATCGAGCCCCGGGGAATGTCGAAGTCGATGTTGCTGACGGCCGTCAGGCCGCCGAACCTCTTGGTCACGCCCCGCGCCTTGACCAGGATCGCCGCGTCGTCCAGGGTGCCCGTCAGCAGGGCCCCGGACGGCGAAGGGGACGGGTGACTCGTCTCCTGCATCACAGCTTCCGGCCCTCCGACGGGACTTCGGGGGCGCGCGCGTCGGGGCCGATCTCCGACTGGCCCGGCGGCGCGACCTCGATGTTGTCGAGATCGAGCGGCAGGCCCGTCTCCTCATCGACCGGGACGCCCATCTCGACCTCGGCGGCGCTCAAGCCGATGACGGCCAGTTCTGCCTCCCGCTGGCGACTGGGCAGGAATCCCTGGGGTCGGAACCGCATCATGAACAGCAGGATGATTCCGAAGATCAGGAAGTTGTACTGGGCGGGATTGGGCAGCCACGGGGCGTTGTCCTGGACGCGTTGACCCAGGTACGGCAGGAACGTCTTGTCGAGGTACTGCAGCGTGACGGCCCCGACCACGACGCCCCAGATGTTTCCGATCCCGCCCAGGATGATCATGATCAGGACCAGGATGGAAATGGTGAAATCGAAGAAATCCGACGTCGTGGCTCCCAGGTAGGAGGCCTGCAGCGCGCCACCGATGCCGGCGAAGCTCGCGCCCAGGGCGAAGGCCAGGAGCTTCGTTCGGACGGTGTTCACGCCCATCATCTCGGCCGCGATCTCATCTTCGCGGATCGCGATCCAGGCACGCCCGATGCGCGAGTACTGAAGGTTCCGCGCGACCAGGATCGCCATCGAGAGCAGGACGATGCCCAGATACACGGGCAGGAATCCGGAACGTGCGTCGAACGGGATGTTGAGGATCGGCAGGAACGGCGGATCGACCGGGTTGATCCCCTGGACGCCGCCCGTGAGGTTGGCGCCGACGAGGTTGATCTGGAACGGCCCGAGCGTGGTGGACAGGGTGACGTTCGAGAGGTTCTTGAAGACGAGGGGCACGATCTCGCCGAAGCCGAGCGTCACGATCGCGAGGTAGTCGCCGCGAAGGCGCAGCGTCGGCGCGCCCAGCAGGGCCCCGAACGTTGCGACGACCACAACGGCGATCGGAATGACGATCCAGAACGGCAGGTGGATTCCGGGCGTGCCGGCGCCGTGAAGGCTCAGGAATTCGAAGTTGATCCCGAACGCCGAGAAGTGCGGCGAGGCCAGAAACGCGGCGACGTACGCGCCGATGGCGTAGAACGCCACGTAGCCAAGGTCGAGCAGTCCAGCGAATCCCGCGACGATGTTCAGGCCGACGGCCATGATCGCGAAGATCGCCATGAACGTCATGACGGTGTCGTCGGGCAGCGGCAGAGGAAACACGTTGCGGCTGAACCCGGCAAGGAAGTACTGGTTGAGCACCGGGTAGATCAGCGCGAGGACCACCACCAGGGTGATGACCGCCATCCGCCTCGGCCGTCGCTTGACGGACGAGCGGTAGGTGCCAGGCAGGCTCGCCACGGTGGTGCCGATATAGCCGAGCCAGGCGCCCAGCCCGGTGCCGATCGGCGTGCTGGTATCGACCGATTCGACCGGTGCGCTCATGCACGATCCGCCAGCTGCTGGCCCAGGAGGCCCGTTGGTCGAAAGACCATGATCGCGATCAGGACGCCGAAGACGATGGCGTTCGTCCAGGCCGGAGCGATGTAGCGGTCGCTGATGGCATTGATCTGGCCAAGCACGAGTGCGCCCAGCACCGCTCCCTGGAGGTTGCCGATCCCGCCCAGCACGGCCGCCGTGAAGGAGTTCAGGCCGAAGCGGAATCCCAGGTTCCACTGGACAAGGTTGTTGTAGAGGATCTGGACGACGCCGGCCGCACCGGCCAGGGCTCCGCCGATCAGGAACGTGATCGCGATCGTGCGGTTGACGTCGACGCCCATCAGCCCCGCCGTGTCCGGGTCCTGCGCGGTGGCGCGCATGGCCTTGCCCTGGCGAGTCTTGGCGACGAACCAGGTCAGGCCAATCAGCAGGGGGATGGTCACCACGCCCACAAAGACCTCCGACGTCGTGATCTCGAATCCCGTGATTCCGAACACCGCCAGGAGGTTCTGGGTCGGGAAGATGTTCTCGGTGGTCCGCTGGTTGGAGCCCGCAAAGATGATCCCGACGTTCTGAAGCACGAAGCTCATGCCGATGGCCGAGATCAGCGGGGCCAGCTTGGGTGCGTGTCGCAATGGCCGATAGGCCAGCCGCTCGATGGCCACGTTAAGCGTGGCCGTGATGGCGATCGTGATCACCAGAACGAGCAGGATCTGGGCGATCATGAGGGGGACCGGTGTGTCCGCCCTGATCGGGAAGATGCCGAGGCCGCCGCTGGGGTCCTTCGGCGCGATCAGCATGAAGGCAATAAGCGACCCGATCATGAACAAGTCGCCGTGGGCGAAGTTGATGAGCTCGATGATCCCGTAAACGAGGGTGTAGCCGAGCGCCACGAGCGCGAAGATGAGCCCCTCGGCAAGGCCGATGATCAGGGTCTGCAGGAGTTGATCCATGCGGGCGGGGACCCTTCAGCTGCGGCTGCGCACGGATGGGTCAGATGTGGGTTCCGGGCGGGCCTGATGGCCCGCCCGGAACCGAATGCTTCAGGTTTGAGGCGCGATCAGGGCTTCGACTGCGTGATGACGCCCTTGTACTCGGGTGGCCAGGCCGCGCCCATGTGATAGCTGGAGATGACGCCGCCCTTGGGGTCACCGTTCGGGTCGAGCGTGAAGCTGCCAATGACCGTCTCAAGGCCGCTCGACCCCATGATGGCCTGGAGGACCTTCCAGCGATCGTTCGTGCCGGCGGTCTTGAGCCCGGCCAGCACCACTTCGCCGGCGGCATGCCCGTACGCCGCGTAGAACGGCGGGGTGGTGCCACTGTTGGCGGTCTTGTAGCCCTCGGCCCAGGTCTTGCCGGTGCCGGTCAGCTGGCTGATGTCGACGCCACCGAAGGTCAGGTAGGTCCCGACCGCTGCGGAGCCGGCGGCATCGAACCAGGTCTTTTCGTTGACGCCGTCGGGGCCGAACATCTGGACGGTCGCGTTCACCGCCTTGATGTCCTTCCAGAGCTTGGGCGTGCCCTGGCCGGTGATGGCACCGACGAACACGACGTCAGCTCCGGACGACTTGATCTTCTGCGCGAGAGCCTGGTAGTCGGTTGCCTTGGGATCGTAGCTTTCGGAGGCGCCGTTGGGGCTGACGACGGTGCCGCCGATGCTTCCGAAATGCTTGGCCCATGCCCGGCCGATGCCCGAGCCGTACGTCTGGCCGTCGTCGACGACATACGCCTTCTTGAAGCCCAGCGAGAAGGCCCACTCCGACGAGGCGCCGCCCTGGGCGTCATCGGTGTTGATGTCGCGAGCGTAATTGCGGTACTTGTTGGGATAGTACGAATCCGGCTCGCCCGGCGTGGTCACGCCCGTGACTGCCTTGGTCAGGCCCGGATAGCTGTTTGCGGGGCTGAACATGACCAGGCACGCGCTGTTCAGGATGGGGATCGACAGCTTCGCGGCGCCGGAATTGTAGGTGCCGATGTAGACCATCGCGTCCGGGTCGTTGGCGGCCTTGTTGGCGTTCGACTGCTCGACCGTGCCGTCCCAGTCGCCGCCCTTCGCCGCCGACGCGTCGTCGAGGCTGGTGTACTTGATCGTGAAGTTGCCGATCTTCTGCCCGTCGAGGACCGCCTTCAACTCATTCACGATCGACGTGCTCTGCGGAAGGCTGGTGCCTTCCAGCGGCAAGCTCGAATAGATGTGTATCTCGGTCGAGCTGCTGCCGACCTTGCTCTTGCAGACATCGGGCTGGGTGCCCGTGCCACCCGACGCCGCGCCGCTGGCGGAGGGGTTGCCGGTGGAGCTGCAGGCGCTGACGACCAGCACCGCAACAGCCGCAAGCGACCCAACCTTGCTGAGTTTCATTGAAATCTCCTCCTCCAAGCCGGCCTGCCGGCGAACCCGGTCGGTCCCTCCCCGCCCCATCCCGGCCGCGGCTCTCGCCGTCTCCCGTTCCCAGCGGCCGGCTCCTCGACGCCGCGGAGCCCACTCGGCTCTGGCGGGCGGCTGACGGAAACGAGCGGCCGGTGCATAGCGAAAAACGGCGCGAAGTCGGGTTCGGGCAGCGCGCAGGTGGCCGCCGAAGCGATGCCGTATCATAGGCACCGGCGAACCGATTGCAAGACCGGCTTGCCGTGACCCGGACGTGGCTGTCGAGCGAGCAATCGCTCGCCACCTCCGTGCGGTCAGCGGCGCCCGCGATCCCCGGGTCGGACCGGACCCTGGGTGGCTCGCAGCGAGGTTTCGCCGCTCCAGGTGAGGTACCAACCGGCCGGCGTGGAATACCAGGTCCGAACGGCGCGCATCACGGATATCGATCGGCTCGTGGCCCTCAGCGGCCCGGAACGTCGGGACGACCGTGGCGAAGGCCCGATGGACGCGGCGGACTTGCTCCGCACGATGGTCTACCTGCCGCAGGCGAGTATCTTCGTTGCCGAGGCGCGACGGGAGGTTGTCGGGGGCGCGGTCCTCGCCCTGCGACCGTCGGTTCGCGCCGGGGGGTACGTCGGGACCGTGGATTTCCTGGTCGTCGACCCTGAGCACGACGCTGACCGGATCTCGGGGGCGCTCATCGATGAGCTCCTCCGGTCGGCGAGCAACAAGGGCTGTACCGTCGTCGAGGCGGTTCGGCCGGACGACCCGGCGGCACGGACCCGCTGGGAGCAGCGCGGATTTGCCAAGGGACGTCCGCTGATGGAACGAACGGTCGCCGCGGTCGGAGTCACCGCGCGACGCGTTTGATGACCGCCACCGCCGAGCAGCGAGATCGCGCCGGCGGAAGGCGACTCAACTGATCAAGGAGTCATCGTGAGCAAGAACGTCGCCGTCTTCGTCGACGTGGCGAACATCTTCTACGCGGCCAAGGCTGCCGGCGTGGACATCGATTACGTCACTCTGCTGAAGTCGGCCACCGCGGGTCGCGACCTCGTGCGGGCGTACGCCTACACGGGGCTGGACCCGGACAACGAGAACCAGCGCAACTTCCATTCCTTCCTCGCCCGGCACGGCTACAAGGTCGTCAGCAAGGACATCAGGAAGTACGGCGACGGCAAGGTCAAGGCCAACCTCGATATCGAGCTGGTCGTCGACCTGATGAAGACCTCCCGGAACCTGGACATCGCCATCGTCGTGTCGGGCGACGGCGACTTCGCGCCGGCCATCCGGGCCGTCCAGGAGACGGGCGTCCGGGTCGAGGTGATCAGCTTCCGCGGCAATACCTCGTCGGACCTGATCGACGTTGCCGACCAGTTCACCGACATCGTCCACCTGGCCCGGGTCGAGAAGGCCTCATCGCGCTCGGGTCGCCGGGTCGCCGGCGACGAGGAGGACCTGTCGATGACCGAGGTTCCGGACAAGCAGACCGAAGGCACCGGCGTGGGTCGAGGCCGCGGCCGCGGTCGCGGTCGCGGTCGGGACGAGGAACCAGCGGCGCCTGCGGCGCGCGGCGGACGACGCGCGCCGGCGCCCGCCGCAGCGCTGACGTCGAGCGGCGCGTCGCTCGTCGTGCTGCCCGGGGAGAAGTTGTCGAAGGTCGTCGCTGTCGGCACCGCGGCCGGATCGGAGGCCGGCGAGGAGGAGCCCGTCGAAGCCGTCGAGGGCGTCTCTCCGGCGGCCGCGTTGCCGCGTGACGCCGAGGGCGAAGCCGGCGGCCGTCGGCGTCGCCGGCGAGGCGGCCGGGGGCGGGGACGCGGGCGCCAGCGTGGCGAGGGCGGCGAGGCGCCGGTCAGCGTCGAGTCGGTCGGCGTCGAGGGAGCTCCCGCGGACGTCGAGGATGAGTTCGTCGAGGCGCCGGCACCGCGGGCACCCCGCAGCACGCCGTTCGGGTCGGTCTGGGATTCGCAACTTGGCGTGGCGAGCCCAACCACCACACCCATCCCGCCGCGGCCCGAGGAGGACGACCTCGACGAGCCCGAGATCCCCGAGTACCTGATCGCCGAGCGGCGGAACCGCGGCCGGCCGATGGTCGGCGGGGGCGGCGGAGCCCGTGGACGCGGCAATCGCGCGGCCTACGCCGCGGCGATGGACCGTGAGCGCTTTGGACGCGGCGGTGGCGGGGGCGGCATCAATCGCTACCCGGATGTCGGCGCGCGCGATCGCTCGCGGGACGGCGGCTTCCCGCGGCGCGACCGGCCCGAGCGCCAGGACCGCCCGGAACGACATGACCGGCCGGCGCCCCGCGCGGGCGGCGGCGAACCGTGGAGCGAAGTGCCGCCGGAGCTCGAGGCCATGCTCCGGGCGCAGGTCTCGTCGCGGCCACGGCCGGAGCCGGCAGCCATGCGTGACCTGGACGAGGCCGCCCGGGAGCCACGGGCGGAACCGTCACCCGCGGAGGCATCGGCGCCCGGGACGGAGGCACCGAAGCCCGCCACGCGCGGTCGCCGAACCGCCGCCCCGAAGGCCGAAGCCGGCACGTCCCCCGAGACGTCGACTGCTGCCCCGAAGCGCCGGACGACGACGCGACGCTCGACCAAGGCGGCGGGCGAGACCGCAGTCGGCAGCAAGGCGGCCGCGCCAAAGCGCCGGACGACCCGCCGGCCCTCGGCATCGGCGGCCACCGGCTCGGCTCCCGACGCGACCGCCGATGGCGGATCGGAGACCGGGACGCCGAAGCGGCGAACGACCCGACCCCGACCACCGTCGCCCGACTCGTCGACCGAGACGCCAGCGTCCTGATCTCGCCGTGAAGGCGGCCCGGACCCGCGGCCAGCCGGCGGCGCTGGCCGCCGCATCGGCCGTCATCGGTGAGGGCGGCGGTCACGCCGTGCTGCTCGTCGGGCCGGCCGGCGTCGGCAAGACGACGCTCGCCTTCGACCTGGCGGCCCGGCTGTTGTGCACGGCAGCGCCGGCCGACGCCCGGCCCTGTCGGACGTGCCGCGCGTGTCGGCTCGTCGACTCCGGCAACCACCCGGACCTCCATCGCCTGGCGCCCGACGGGCCCGGCGGCCAGATCAGGATCGGCGAGCGATCGAATGCCGAACCCGGAACCGTCCGCGGCTTGATCTCGTCGCTGGCGCTCCTGCCCGTCGAGGGCGGCGCCCGGGTGGCGATCGTCGAGCAGGCTCACCGGATGAACGACGATGCGCAATCGGCGCTGCTCAAGACGCTCGAGGAGCCCCCGGCCGGGGTCACGATCATCCTCTGCGCCGACGACGAAGAGCGGTTGCTCCCGACGGTCCGTTCGCGCTGCGCGCGGATCCGGCTTGGACCGGTTGGGTTGCGCGACATCGAGGCGATCCTCGGCGAGCAGCGGGCCGCCGATCCCCCGACCGCCGCTCGTCTCGGGCGCTTGGCCGGCGGACGTCCGGGCGTCGCCCTGGCCTACGCCGGCGCGCCGCAGGCGGTCGTCGCGCGGGCCGAGATCGGCCGGACCCTGCTCGACTTGCTGGACGCCCCGCGAGAGAGGCGCCTGACCGTGGTCCGCCAGCTCCTGGCCGAGGCCGCCGTCGCCGCGTCGCTCCTGGCGCCGTCCGCGCCGGCGGCCGCCCCTTGCCCCCGTTCGGGACGACCCACGCCAGCCGAACCGATCGTGGACGAGACGTCCGAAACCACTGCCGCCCCGGATCCGACCGCCGACGGAGCCTCGACCCGACGGGCATCGGCGGCGGAGCGTCGGCGCGCGGCCGCCTTCCTGGTCGAGATCTGGCGCGCCGTCGCCCGGGATCTCGCGCTCGTCCAGCTCGGCGGCTTGCAGGCGATCCGCGACCCGGCGCTCCTCGACGACCTCACGGCGGCGGCCGGCGGCCTGGCCGCAGGCGCTTCGGCCGTCTTCCTTGACCACCTCACCCGCGCCGGCGAGCTGCTCGAGTCCAACGTCAGCCCGGAGCTCGTTGCGGACGGTCTTGTCCTCGCCTGGCCGCGGCGGAGGAATGCCGCCTGAGCCACGTCGGGCCGGCTGGTTTCGAGCGCCTCGACGCCGTGGTCCGCGGCCGCGTCCAGGGCGTCGGCTATCGATATTTCGTGATTCGCGTCGCGTCCGAGGCCGGCCTGACCGGCTGGGTCTCGAACGAGCGGGACGGCACGGTTCGCTGCGTCGCCGAGGGACCGCGCCAGTCGCTCGAGGCGTTGCTGGGCGCGCTCCGGGACGGTCCGCGTGGCGCTCGCGTGGAGACCGTCAGCGAAACCTGGCTGCCGGCGACCGGGTCCTTCGGCGAATTCGGCGTCCGCTCCTCCTGGCACGGCGGAGACTGATCGGCCCGAGCGCGATCGCCCGTCGACGGCCAGCGCATCGGCGAGCGTGAACCCTTCGCCGCCGGGAGGGGTGACGTGTCGGCTATTCCTGCCCCCGGACTTGCGTCCCATTGTCCAGCGTGATGGAGACTCATGCATCGCCGGCCGAAGACCTGCCCGCGCTCTATCGGGCGATCCTCGACGGGGTCGCCCAGCTGGAGCGGCTGGGCGCCCGTCGTGAGGCCGGTCTCCTGCGCGCCGAAGCGACCGCGATCTACTCGACCGCCTGGGACGATGGCGGCCTTCGCCACCTTGGCCAGATCCGACGGCGGATCGAGCGCGTGATTGCAGGGGAAGAGCGGCCGCGAACTGCCCGGGCGCGCTCCGGCATGCTGCCCGAGCGCCTGCGAGCGTCGAGGTAGCGCGCACCCGCCAGGTCGCGTGTGGTCGCCACGTGCACGCGACGCCCGGCCGGCATCGGCCGGCCAACCCCGTACCCTGTCTCGCATGTCCACGCCGAGCCGCCACGAGACGACCTATCGCGTGCGGTTCGACGAGGCCGGACCGAACGGTCTCCTTCGCGCATCCGGCCTCCTCCGCTACGCCCAGGACATCGCCTGGATGCATTCGGAGGCGCTCGGGTTCGACCGCGCCTGGTACCGCGAGCGCGATCTCGCCTGGCTCGTGCGAGCGGCACAGGTCGATTGCTTCGTCGGCGTTCCGATGGGGGCGACCGTCGCGGTTTCGACGCAGGTCGTCGGCTATCGCAAGGTCTGGGCGCGGCGACGCGCCGAGTTCCGGCTCGGTGACGTCCATGCGGCGAGCGTCGTCACGGACTGGGTCCTCGTCGACGGCCGGGGGCGTCTCACGCGTCTGCCTGATGTCTTCGCGGCGAGGTTCCCCGGGACGGCGGTGGTGGATAGGCTCCTCCGCGTCGCCCTGCCGGCCAACCCGCCGGACGTCGTCCGCCGGACGTTCGGTGTCAGGCCGCAGGAGCTCGATCCGATGGACCATGTGAACAACGCGGTCTACCTCGATTGGCTGGAGGAGTCGGTCGCCGCGGCCGCAGGCAAGCGGGGTGCCCGGCCGGACACGTTGCCCCGAACCTACCGCCTCGAGTACGCCTCGCCCGCTGCGCCGGGCGCGATCGTCGAGGCGGTCACCTGGCGGGATGGGATCGGTTGGGCGCACCGGCAGTCGGCGGCGGGCATGGAGCTGCTGCGCAGCCGCGTCGACCGCTGACCCTCGACGACAGGACCTTCGGCGGCCGCGGAGCAGGACGTGCGCGCGTGCACCGGCGCGCCCGCGCACCGGTCCCATCGCTGGCCCCGCGACGGCTGACGAACACCCTATGGTCGCGACCCGCCGCGGAGGCGTAGCGTTGCGGTCG